>JAIYAA010000085.1 GCA_027489295.1 Sphingomonadales bacterium | reverse complement strand
CACGGCACCCTCGCCGACTCGCACGCCCTCGGCCACTTCGGAGCGCGCGCCGATGAACGCGCCGTCGCCGATGATGACGGGATCGGCCTGCAACGGCTCGAGCACGCCGCCGATGCCGACGCCGCCCGAAAGGTGGACGTTCTTGCCGATCTGCGCGCAGCTGCCGACCGTGGTCCAGGTATCGACCATGGTGCCTTCGCCGACATAGGCGCCGATATTGACGAAGCTGGGCATCAGCACCGCGCCCTTGGCGATGTGTGCGCCGTGGCGGACGATGCTGCCCGGCACCGCGCGGAAGCCCGCGGCGCGGTAGGCGGCCTCATCCCAGCCGGTGAACTTCGAGGGCACCTTGTCGAACCAGGCGGTGCCTTCGGGGCCAGGGACGACGACATTGTCGTTGAGGCGGAAGCTGAGCAGCACCGCCTTCTTGAGCCACTGGTTGACCTGCCAGCCGCCGTCCACCGGCTCGGCGACGCGAGCCTCGCCGCGATCGAGCAGGTTCAGCGCTTCGGCAACGGCATCGCGCACCGCGCCGGTGGTGGCGAAGCTCAGGTTCGCGCGGTCTTCCCAGGCGGCGTCGATCGTCGCGGCGAGATCGGTCATGTCAGCTCTCCAAGATGCTGTGGAGCCAGGCTCCGAGATCGGTGATGGTATAGTCGATGAAGCTGCGGTCGGCGTCGGGCGCCTGTTCGGAGCCGTTGTCGATCCAGACGGTGGTCATGCCGATCGCCTTGGCCGGCCCCAGGTTGCGCGCCATGTCCTCGACGAACAGCGAGTCGCGCGGGTCCAGGCCATAGGCGTCGCACAGGCCCCGATATGCCGAGGGCTCGGGCTTGGGGCGATAGTTGGTCGCGTGGATGTCGTGGATCGCTTCGAACGTCTCGCCCAGGCCCAGCCGGTCGAGCACCTTCCGCGCATAGGGCGCGTCGCCATTGGTGAAGATCAGCTTGCGCCCCGGCAGCCGGGCGAGCGCCTCGACCAACGCCTCGTTCGCTTCCAGCACGCGCATGTCGACGTCGTGGACATAGTCCAGATAGTCGTGCGGATCGGTGCCATGCTCCTGGATCAGTCCGTACAGCGTCGCGCCGTGCGCGTGGAAATAGGCCTTCTGCACCTTGTGGGCCTCTTCGGCCGAGCAGTGCAGCAGGCGCTGGACATACTCCCCGATCCGCGCGTCGATCATCGCGAACAGGTTCGCGCTCGCGGGATAGAGCGTATTGTCCAGATCAAAGATCCAGTTGCGGATATGCGAAAGCTGGGCGAGCATCGCCGCGGCCTGTAGGTGGTGCCCCACGCCATCGCAAGCCGGGAGCGATGCAGGACACGCCTTCGCGCGTTTGTTGCGGTAGTGAACAGTCCGTAAACCAGTGGCGCGGTACAGCGTCCGCTCCGAAACTGGGGATGAGTATGCGGGTTGCGTTGAGCATGCGGTGGATGCAGTCGGCTGCCATCAGTGGCCTGGTCGCGCTGGGCGCGTGCAGCGGCGGTAGCGGCGGCGGCGGCGGTGTGGCGACGACGCCTGCGCCGAGCCCTGCGCCCACCCCTGCACCGACGCCCACGCCGACTCCGACCCCTACGCCTACGCCCACACCCACACCGGCCCCGACGCCCGCGCCGACGCCGACTCCAACACCCACGCCAACGCCGACACCCACGCCTACGCCCACACCCACACCCACACCCACACCCACACCCACACCCACACCCACACCCGCGCCGGCACCCACGCCTACGCCAACGCCGACCACCAACTATGACACGTCCGAATACCGGGCGACGGCCGGCGCCGTTTCGATGAACGCGCTGGTCGCCTACAAGGCGGGTGCGACCGGCAGCGGCATCAAGGTGGGGGTGATCGATTCCGGCATCGACCTGCAGAGCGCCGAGTTCGGCGATTGCTCGGGCGGGCTGGGCGTCGGCACCTGCCGGATCCTGGCCAGCTCCAGCGATCCTTCCGGCAATGGCAGCCTCGACGATGTCGGCGGCCATGGAACGGCGGTAGCCTTCACCATTGCCGGCCGCCGCAACGGCAGCGGCACGCACGGGGTCGCCTTCGACGCGCAGCTGGTGGTCGAGCGCGCCGACCAGCCGGGCAGCTGCGACGGTAAGGACACCAGCACCTGCAAGTTTTCCGACAGCACGATCGCGCTCGGTCTCGATCGCGCCCGGCAGGCCGGCGCGCGGGTCGTCAACATCTCGCTCGGCGGGGATTCCGCGTCGAGCACGCTGGCCGCGGCGATCGATCGTGCCACCGCCGCCGGCGTGATCGTGGTGATTGCCGCCGGCAACGACGGCGCCGCCAACCCCGACGCCTTCACCAGCGCGGCCACCAACGCTGCGATTTCGCGCGGCTTGGTGATCATCGCCGGCTCGGTGAACGCCAGCGACGTGATCTCCAGCTTCTCGAACCGGGCGGGCAGTTCGGCCAGCGTCTATCTTGCCGCGGTGGGCGAGGGCGTGCGCGCGCCGGATGCGAACAACACCGCCTTCATATGGTCCGGCACGTCCTTCTCGGCGCCGCAGATCTCCGGCGCGATCGCGCTGCTTGCCCAGGCCTTTCCGAATCTCACGGGCAAGCAGATCGTCGATCTGCTTTATGCCACCGCCCGCGACGTGGGCGATGCCGGGGTGGATTCGGTCTACGGTCGCGGCGTGCTGGACCTTACCCGCGCCTTCCAGCCGGTGGGCACCACCTCGGTCGCCGGCACCAGCGCGGTCGTGACATCCGGCATCAACGGCACGCTGTCGGCGGCGATGGGCGATGCTGCGCAGGGCGCGCTGGGCATGGCCGTGCTCGATTCCTACGGCCGTGTCTTTACGACCACCCTCAGCCACCCCTTCCAGCGCCAGGGGCTGTCGCGCAACCTGCCCGCGCTGATGGCCACCCGCGACCGCAGCTTCGCGGTGGGCGGCGATCGCCTGCGCGTGGCCGTGTCGCTGGTGCCCAACGGCGATTCGGTGCGGATCGCGCCGCTCGGCATCACCAGCCGCGATGCCGGGATCGCGCGGATGCTGGCGACGACGGTCAGCGGCCGCCTGGGCGCCAATGTCCAGTTCGCGTTCGGCGCCTCGCAGAGCGGCAACACGCTCACCGCGCAGCTCGCCGGCCGCGACGATCCGGCCTTCCTGATCGCGCGCGATCCGCTGAGCGGTGCGGGCTTCGACGTGGATGTCGGCGGATCGGCGGCGGTGCGCCGGCTGTTCGGCGGCTGGGGCCTCAGCTTCGCCAGCGAATATGGCGACGTGCTCAGCCGGCACGATGGCGATGCCGCGGCGCTGCAGGCGCGGTGGCAGCGCTACGGCTATGGCCGCACCACGATCGCGCTCGATCGGCGGCTGGGCGGGCTGAACGCGAGCGTCGCGCTTACCCGCCTGTCCGAGAACAACACCGTGCTCGGCGCGCGGTTCAGCCCCGGCCTCGGCGCCGCGCGGGCCGACAGCCTGTTCGCCGATCTCGGCCTGCGCTGGGGGCTGGGCGAGGGCTGGAGCCTCGGCGGATCGCTGCGCAAGGGCTGGACCTATGCCACCTTGCGCGACGGCATCCAGGGCAACGGTCTGCTGCGCACCAACGCCTGGGCCGCCGATATCGGCAAGGACGGACTGTTCGGGGCGGACTCGATCGGCCTGCGGATCGCGCAGCCGCTGCGGGTGGCGCATGGCGGCCTGGGCATCACGCTGCCGCAGGGCTGGGACTATGAGACGCTCAGCGTCACCAGCTGGAGCACCCAGCGGATCAACCTGGCGCCGGTGGGGCGCGAGATTGACTATGAACTGCGCTATCGCTGGGGGTTCCTCGACGGCGACGTGAGCAGCAACCTGTTCCTGCGCCGCCAGCCCGGGAACATCGCGGCGATGCCGAGCGATCTGGGCGGTGCGGTGCGGCTGAGCTGGGGCTTCTGACGGCACTTTCCCCGGCGCCGCCGCGCCGCTATCGCGGGGGAACAGGCAGGGGAGACGCCATGATCGAGATCGCAAGCGCGCGGCTGAGCGCCGCCATCAACCCGCACGGTGCCGAGCTGTCCTCGCTGCGCGACCCCGCCGGGCGCGAGCTGATGACCGATGCGGATCCGGCCTTCTGGTCGGGCCGGGCGCCGCTGCTGTTCCCGATCGTCGGAAGGCTGGTGGGCGATCGCTACCGGCTCGACGGGCGCGACTACAGCCTGCCGCAGCACGGCTTCGCCCGGCGGCGCGACTTCGCGCTGGTCGCGCAGGCGGCCGATCGCGCGACCTTCCGGCTGGAGGACGATGCCGAGACGCGCGCTGTCTATCCCTTCGCCTTCGCGCTCGACGCGACGTACCGATTGGATGAGGCGACGCTGTGGATCGAGATCGCGGTGACCAACCGCGACACGCGCGACATGCCGACAAGCTTCGGCTTCCACCCCGCTTTCGCCTGGCCGCTGCCCTATGGGGCCCCGCGCGCCGCGCACTGCATCCTCTTCGACGAACCCGAATTCTCGTCGCTCCGTACCATCGGAGAGGGCGGCATCGCGGCCGATCGCCGGGCGAGCCCGGTGGAGGGGCGGACGCTGCCGCTGTCCGACGACCTGTTCACCGCCGATGCTCTGATCTGGGACCAACTCGCCAGCCGGGGCCTGTTGTACGGCGCAGAAGACGGGCCGCAGCTCCGCATCCGGTTCCCCGATACCGGCGTGCTCGGTCTCTGGACCAAGCCGGGCGCCCGCTATGTCTGCGTCGAGCCCTGGTGGGGCATCGCCGATCCGGCGGGCTTCACCGGCGAGATCTGGGACAAGCCCGGCATCCATCGGCTCGCGCCCGGCGAGACGCGGCATTTCGGCATGGACGTGACGCTGGTCGACTGAGGGACAGCGCGGCGCACTCGCTGCTGGATAAAGAACCCGTCACCGACTAAGGCATCGAGATTCTCCCTCCCGTTCGAAGCACCCGCATGCCCCCCTCCGATCGTCGTACGTTCGCCATCATTTCCCACCCGGACGCGGGCAAGACCACGCTCACCGAAAAGCTGCTGCTGTTCGGCGGTGCGATCCATCTCGCCGGCGAGGTGAAGGCGCGCGGCCAGGCGCGGCGCGCGCGCTCGGACTGGATGAAGATCGAGCAGCAGCGCGGTATTTCGGTCACCAGCTCGGTGATGACCTTCGAGCGCGAGGGCATCACCTTCAACCTGCTCGACACCCCGGGCCACGAGGACTTCTCGGAAGACACCTATCGCACGCTGACCGCGGTCGATTCCGCCGTCATGGTGATCGACGTCGCCAAGGGCATCGAGAGCCAGACGCGCAAGCTGTTCGAAGTGTGCCGCCTGCGCAACGTGCCGATCATCACTTTCGTCAACAAGGTCGATCGCGAGGGCCGCGAGGTGTTCGCAACGCTCGACGAAGTGGCCGAGCTGCTCCAGCTCGACGTGGTGCCGATGACCTGGCCGGTGGGCATGGGCGGCACGTTCGAAGGCATCTTCGATCTCGCCACCAATCGCCTGCTGCTGCCCGAGGGCGACAGCCGCGAATTCCACGGCAAGGTGATCCAGACCAGCGGCGTGAACGATCCGCAGCTCGATGGAATCGTCTCGCCCGCCAATCTCGCCAAGCTGCGCGAGGATGTCGAGCTGGCGCAGGCCGGCTATGAGACCTTCGACGGCGAGGCCTATCGCAACGGCGACATGACGCCGGTCTATTTCGGATCGGCGTTGAAGGAGTTTGGCGTCGATTCGCTGATCGCCGCGATCGCCGAGTTCGCGCCGCCGCCGCATGCGCTGCCGGCCGAGCCGGCGCCGGTCGAGCCGACCCGCGACGAGGTGACCGGCTTTGTGTTCAAGGTCCAGGCCAATATGGACCCCAACCACCGCGACCGCATCGCGTTCATGCGGCTGGTTTCGGGCACCTTCAAGCGCGGCATGAAGCTGACGCCGACCGGGCATGGCAAGCCGATCGCGATCCACTCGCCGATCCTGTTCTTCGCCCGCGAGCGCGAACTGGCGGACGAGGCGTTCCCCGGCGACATCATCGGCATCCCCAACCACGGCACGCTGCGGGTGGGCGACACGCTGTCCGAGCGCGCAGGGGTGCGCTTCACCGGGCTGCCCAACTTCGCGCCGGAAATTCTGCGCCGCGTGGCGCTGAAGGATCCCACCAAGACCAAGCAGCTGCGCAAGGCGCTCGACGATCTGTCCGAGGAGGGCGTGATCCAGGTGTTCTATCCGGAGATCGGATCGAACTGGATCATCGGCGTGGTCGGCCAGCTGCAGCTCGACGTGCTGCTCAGCCGGCTGGATGCGGAATATAAGGTGGGCGCGGTGCTCGAGCCCTCGCCCTATGACACCGCGCGCTGGGTCGCGTCGGACGATGCCGCCGCGCTCAAGGAGTTTCTGGACCTCAACCGCGGGGCGCTCGCCAAGGATCGCGACGGCAACCCCGTCTTCCTGGCCAAGTCGGCCTGGGAAGTCGGCTATATCGCCGAGCGCTACAACAAAGTGACCTTCGCAGCGACGCGCGAGCGGTAATCAGGCGGCGACGCGGTGCTCACGCCCGCGTTCGCCCAGGCCGCTGGCGATCCAGTCGCGGATCCGCTCGGCGCGGCCGCGATCGGCTTCGAACTTGGCGAGCAGTTCCTCGGCGCCCTCGGTGGGGCTGCCGGCGGCGCGCATCATGGCGAGGACTTCCTGCTGGGCGGCAATGTGGCGCTCGGCGAGCACCACATTCTTCTCGGCTTTGACGAGGTCGGTCGGGGTATAGCTCATGTGGTTATTATAGAGGTAACCACGATGGTGCGGGAATCGGGGGATCAGTCGACCCAGTCCCTCGCCAGCCGCCTGCTTGCCAGCGCCATTAGGATGCCGGCGACGAGATACAGGCCCAGCCCCGCTGCGATGGCGTAGCGCAGGCCGTCCGCGGCGCCGTACGCCGGCGTCAGCTGCTTCGAGAGCAGGCCGATCACCCAGCTGCCGAGGCCCAGCCCGATCAGGTTGTTGATCAGCAGGAACGAGGCCGAGGCGGTCGCGCGCATCTGCGGCGGCACCAGATGCTGGACGGCGGTGAGCACCGGCCCCAGCCACACATAGACCAGCGCCTGCGGCACCAGGAACAGCAGGAACGCCGCCTGCCAGCTGTGCGCCAGCACGCCCGCCACGAACAGCGGCAGGCCGAGCACATAGCAGATCGCCGGCGCCAGCGCGTACCACTTCCGATCCCGGCCGCCGAGCCGGTCGCCCAGCCATCCGCCGAGGAGGATGCCCGCCACCCCGCCGGTAAGCGCCAGCCCGCCGAAGAACTGGCCGACCTGCGAAAGATCGAGCTGGAAGCTGCGCAGGATCAGGCTCGGCAGCCAGAACGCCACGCCGTAGCCGCACATCGATCCCGCGGCCGCGCCGAAGGCGAGCAGCCAGAAGCTGGGCTTGGCGGCCAGGATCGCGAAGACGCGGTTGAGCGGGATGGCATCCTTGGCGGGCACCGCGCGCACCGGATCGCGGACGATCCACTTGAACGGCAGCGCGATGGCCAGCCCGAGCAGCCCGACGACGAGGAAGGCAGCGCGCCATTCCACCGTCTGCGCGATATAGCCGCCGAGCAGCGCGCCACCGGCCGAGCCGAGCGGAATGCCCAGCGAATAGATCGACAGCGCCCGCGACCGGCGCTCGGCCGGCCAGGCATCGGCGATCAGCGCATAGCTGGGCGCGACGCCCCCGGCCTCGCCGATGCCTACGCCGAGCCGGTAGAGAAACATCGTCGTGAAGGTCTGCGCCGTCCCGCACAGCGCGGTGAAGGCGCTCCAGATACCGAGCGAGACCGCGATCACCCAGCTGCGGCTGGTCCGGTCCGCCAGCATCGCCAGCGGGATGGCGAGCGTCGAATAGAGCAGCGCGAAGGCGAAACCGCCCAGCATGCCGAGCTGCCCGTCGTCGAGGCCGAGGTCTGCCTTCACCGGTTGCGCCAGGATCGACAGGATCTGCCGGTCGAGGAAGTTGAAGATATAGACCAGCAGCAGCATCGCGAGGACAAGGCCGCGCGGCGCAGCGGGACGGGTGGGGCTCGACTGCACGGTCACTCCTCGGCCGGGTGGGTTTGGATCAGGGTGCGCCCCTTCCCGCGGCGGGGGAAGGGGCGCATCGCCTCAGAACTTCACCGTACCGGTGACGAACACCTGGCGCGGGTTGCCGTAATAGCCGGTCAGCACGCCTTCCGTCCCCAGCGTGGGCACATAATTGCCCGCGGCGTTGCGCAGGAAATCGCCGGTATCGGGGTTCTGCGCGAGGAAGTTGTAGCCCGATACGATGTAGCGCTTGTCGAACAGGTTGCGCCCGTGGACGCCGATCGACAGCTTCTTGTTGATGTCCCAGTTCACATTCGCATCGAACAGGGTGAAACCCGGCTGGTCGAGCATCGGCGTACGCAGCTCGAACTGCTGCGAGGCGCTGCGGTACGAGGCGGTGAAGCTCGCCGCGACCTGGCCTTCGCTGCCCACCGGCACCGAATAGCCGATGGTGCCGCTCGCGGTCCAATCGGGCGTGTTCTGGATGCGGCGGCGATTGGCGACGTCGATCCCGCGCGAATCGATGAAGCGCTGGTAGCGTGCATCGAGATAGCCGACCGACCAGTTGAGATTGAGCGTGCCGCCAGGCAGCGCCAGATCGCGCGCGGCGACCAGATTGCCTTCGAATTCCACACCCCGCATCCGCGCCTTGCCGGCATTGGTGGTGATGCCGATGAAGCTCTGCTGGCCGTTGATCGTCGTGCCGATCGAGCCGGGCACCTGCACGTCGGTATAGTCGGCATGGAAGGCTGCCAGCGCAAAGCTCAGCCGGCGATCGAACAGCGACGCCTTGTAGCCGATTTCGTAGCTGGTGACGTTCTCGGGATCGAACGACATGAAGTCATAGATTTGCGCCGGGGTGCACGGGATACCCGTGGGCGTGCGGCAGGCGGTCGTCTGGCCGCGCGGGTCGAAGCCGCCGCCCTTGAAGCCCTTGGCCCAGCTTGCGTAGAGCGTGTGGTCCTTGCTCGGCTTGAAGCTGATCGAGGCGCGCGGGGTAAACTTCTTGAAATCGGCGCTGCCGCGGAAGTCCGAGGTGGTGGCGAACAGCGTGCCGGTGCCGCCGAAGGTGGGCGAGCCGCCGCCCAGATAGGTCTGGCGCAGCACGCGCGACTGGCGCTGGTCCCAGGTGTAGCGGCCGCCTGCCGAGACGCTGAACATCGGCGTGATGTCGTAGGTGAAGTCGCCGAACACCGCGACGGTATCGGTCTTCACGTCGCCGAAGGTCAGCGCGGTCACGCCGCCCGGCAGCCGGACGTCGAACACCGTCTTCGCCTTGGCATCGAGGTAATAGACGCCGAGCAGGCCGGAAAGCCCGCCGGTGTTTACCAGCAGCTGGGCTTCCTGGCTGAACTGCTTGTTGTTGTAATAGGCCGGCACGTCGACCTGCACCGCCGGCAGCGCGTCGAAGTCGATCGGGGTGGCGCTGTCATCCTTGCGATAGGCGGTGATCGAGCGGAAGGTCAGCCAGTCGGCCGGGTGCAGCTCGGCCAGGCCGGTGATGCCCCAGGCGGTCACGTCCTGGCGCGGGCTTACGAGGCCGCCCTGCGTATCGAACTTGTCGATCAGCACCGGGGTGCCGCTGACGATGCCCGGGATCAACCGGTGACCGCCGCGGGTGTTGCTCTTGTCGTGGGTATAGTCGCCGGAGACGCGGAAGAACGCGCTTGCGCTGGGCGCATATTCCACCGTGCCGCGCGCCGCCCACAGGTCCTTGTTGTAATTGTCCTGCCCCGTGGTGAGGTTGGTGCCGAAGCCGCCGCGGCTCAGCCGCGCGCCGGCGGCGCTCACCTTCAGGCCGGTGTCGCCGACGGGGGCGCTCCCGCTCACCACCAGATCGGCCTGATTGTAGGTGCCATAGGTGCCGCGCACCTGCAGTTGCGGGTCGGCGCCGATCCGCTTGGTCACGTATTTCACCGCGCCGCCGATCGTGTTGCGGCCGTAGAGCGTGCCTTGCGGGCCGCGCAGCACCTCGATCCGCTCGACGTCGTAGATGTCGAGCACCGCGGCCTGGGGCCGGTTCAGGTACACGTCGTCGAGATAGAGGCCCACGCCCGCCTCGAACCCGGCGACCGGATCCTGCTGGCCGACGCCGCGGATGAAGGCGGACAGCGTGTTGTTGGTGCCGCGCGACACCTCGAGCGAGACGTTGGGCGCCGACTGGGCGATGTCGGTGATGTCGAGCGCGCCCTGGGCGTTCAGCTGCGCGCCGCTGATCGCGGTGACCGCGATCGGCACGTCGAGCAGGCTTTCCTCGCGGCGGCGGGCGGTGACGATGATCTCGCCGTCCTGCATCGTTGCCGCCTGGGCGGTCTGGCCGGTGGTTGCGCTGTCCTGCGCGAAGGCAGGTGTTGCGGCGAGCAGCGCGGCGCTCGCGAGCAGGGCGATACGAACGGAATCGTGCCGTGACATGGTAATCCTCCCCTGGTGCAACCCATCTTGAACGCGGGTTGTAAGCCGTTGCCGGAAGCTATACTGAAACCTGAACCGGGTTTCAACTTGGGATTGAAAGGGGAGGCAGAGCATGGCGGGCGAGCGTGGCAATTCAGCCACTTCCGTGCCGGAAGCGGGGGCAGCGTCCAACGACGCGAAGGTGCCGCGCACCGAGCGCGGGCGGCGCACGCTGCGCACGATACTCGACGCCGCCGCCGCCGAGTTCGGCGAGAAGGGCTTTCACGACGGCTCGATCAGCGGGATCACCCGGCGGGCAGGCGTGGCGCTCGGCAGCTTCTACACCTATTTCGATTCCAAGGACGCGGTGTTCCGCGCGCTCGTTCGCGACATGAGCGATCAGGTGCGCGAGCATGTCGGCCCGGCACTGCGCGGCGCGCACGACCAGATCGATGCCGAGCGCGCGGCGCTGCTCGCATTCATCCGCTTCGCGCGCGCGCACAAGGAAATCTACCGCATCATCGACGAGGCCGAGTTCGTCGACCCCGCCAGCTTCCGTCATCATTATGCGAGCACCGCAGATCGCATTGCCGCCCGCCTGCGCGCCGCTGCCGAGCGCGGCGAGGTGCGCGACGACGTCAGCGAGATCCATGCCTGGGCGATCATGGGGATGAACGTGTTTCTCGGCCTTCGCTACAGCGTGTGGGACGAAGGCACCCCGCCGGAGGCGATCGCCGATGTCGTCGCGCAACTGCTCGCGCGGGGCATCGGCGCCGACCGCTGACGGAGTTGCACCTGCGAGCGGCTGCGCTAAGGTGCTATACATGAGCAACACACCTGTTTCCGGCGACCTTGCATTCCGGGTGGCGGGGCTGGGCCTCTTCCTCGGCGCTGCCGCCCACCTGCTGGCCTATTGGGCGGGGCCCATCTGGATTGCTTGGCTCGGCGCACCGCCCTCGATCGTCGCGTCGCGCGCGGCGGGAAGTTGGCCCGCGCTGACCGGCACGCTGGTGATTGCGGGTGCTCTGGCGGGGCTCGCCGCGCTTTGCTGGATACCGGCGCGCGGCGGCGTGCATCGCGGCGCGCTCGGCGCGCTCGCGGTGCTGTTCGTCCTGCGCGGGCTGTTGGTGCTGCCCTATTGGGCGGGACTGCGCGATCTGCGCACGCCGCTCGGCCATTTCGCGATCCTGGGCGGATCGTTCGCCGCAGGGTCGCTGGTAGTTCTCGCGATCGGACTGCTGGTGGCGGGCGGGCTGCTTGCCACCCGCCCACAGCCGCTCACTTCTTTGCGAGCAGATCCTTGAGGCCGGCCAGCGCGTTGACCGGGGTCGCTTCGTCCTCGCTCTTCACCCCGGCCTCGCGCAGCACGTCCGCAGCGCGGGTGCTGCGCGGATAGGGATCCAGCTCGAGCGCCATCGTCTCGGCGGCGGCTTCGCCCAGGTCGATCATGCCGCCGCTGTAGAAGACGGTGTCGCACTCGTCTTCGGTCAGCTCCACCTCATCCTCGCCTTGGGCGGCAAGCTCGGGGACGAATCGAATCGCGAAATCCTGTTCGACTTTCGCCGGCAGCGGATCGCCGGTCACCACGCAGCGCTGGGTGAGTCGGGCGGACAGGTGGCCGCGCGCAACCACGCCCTGCGCGTCGCGGCGCAAATGGTAGACGGCCTCCAGCTTCTCGATCGCCTTCAGGCCAAAGCGGCGGCTGAGCGCGGCGCGCTCGGCATCGTCGGCGGAGATCTGCACGTCGCTGTCGCCGGCGCCGATCTGGTCGAGCCGGTGCGGGCGGGAAAATTCGGGGTCGGTCATTGGGCAAGCTCTCCTGCGATCACACGCGCGAGCGGGATCGCCGCCAGCGCATCGCGAAAGGCGCGCAAGCGCGCCTCGACATGGGTGAGGGCGGCGGGCGCGGGGGCCTCGCCACGATAGAGGTTGCGGACGAGCGCGGGGGCGAGGTCGCCCTCGGCCAGTCCGCTGCGATAGGCGCCGAGCCGGCCGCCGAGCATGCCCATCATCCGGCCGACATGCTTGCCGACGATGATGTCGCCGATGCCGATCTCGCGCAGCTGGCCGTCCATGTCGTCGATGAAGCATTCGGCGACCGCGGTGCTGGTGGGAATGCTGGCCGGCTCCGCTTCCAGCCGCAACAGCACGATGCACAGCACCGCGGCGATCATGTCGAACCGGCCGTCGACCGTGTCCGGCACCGCGCCATCGGTGTACCAGTGCGGCGCGCGGCCGCGCGCGACGACGCCCGCATAGAGCTGCGGGGCGGTGCCGCGATCGGGTTTGCCGAAGAGCCGCTGGAGCATTCGCATTGCCGTTGTTCGTGCCTTCCTCGGTCGCGACCTTGTTTGGCCGCATTTTGCCGCATATTGAGGCCTTCGGCCCGCGATGCAATCCGGGGGTCGCATGTGTTTGCCTGGAGAACCTGATGTCGCTTCCCGTTCGCACGCTCGGCACCGCCGCGTTGTTGGTCGTGCTCGGCACCACCGCCTGTACGCCGGTGCGGACGCATCAGGGCTATGTCGTCGATCACGATCTCGTCGCCTCGGTGCAGCCCGGCATCGATACCCGCGACTCGGTGATGCAGACGCTCGGCCATCCGAGCTTCACCAGCCAGTTCAACGAAGGCGAGTGGTTCTACGTCTCGCGCGACAGCAGCAACTTCGCGTTCCGCGACCCGAAGGTGAAGACGCAGACGACGCTGCGCATTCGCTTCGACCAGAGCGGCAATGTCGCGGCGGTCGATGAAACCGGCGTCGAACTGGCCGCGTCGATCAGCCCCTATGGCAAGACCACGCCGACGCTGGGTCGCCGCCGCAGCTTCTTCTCGGATCTGTTCGGCAATATCGGCACGGTCGGTGCGCCCGGTGCGGGGGGCGGTCCTGGCGGCGGCGGTGGCGGCGGCGGCCAGTAAGGCCTTCCTGTCGCGCGGCTGACTGCGCCGTTCGCGGAGCGTTCAGCAGCGTTTCTCCATTTCTGTGCGCAAGCCGGCTTTAGGGCCGGCGGTTCGATCAGGATGGAGAAAACCGATGAAGAAGCTCGTTCCCATCGCCCTGCTGACCGCGATTGCGGCGCCGGCCCTGCTGGCGCCGACGCCCGTACTGGCGCAGTCGCAGGCGGAATTGCGCGGGGACCGTCGTGACATTCGCGAGGAAGCGCGCGACCTGCGCCATGCCGAGCGCTCGGGCGATCCACGCCGCATCCGCGAGGAACGCCGCGACCTGCGCGAGGCGCACCGCGAATATCGCGAGGACCTGCGCGACCGCGATCGCCGCTGGGCCGAGAATGACTGGCGCGCCTGGCGCGACCGCAATCGCGGCTTGTATGCCCGTGGCGAGTGGCGCGCGCCGTTCCGCTATTACCGCTTCCAGCCGGGCGCGCGGATCGGCGCCGTCTATTACGGCCCGCGCTATCTGATCGGCGATCCGTGGCGCTACCATCTGCCGCAGCCGGGCTATGGCCGCGCCTGGGTGCGTCACTATAACGATGTGCTGCTGGTCGATACGCGACGCGGCACCGTCCTTCGCGTCGTGCCGGGCTTCTACTGGTAACCCGTAAAGAGAACCGGCCGCACCACGGAATGGGTGCGACCGGTTCCAAGTTCGGGGTGTCCAAAGGATCGGGTGCGCAGGTAACGCCGTATCTGCCCGTGCAGTTCCCCGCCCCGTTGCTGAATGCTGCTGCATGCGAAGGGCCACGCGCAAACCGTTGTTGCGCATCTTCATATATAAGTTGATATAGGATACTCTATTCGAGATAGTAACGAGGTCCGACTCGAATACATCGTTTGGAGAGGGGGCGATGGCTATCGAGGTAATAGACGCGGTAAACCGCGAACTATTTGCTGTATCTGTCGTATTCATGCTGATCGGTGGTCTCGATGATCTCCTGGTCGACATTCTGTATATTTTTCTGCGTCTGAAGCGGCAGCGGGGACGTGGTCCGGATGTCCCGGCAGATTGCGCACGTGCTGAGGCTCGATTTGCCATCTTCGTGCCGGCGTGGGACGAATCCGCGGTCATCACGCCGATGCTGCGGGGAATGCTCGCGCGATGGCCATCGCAGCGTTATCGCATCTATGTCGGCACCTATCCCAATGATCCCGAGACCATTGCGGCAGTTGCCGCGATCGCTGCGGCGGACGCACGCGTCCGGCTCGTGATCGGGCCGCGACCGGGACCGACGACCAAGGCCGACTGTCTCAACGGCCTGTGGCATGCGATGGAACGGGACCAGGCGGCGGAAGGCGATGCCTTTACCGCGATCGTGCTCCACGATGCGGAGGACGTGGTGCACCCCAAGGAGCTCGAGGTCTACACCGCGTGGATCGATCGCCACGGCGCGGTGCAGCTTCCGGTCACGCCGCTGCGCCAGCCGGGATCGCTCCTGGTGTCCGGCCATTACCTCGACGAATTTGCCCAGTCGCATGGGCTCACGCTGCTGGTGCGGCAGATGCTGGGGGCCAGCCTGCCGCTTGCCGGTGTCGGCTGTGCGATCCGATGCGACGTGCTGCGACGGATCGCTGCAGCGCGCGGCCTGCCGTTCGACGCGACCAGCCTGACCGAGGATTACGAGCTCGGTCTCGCCCTGCGCGCGATGGGCGAGCGCTGCGCCTTTGTCCGGGTGGCGGAATGCCCCGGCGGCCCGCCGGTGGCGGTGCGCGCCTATTTCCCGGCGACGGTCACGGCCTCGGTGCGGCAGAAGGCACGCTGGATGGCCGGTATCGCGCTCGCCGGCTGGGACCGCACGGGCTGGGGCGGCCCCTGGGATCTGTGCGACCACTGGATGCGAATGCGCGATCGCCGAGTCACGCTGGCGATGCCGGTGCTGGCGATCGCCTATGCCGCGCTGCTGCTGTGGGGCGTCGCGCTGGCGCTACATCGCTGGAGCGGTGTGCCCCAGCCGCCCGTCGACAGCTGGTTGGCGACCGGCGTCGCCATCAACCTGGTGCTGCTCCTTTGGCGGCTCGCGGTGCGGATGCTGCTCGTCGCCCGGCTGTACGGTCCGGTCGAAGGGCTGATGGCGATGCCGCGGATGCTGGTCGCCAACTATATCGGCCTGCTCGCGGCGCGGCGCGCGCTCGGCATCTATGTCCGGCTGCTGCTGGGAGGGCCCCTGCGCTGGGACAAGACGGCGCACCAGTTTCCGGGTGCGCCCGCCGATGCCGTGCCGGCGGCGGCATGAGCGCGACGGGCCGCGGCCGCCCGTTGCGGTTCATCGGTGCCGTGGTGCTGGGCTGGATCGTGATACGGGCGGCGATGCTGTGGCCGGGGGCCTCCAGCGCCATTCCGGCTGGTCCTGTCGTCGGCCTGCGTGCGGCGCTTCGGCACGAAGCGGTCGCGCGGCGCGGGGCCGCCGTCGCCCCGCCGCGCATCGTCGGCGGCATCCGCCCTCGGGTGAAAACGCGTGCAATACAGCTGCCGGCGCGCGTCACGGTGATTCCCGCGGCGTTCCCGCTCTCGCCCTCGGGTGAGGCTTTGCCGGTGCCGGTCGTGCAGGAAGGGCAGGCGGACTATTCTGGCGTCCAGACACGAGGCTCGGTGCCACCCGCACCCTTGCCCCGCCGCGACCATTGGCAGGCGAGCAGCTGGCTGGTGCTGCGGCCCGGCCACGGCATCGGGGCTGCGCCCGGTGCCGGCCAGCTCGGGGGCAGCCAATATGGCCTGCGGCTGGCCTATGGGTTTGGCGGGGGGCGCCGGCTGGCCGCCTATGCGCGCGTCGCCGGGCCGGTGCACGGCCGCGGCGCCGAAGCGGCGATCGGCATCGACTGGCATCCCCTGCGCGCGCCGGTGCGGCTTGCCGTCGAGCAGCGGCTCGGGCTGGACGGCGTGCGCGGTGGTCCGGCGGCCGGCCTGATCGCGGGGGTGGACCAGCGGCTCGCGGGCGAGTTCTGGCTGGAGGCCTATGGCCAGGCCGGTGCGGTGCTGCGGACGCGGACCGAACCCTATGTCGACGGGGCGGTGCGACTCACCGACCCGGTCGCGGCGCGTCGCAGGCTGCGGCTGGCGCTCGGCGTCGGCGCCTGGGGGGCGGCGCAGCGCGCCACGCAGCGGCTCGATATCGGCCCGACGCTGGTCGCCACGCTGCCGATCGGCGCAACGCAGGCCCGGCTCGCGCTGGACTGGCGGCAGCGCGTGGCGGGTAATGCGCGGCCCGGCTCGGGCCTGGCGCTCACCCTGGGCAGCGACTTCTGACGCCAATGGCGTAAAACCGCTGCTTCGCCCTTTCGCACCCCATTCGAAACGGGCTAGGTCTAGATCCGCATGGATCTGTATCTTCCCATCGCCAACCTGTCGGTCAACGCGCTCGTGATCGTGGCGCTGGGGCTGGGCGTGGGTCTGCTATCCGGCATGTTCGGCGTGGGCGGCGGGTTCCTCACCACGCCGCTGCTGATCTTCTACGGCATTCCGCCGACGGTCGCCGCAGCCTCGGCCGCCAGCCAGGTGACCGGCGCCAGCGTCTCGGGTGTGTTCGCGCATCTCCGCCGCAAGGGCGTGGACGTGCAGATGGGCTTGGTGCTCGTCACCGGCGGCATCCTCGGCAGCCTGCTCGGCGCCTGGCTGTTCAAGCTGCTCCAGGCGAGCGGCCAGATCGATGTGGTGATCGGCGTGCTCTACGTCGTGCTGCTCGGATCAATCGGTGGCCTGATGGGCAAGGAATCGGTGAGCGCGATCCGCGTGTCGCGGGGCGCGAAGCCCCCCAAGGCCCGCAAGCGCCGGCACCATCCGCTGGTCGCCTCGCTGCCCTTCCGCTGGCGCTTCTACGCCTCGGGCCTCTACATCTCGCCGCTGGCGCCGCTGCTGCTCGGCATGTTTACCGGCGTGTTGACGATGCTGCTGGGCGTGGGCGGCGGCTTCATCCTGGTGCCGGCGATGCTCTACATCCTCGGCATGGGCACCCAGACGGTGGTTGGCACCTCGCTGTTCCAGACGCTGTTCACCACCGCCGTCGCGACGATGGTGCACGCGACGACGACCAAGGCGGTCGACATCGTGCTGGCGATCCTGCTGCTGCTCGGCTCGGTGATCGGTGCCCAGCTCGGCGCGCGGTTCGCGGCCAAGGCCAAGCCGGAATATCTGCGGCTGCTGCTGGCGATCATCGTGCTCGCCGTTGCCGCGCGGATGCTGCTGGGCCTCGCCTGGCGGCCCGACGAGCTCTATTCGGTAGGCGCGGCGTGAGACGGGCCTGGGCGCTGGCGCTCTTCGCGCCGCTGCTGATGGGGCAGGCCAAGCCCGAGCTGGTGCCCGATGTCTCGCAGCGCGATATCGAGATCGCCTACAGCTTCACCGGCGCCGAGCTGCTGCTGTTCGGTGCGATCCTCTATCCGGGCGGTCGCGCCCCCGGCCAGGGCGAGCGGCCCGCCGATATCGTCGTGGTGATCAAGGGGCCGACCGAATCGGTGGTGGTCCGCGAGAAATCGAAGGTTGCCGGCATCTGGGTCAACGCCGCGCAGATGCGCTATCGCTCGGCGCCCAGCTTCTACGCGATCGCCTCGTCGCGACCGATCCGCCAGCTGGTCGACGAGCGCACCCGGGCGATCTACGAGCTGGGGCTCGACAGCCTGCAGCTCTCGCCCGCCTCGGGGGCCGCGCCGGAGGTGCAGCAGCGCTTCGACCAGGGGCTGGTCGATCTCAGACGGCGCAACCGGCTGTTCTACGAGGCACCCGGCGCGGTGGAGATCACCGGCGGGGTGCTCTACCGTGCCCGGCTCACCATTCCGGCGCGCGTGCCGGTGGGGCGGTTCACCGCCGAGACCTTCCTGATCCGCGACGGCCGCGTGCTGGCGGCGGCAGTGCGGCCGATCGCGATCCGCAAATCGGGCTTCGAGCGGTTCGTCGCGACCAGCGCCGATCAGCATGCGGTCATCTACGGCCTGATCGCGGTGGGTGTCTCGTTCCTGTTCGGCTGGGGCGCAGGTGCGCTCTGGCGCCGTTTCTGACCCCGGCGCATACTTCGTTTTAACCCCGGCAAGTCCATGCTCCCTCTGCCTTTTTGGGGGATGCACGATGGAAGGCCAGTTTCGCGTCGGTGGGTTCGAGAGCGAGGGCGGTGCCGGCGGGGTCCCTGTCGGCCGGTCTCCTGCCGGAGCCCGCGCGATCGGCGCGGTGTTCGAAATCGCGGGCGCGTCCAGCCAGGTGCTGCTCGACCTGGGTGAACTCGATGCGCTGGCCGAAAGCGGCGATGCCGCGCTGGCCAATGCCGGGCAGGTGGGCGCGCAGGTCAAGATCCGGGTCGGCAACGCCTGGCTGATCGCGAGCGTCCGCAGCGCACGGCTAGATCCCACGGGCCAGCGGATCGCGGCGGCGATCGATTTTCTCGGTGAAGGCGATGAGGAGAAGCTGACGGGCAAGCTCTACCGCTTCCGCCGCGGCGTCACCCGCTATCCCACCCCGGGGGCCGAGGTGTTTCCGGTCACCACTGCCGACCTCCGCCAGATCTATGCGGCCGAGGATCGCGCCCATATCGAGGTCGGCACCGTCTATCCCACCCGGGATATCCGCGCCGCGCTCTATATCGATGCGATGCTGGGCAAGCATTTCGCGCTGCTCGGCTCGACCGGCACCGGCAAGTCGACCTCCGCCGCCCTCATTCTCCACCGGATCTGCGAGCTCGCGCCGCAGGGCCATGTGGTGATGATCGATCCGCACGGCGAATATGGCCGCGCCTTCCAGCACAATGGCGCGCTGTTCGACGTGTCGAACCTGCAGCTGCCCTATTGGCTGATGAACTTCGAGGAACATTGCGAGGTGTTCCTCACCAGCGCGGGCAGCGAGCGGCAGGTGGATGCCGACATCCTCGCCAAATGCCTGCTCGCCGCGCGCGCCAAGAACCGGATCGGGCAGGAGATCGGCAAGCTCACCGTCGATGCGCCGGTGCCGTACCTGCTCTCCGACCTCACCAACGCGCTGACGCTGGACATGGGCAAGATGGACAAGGCGACCGACACCGCGCCCTATCTGCGCCTCAAGAGCAAGATCGACGAGGTGAAGGCCGATCCGCGCTATGCCTTCATGTTCTCGGGCATGCTCGTCGCGGACACCATGGCGGCGTTCCTGGCGCGGATCTTCCGCCTGCCGGGCGGCGGCAAGCCGATCTCGATCATCGACGTTTCGGGGGTACCCAACGAGATCACCTCCGTCGTGGTCGCGGTGCTCAGCCGGATGGTGTTCGATTATGCGATCTGGTCGCGTGGCGAGGCGAAGCGGCCGGTGCTGCTCGTCTGCGAGGAGGCGCATCGCTATGTGCCCAACGAGCGCAATGCCGACGGCTCGTCGGTCGGGCGGATCCTCAGCCGCATCGCCAAGGAAGGGCGCAAATACGGCGTCTCGCTGGGGCTGATCACGCAGCGGCCCTCGGATCTGGCCGAGGGCGTGCTTTCCCAGTGCGGCACGATCCTGTCGATGCGGCTCAACAACGAGCGCGATCAGGCGTTCGTGCGCGCGGCGATGCCGGAGGGTGCGCGCGGCTTCCTCGATGCGATCCCGGCGCTGCGCAACCGCGAGTGCATCGCCGTGGGCGAAGGCGTGGCGACTCCGGTGCGGCTGCTGTTCGACGATCTGGAGCCGGCCAAGCGCCCGGCCTCGGACGACCCGTGCTTCTCCGAGCTGTGGCGTGAGGTCGGCGGTGAGGAGGCGATCGTGGAACGGACGATCCGCCGCTGGCGGTCGCAGGGGCGGTAGGGGCTACTCCGCCGCGTCCTTCTGCGCGCCGTGCCCGACCGGCACCGCCAGCAGGCCGTGCAGCCGTGCCCGGAAGGCACCGAGCGCCCCGCCGGTCAGGCGGCGCACCGACACGAACGATACCGCGCGCGGGTTGACCGCCTGGCCGTTGCGCGTCGTCTCGAAATGGAGGTGCGGGCCGGTCGACAGGCCCGAATTGCCGCTGCGGCCGATCTGCTGGCCCTTGCGCACCGACTGGCCGGGACGGACCATCACCTTGCTCAGATGCGCATAGCCGGTGGCGAAACCGCCGCCATGGTCGATCCGCACCAGATTGCCATAGCCCGAGGCGCCGCCCGCGACGCGCACCACCCCATCAACCGCGGCATAGACCGGCGAGCCATAGGGGGCGGCGATATCGATGCCCTTGTGCATGCGGGTGAAGCCGAGGATCGGGTGCATCCGCATCCCGAACGCGGAGGAGAAGCGGCCGTTGACCGGCATCGTCATCATGCCCGTCTTGCTGCCGGTGCCGCTGGCGTCGAACCATTCGGTCTTGCCGTCGCTCTCCCAGGGGGCGAGTTGGACGCCGTTCGCGCAGCCGGTGACGCCGGCGTACATCAGCTGGCCGTACTGGACCTCGCCCGTGGCAGCGCGCGCCTGGCCGAGGATCAGGTCGAACCTGCACGACGATCCCAGCTTCGACACCGACACGCGGGAGGCAAGCGTCCGCAGGAAGCCTTCCACCGCCTTGGCCGGCGCACCGGCGGCGCGGGCCGAGCGATAGAGGCTCGATCCGATCAGCCCCTGGACGCGCAGCGGCGTGCGGTCGATCGCGATCGGGATCGATTTGATCGCTAGCGCAGCCCCGGTGCGGGCGATCTCGATCCGGCGATCGAACGCGGCGCGGAAGGCGAGCTTTTCGAGCGGGCGCGGCTGTGATGTGTCCGTACGGCGGCCGAGCGTCATCTCGAGCACCGTGTTGCGCTGGATCTGGCCCAGCGGCATCGCACCGGCGACGAGGCTTGCGACGATCCCGGCATCGGCCTCGCCTACGCCCGAGCGCTGCAGCACGCTGCGCAGCATCGAGCCGCTGCCGAGCCGCGCTTCGTGCTCGATGATCGGGCGTTCGGGGGTGTCGGTAAGCGGCTTTACCAGGTTGGTCGCGGCGACATGGGCGCCGGTGCGCGACCCCTTTGCGATCGGCGCGATCGCCTGGGCCTGCTGCGCCTCGTTCGCCTCGCCGGTCAGGGCTGCGGGGACCACACCGACAATCGGCCGGTCGAAGCCGGGCGAAAGCATCCAGGTTGCGGCGCAGAGTGCGGCGCAGGTCGCGGCGCCGCGAAACCAGGTGGGGGAGCCGATATCGGCGCCAAGATCGGGGACGAGGTCGAGCGTTGCGAGCCGCTTGCCGATGCGCGCGGGCACCACCGCGGGGATCGCACGCGCCAGCCCGCCACCGCCGCCGGCGAGGCCCGAGCCATGATCGTCGCGAAAGAACAAGCGGTGCTGCCCCTAAGACCCGATTGCGCGCGGCGAACAAGCGGCGCGTCCATCGAATCACTCTGGAATCATGCCCTTAAAGTCAAATTAAGTTTGCCGCCCGCGGACTCCCTGCGCGGTGACCCGTGCCGTAGGTGCGGCAAAAGGGCCGAGTCGGACGAAACCGTCACGAAGATGGGGAAAAGCGGCGGCAAGGAGTTGCCTTACGCAGCGCGGGCGCCGATCTTGGAAATCGACATGAGCCAGTTTGCCCGTTCGCCCGTCACGGCAGTGCTTGGGCCCACCAATACCGGCAAGACCCACCTCGCGGTGGAGCGGATGTGCGGGCATGCCAGCGGCATGATCGGCTTTCCGCTGCGCCTGCTGGCGCGCGAGGTATATGACCGCATCGTGCGGATGAAGGGGCCGACCGAGGTCGCGCTGATCACCGGCGAGGAGAAGATCCTGCCGCCCAAGGCGCGCTGGTTCTGCTGCACGGCGGAGAGCATGCCGCTGGAGCGCGAGACCGCGTTCGTGGCGCTCGATGAGGCCCAGCTCGGTGCCGATCCGGAGCGCGGTCATGTCTTCACCGACCGGCTGCTGCGCGCGCGGGGCCGCGAGGAGACGATGATCCTCGGGTCGGACAGCCTGCGGCCGATGCTCAAGGCGCTGGTGCCCGAGGCGGAGATCGTCGGCCGGCCGCGTTTCTCGACGCTGAGCTATGCCGGGGCCAAGAAGCTCTCGCGCCTGCCGCGCCGTTCGGCGATCGTCGCCTTCTCGGCCGAGGAAGTCTATGCCGTGGCCGAGGCGCTGCGGCGGTTGCGCGGCGGCGCGGCGGTGGTGATGGGTGCGCTCTCCCCGCGCACGCGCAACGCGCAGGTGGCGATGTTCCAGGCGGGCGAGGTCGATTATCTCGTCGCCACCGATGCGATCGGCATGGGGCTGAACATGGACGTCCACCATGTCGCCTTCGCCTCGCTCCACAAGTTCGACGGGCGCCGCCAGCGCCGGCTGACCATCGCCGAGATGGCGCAGATCGCCGGTCGCGCCGGACGCCATCAGAAGGACGGCACCTTCGGCGCGCTGCACGAGGAGGGCCCGAGCGCCTTCACCCCCGAGGAGGTGCTGGCGATCGAGGGGCATCAGGTGCCCCGGCTCGAGCATCTCTACTGGCGCGAGGGTGAGCCCGATTTCGCCAGCATCGATGCGCTGGTCGCCAGCCTCGAGCGGAAGCCCCATGCCGAGGTGCTGCGTGCCGCGCCCCAGGCGACCGACCTCGCCGTGCTCAAGCGACTGGCCGAGGAAGACTGGGTGCGGGCCCGGGTCCGCCATCCCCGCATGGTCGCGCGGCTGTGGGCGGCGTGCGGGCTGCCCGATTTCCGCAAGCTCGGCGTCGATCCGCATGCGCGCTTCGTGGGAAGGCTGTTCGGGCATCTCTCCGAGGGGCGCGGGCATGTGCCGCACCAGTGGTTCGCCGACGAGATCCAGCGGCTGGACAATATGGGCGGTGATGTCGAGACGCTTGCCGGCCGCATCGCCGCGGCGCGCAGCTGGGCCTATATCGCCCACCGCGCCGACTGGCTGGAAGAGCCCGCCCATTGGGCCGAGCGCACGCGGGCGATCGAGGAAAAGCTGTCCGATGCGCTCCACGCCAGCCTCACCCAGCGCTTCGTTGACAAGCGCACCACCGTGCTGCTGCGCCAGATCGGCGCCGATGCCTCCACCCTGCCGGTGACGATCGGGCCGGAGGGCGAGGTGAGCGTGGAGGAACATCCGCTCGGCACGCTGGAAGGCTTCCGCTTCAAGGTCGCGGCGGAGGCGCGGGCGGGGGACAAGCGCATGCTGCTCGCCGCCGCGGAAAAGCGGCTGGCGGGCGAATATCGCCGCCGTGGCGCGGCGCTGGCCGAAGCGCCGGACGCGGAGCTCGCGCAGATCGGCACCGCGCTCCACTGGCGTGGGCACGATGTGGCGCTGCTCAAGCCCGGCGCCAACCTGGTGCGTCCACGCGTCCAGCTTGATCGTGCGCTCGACGTACTCGATCCGCAGGCCAAGGCGGCGGTGCAGGCGCGGCTGGAGCGCTGGTTCGCCGAACGCGTCGCGGGCGACCTGCCGGTGCTCGCCAGGCTCGATGCGATCACCCGCGAGGAGGCCGCAGGTGCGCCGCTGCGCGCGCTGGCCAATGCGCTGCTCGAACAGGGCGGGCTGCTGCCCCGGCGTGCGGCGGGGGCGATGATCGAGGCGCTGGACGGACCCGCCCGGCACCGGCTGCGCACGATCGGCATGACGATCGGCACGCTCGACCTCTTCGCGCCTGCTTTGCTCAAGCCGCGTGCCGCCGCCCGCCGCCGCGCGCTGATGGGGCTGGAAACCGCCCCGCCCGATGCCGCCGTCGTGCTGCCCCGCGATGCCGTCGGGGCCGATCTCGTCCATGGCTTCCGCCCGTTCGGCGCGCAGGCGGTGCGGGTCGATCTGGTCGAGCGGATTGCCCGTTCGGCGCACGAGGCGCGGCAGGGGCGCAAGCCCTTCGCCCCCGATCCGGCGCTCGCCACCTCGATCGGGCTGAAACCCGAGACGATCGCGCGGCTGATGGCGCAACTCGGCTTCCGCACCGCGCGAGGCGATGCCGACGCGCCGCAGCGCTGGATCTGGCAAGGCCTGACGCCGATCGCCAGGCCCAAGCCGGTCGTGGTACCCGGCAATGCCTTTGCGGCGCTGGCGGCGCTGCGCAATGGCTGAGGCGCCCATCGGCCACGGCCCTGCGATGCGGCTCGATCGCTTCCTCTGGTACGCGCGGATCGTGAAGACCCGCAGCGCCGCGCAGGCGCTGTGCGAAAAGGGGCTGCTGCGTCTCGACGGCAGGCGGGTGGAGCGCTCTGCCGCTGCGGTGCGCGTCGGCGCGATCCTCGCCTTCCCGATCCAGGGCAAGGTGCGCGTGCTGCGGGTCGAGGCGCTGCCGATCCGGCGGGGTCCGCCGGGCGAGGCGCGGGCCTGCTACGAGGATCTCGTCACCGATCGCGGCGTTCAGGACATGTCCGGCGATTGACGTAAGCCCCGCCCGCGCATAGCAGGACCCCCGCATTGATCGTTCGCAACCAAGGACCGTTTTCCCAATGACCTATGTCGTCACCGACGCGTGCATCCGGTGCAAGTACATGGACTGTGTCGAGGTCTGTCCGGTCGACTGTTTCTATGAGGGCGAGAACATGCTCGTCATCAACCCCAGCGAATGCATCGATTGCGGCGTGTGCGAGCCGGAATGCCCGGCCGAAGCGATCCTGCCCGATACCGAGAACGGCCTGGAAAAGTGGCTCGAGCTCAACCGCACCTATTCGGAGCAGTGGCCGAACATCACCACCAAGGGTGAAGCGCCCGCCGATGCCGATGCGATGAAGGCCGAGACCGACAAGTTCGACAAGTATTTCTCGCCGAATCCCGGCTCGGGCGACTGATCGATCGCAGGCTGTCGCCTGCCGCAGCGCGCCCGAAATGGGGCACGGCGCATGGATTTCTGCGCCGTGTGCGTGACCTTTGACTGGTAATTTTATTACGAGCGTGTTAAATAGCGCGTGACGAAGGCAAAAGACTCGCCTTCGCCCGGAGACGCTAGCGTATGCCCCGTGTTCCCTCGTCCGCCGCGTCCCGCGCGCCTGGGCGGGTTTCGCAATCCAACCGGGGCCGGTAATTCACGAAAGGTTCCTCGCACATGGCTGCCAAGGCGCTGTCCTTCGATGTCGGCGATTATGTCGTTTACCCCAAGCACGGCGTGGGCCGTGTGATCGAGCTGCAAAAGCAGGAAATTGCTGGGATGCAGCTCGAGCTTTACGTCCTGCGTTTCGAAAAAGAGAAGATGACGCTCCGCGTGCCGACCAACAAGGCCGAGAGCGTGGGCATGCGCAAGCTTTCCAGCGACAAGACGCTTCGCGAAGCGCTTGATACGCTGAAGGGCAAGCCCAAGGTCAAGCGCACCATGTGGTCGCGCCGCGCCCAGGAATATGAAGCGAAGATCAACTCGGGCGACCTCGTGTCGATCGCCGAAGTGGTCCGCGACCTGTTCCGCGCCGACGACCAGCCCGAGCAGAGCTATTCCGAGCGCCAGATCTTCGAAGGCGCGGCAAGCCGCCTCGCCCGCGAACTGGCCGCGATGGAAGAGATCGACGAACCGGCAGCGCTGGAGAAGATCCTCGACATCCTGCGCAAGGCCGCAGCGATCCACAACAAGGACAAGGTTCCCGCCTGAGGCGCGGATCCGGGTCGGACGCAAGAGGGGGCGGAACCACGGGTTCGCGCCCCCTTTTCGTTGCAGCACGATCGTGTATTATGGCGACAACACACGATCGGGAGATCCGCCATGCGTCCGTTGCTCGTCCTCGCCCTGCTGCCGTTTGCCACTGCCTGCCACACCAGCTGGGCGGACAACAAGGGCACCAAGATCGAGGCCAGCGGCACGGGCGCCAGCCGCAGCTTCGCCGCGACCGGCTTCACCGGCGTGGCGCTCAAGGGCTCGGATGATATCGACGTGCGCACCGGCCCCTCCTTTTCCGTGCAGGCGGAGGGCGATCCCGCGGTGCTCGACCAGCTCGACATCCGGCTCGACGGCAAGACGCTCAACGTCGGCCGCAAGATGCGTGCCGGCGTGATGTGGGACAAGGGCGGCGCGGCCAAGATCCATATCGTCATGCCGGGCTTGCGCGACGCGACCGTCGCGGGTTCGGGTACGATGCGGGTGGACCGCGCCGAGGGCAGTTTCGACGGCGTCGTCGCCGGTTCGGGCGATCTCGACATCGCGGCGCTGGCGGCGACGGAGGCATCGCTGTCGATCGCGGGATCGGGCAACATCACGCTGGCGGGGCGCGCGGACAAGGTCGACCTGTCGGTCGCCGGCTCGGGGGACGTGCGCGGACAGCAGTTCAAGGCCGCCCGCGCCGATATCTCGATTGCGGGGTCGGGCAGCGTGCGGACGAATGTGAGCGGACCGGCATCGGTATCGATCGTCGGCTCGGGCGATGTCGAGCTGCGCGGCGGGGCCCAGTGCAAGGTCAGCAAGATCGGCTCGGGCGAGGCCAAGTGTTCGTGAAGCCCTGCGCGGTCGCGCTGCCGTCCCCGGACTAGCGGGGCGCGTTGCAATCGGCGCGAACTTTCACAGCGTTCGAATTCAACCGGACGGGAACAGACAATAATATCGTCGGCTCGGTTGCCGAAACGATGCCGCCGATATTAGGAACGTGACAGCGATCTACGTTCTGTCGTGTCGGGGGGAATATGAAGCACACTACGCTGGCGCCGCTGGCTGTTCTTTTGTTGGCTGGTGCCTGCAGTGGCGGTGGCGGGGGATCGAGCGGCGGTGGTGTGGTGGTCGTCGCGCCGACGCCTACCCCCACGCCGACCCCGACGCCCACGCCAACCCCCACCCCGGTGCCGACCCCGACGCCCACACCCACGCCGACCGCGCTGCCCACGCCGACACCGCTCGCGGCCGACGAGAACTGGTCGACGCTGCAGCGCGATGCCGCCCATACCGGCTATGTCCGCGCGAGCTTCTCGACGGCCAATTTCGCCGATGCCTGGACGATCAATACCTCGGCGGCGCCGAGCGAGGTTGCCGCCCGCGCCGGCAGCGTGTTCTTCAACGTCATCCGGTCGGACCGCCACGTCTACACCTATGCCGTCGCCACCGCGAATGGCGCGACGCAATGGGGCTTCGATCTCGGGGGCAGCAACTATTCGCCGGATCGGCGTCCGTTCGGCCCGGCCTATGCCAATGGCCGGGTGGTATCGATGCCGTACAACATGTCGTCCGGTGCCGTGCCGATGCAGATCATCAACGCGGCGACCGGCGGCTATATCAGCACGGCAACCTATGACGCGCAGTTCAACGACGGCAGCGTCCCGACGCCGGTCGGCGACGAGCTGTACTTCAGCTCGGGCTATTACGGCAACGTGGTGTTCAGCGCGAATGCGGCGACCGGCGACCGGCTGTGGCGCGCCGAGATTGTCGGCCAATATGGCGGCTATGTGATGGACGGCGAGAGCGTCGCGGTCGATCAATATTATGTCTATTACTTCCAGGCGGGCTCGCTGGTGGTGCTGAAGCGCAACGGCACGCTCGCTAAGTCAATCGCGAATCCGTTCTTCACCCGTGCCGGGCTCAGCTATTCGGGCGAGTATGTCGGCGCGCCAATGCTCGACAGCAGCGGGCATATCTTCACCTTCACGGACAATCGCCAGCGCGGCGATGCGCTGCCGATCGCGGCGTTCTCGCTGTTCGCCGACAAGCCGCTGTGGCGGACCGGCTACAGCTATGTCGGCGATCCCGCCGTGCGGGCGGACCGGCTGTACGCTGCGCGCTCGGCGAGCACGATCGTCGACGTTATCGACACCTCGACAGGGCTGGTGGCGGCCTCGATCGATGTCGCCGGCGGGGGCAACCTGACGAGCAACATCGTCGTGTCGGACAGCCACCTGTTCGTGTCGAGCGCGTCGACGACCTACGCCGTCGACCTGACCAGGAGCAACTATCCGGTCGTGTGGAAGACCTCCTATGGCGGTTCGCTGGCGATCACGCCGGAGGGCTATCTGATCATCTCGACGCCGACCGGGCTGCACGCGGTGACGCTGAAGTAACGCCCGGCGGCCCGGGCCGGGTGGCTCGGGCCCGCCCGGGTCAGGCCGCCAGCGGGAAACGCAGCAGCTTGTGCTCGGTCGCCACCAGCGCCTCGGCGCCGGGGCCGACCGCGCGGACGATCTCCGGATGACCAGCATCCAGCCCGCCGGTGAGCGCACCGAAAGCGGGCAGGATCAGCTTGGTGCCGGTCGCGACGAAGCAGCGCCGGGCGACGTGGCGGCCGCGCACCGTCAGCCGCAGCTTGGGGTGGAAATGGCCGGACAGCTCGGGGCGCTGCTCGCCGGCTTCCGCTTCGTGCCGCAGCACCAGCCCGTCGACCTGCACCTCGTCATGCACCGTGCCGCCGCAATGATCGACCAGCACGGCATCGTGGTTGCCGGTGATCCAGTGCCAGGCGAGGCTGCCGGTCAGCCCGGTGAGCATCGCGCGCGCTTGCGCCGGCAGACGCTCGCAGCCCTCGACGTCGTGGAAGCTGTCGCCCAGGCACCAGAGTTCGACCGGGCCGAGTCGCTCGACGATTGCGGTCAGCGCCGAGAGGGTGGCGAGCGTGTCGTAGGGCGGCAGCATCTGGCCGCCCAGCGCGAACCAGCTGGCCTTCTCGAAATGCAGGTCGGCGACGAGCAGCGCGCGTCGCGCTGGCCAGTAGAGCGCGCCTTCTGGCAGCGCGCGAAATTCATGGCCGGCGAACGAAAGGGGAACCATGGGCGTCCTATCCCGCGTCCGTTCGCCGGCGTCAACGGGTCTCAGGCGGCGACCGTCTCGGCCTTGCCCCGCACCGTCTCGCCCAGCGCGCCGAGGATGCGTACCCAGGAGCGGATGCCCTTGTGGAAGCTCTTCAGCTCATACTTTTCGTTGGGCGAGTGGATGTTGTCGTCGGGCAGCGCGAAGCCGACCATCACGCTGTCCATGCCCAGGATCGAGCGGATAGAGTTGACGACGGGGATCGAGCCGCCGCAGCCGAGCAGCGCGGATTTGCCCCATTCGGCATCGAGCGCGCCCTGCGTCGCCGCTAGCGGGCCGCTGTCGCTCGCCAGGCTGATCGCGAAGCTGCCGGGGCCGCGCGTCACGAACTCGGCCGAACAATCCTCGGGCAGGCGGCTGCGGACATGGGCCTGGAATGCCTCCCAGACCTGATCGGGGTCCTGCGTGCCGACCAGGCGGAAGCTCACCTTGGCATGGGCTTCGGCCGGGATCACCGTCTTGAAGCCCTCGCCGGTATAGCCGCCCCACATGCCGTTGATCTCGGCAGTCGGGCGCGACCACACCTGCTCCAGCACGGTCGTGCCAGCCTCGCCGGCGGGCACGCGCAGGCCGATCTCGCCGAGGAATTCGGCCGCGTCGAAGCCGAGCTTGTTCCAGCTCTCGAGCACCTTGGGATCGGTATCCGGCACGCCGTCATAGAAGCCGTCGAGCGTTACTCGGCCGTCGCCGTCCTTCATCTCGCCCAGGATGCCGGCAATCAGCTGGAGCGGGTTGCGCGCCGCACCGCCATAGAGGCCCGAGTGGAGGTCGCGCGAAGGCGCGCGCACCGTCACTTGGCCGGCCGCCATGCCGCGCAGGCCGATGGTGATGCCGGGGGTTTCGCGATCCCACATCAGCGTATCGCAGATCAGCGCGAAATCGGCCTTCAATTCCTCGGCATGGGCGTGGAGGAAGGGTTCCAGGCTGGTCGAGCCCGATTCCTCTTCGCCCTCGAACAGGATGGTGATGCGGCAGGGCAAACGGCCCTCGCTTTCCTTCCAGGCGCGGCACGCCTCGATGAAGGTGCGCAGCTGACCCTTGTCGTCCGAGGCGCCGCGGCCGACGATCGTCTTCGAACCGTCCGCGCGGGTGTCGATCCACGGATCGAACGGGTCGCGCGTCCACAAGGCGATCGGGTCGACCGGCTGCACGTCGTAATGGCCGTAGAACAGCACGTGCGGCCCGTCGCCGTCATGATGCGCGACCACCATCGGATGGCCCGGCGTATCGGCTACGCGGGCGTCGAAGCCGAGCTCGGCCAGCTCGGCGGCCAGCAGCCCGGCGGCGCGGCGGCACTCGGCGGCATAGGCCGGGTCTGTGGAGACGGAGGGCACGCGCATCAGCGCGGCAAGGCGCTCGATGCTGGCATCGAGTTGGGCATCGGCGAACGCAAGAACGGAGTCGGTCATGGCGGTCAGCTATGCTTCCGGGAGGGCGGCCGCAAGCCCGGCAAAAGTGCAGGGTCGCGATCCCGCATTGCATTGTTGCAATGTGTCTCAGGGAGTCCCCGATCGGTCATAAAACACGGTTAACGAACAGCTTCCGCCAGAAAAATGGCGCGTTCAGGGGGACTTCCATGCTTCGTAAGACCGTCATCGGGCTCGCGCTTTCCTGTGCCGCGATCCTGCCCGCCCAGGCGCAGCTCGTGCTGCTCGCGCAGGGCCAGCTGACCGGCAGCAAGGCCGGCACCGGCAAGGATCTGTCGGGCCTCGGCTACACGCTGGAGAACGGCCTGCCGGCGAACATCCTGGGCGGCATCGGCTCTGGCCTCACCCATGCCGGCGGCAACGTGTTCCTGGCGGTGCCCGATCGCGGGCCGAACGCCACGGCGTACAACAGCGCGGTGGACGACACGACCTCGTACATCAGCCGCTTCCAGACGCTGACCATGACGCTGGTGGCCAATCCCAGCGCCGGCCTGCCCTTCTCGCTGACCCCGCAGCTGGCGAAGACGACGCTGCTCTACAGCCCGACGGCGCTGCAATATGGCACCGGCGCGGGCCTCGGCACCAAGGCCGACGGGACCCCGCTCGGTTCAGGTGCGCCGGTGGTGAACAGCGCGGGCCACTATTATTTCAGCGGCCGCTCGGACAATTACGGCGCCGGCTCCTCGGGCAACCCGCTCGACGCGCGCTTCGACCCCGAGGCGGTGCGCGTCTCGAACGACGGCAAGAGCGTGTTCATCTCCGACGAATACGGCCCCTATGTCCGCCAGTTCGACCGGGCGACCGGCGCACTGGTCAAGACGTTCACGCTGCCGGCGAACCTCTATGCCGCCAACCTCTCGCCCAAGGGGGATGTAGAGATCGCCGGCAACACGATCGGCCGCGTGGCGAACAAGGGCATGGAAGGCCTGGCGATCACGCCGGACGGCAAGACGCTGGTCGGCATCCTGCAGGCCGCGCTGGAGCAGGACAAGGGCAGCGCGTCCAAGCTGGTGCGCATCGTCACCATCGACATCGCGACCGGCGCCACGCACGAATATGGCTACCGGCTCACCAATGGTTCGGGCGTGAGCGAGATCGTGGCGATCAACGATCACCAGTTCCTGGTCGACGAGCGCGACGGCAACGGGCTGGGCGACGGCTCCGTGGCCAAGGTGAAGCAACTGTTCCTGATCGACCTGAAGGGCGCGACCGACATCACCAACCTCAGCGGCAAGGCTGCATTGGACAAGGCGATCACCAAATCGTCGACGCCGTTCCTCGATCTGGTGGGCGAGCTCGCCAAGCAGGGGGTGACCGGCGCCGCTGTGCCCGCAAAGATCGAGGGCGTGAGCTTCGGTCAGGACGTGGCCTATAACGGCAAGACCTACCACACGCTGTACCTGGCCAACGACAACGACTTCGTGCCGGCGACGGCGGGGGCGAACCAGTTCTACGTGTTCGGGTTCCAAGACAAGGATCTGCCGGGGTACGTCGCCCAGTCGGTCGCCGCGGCGCCGATCCCGGAGCCGGGCATGTGGGCGATGCTGGTCGCGGGGGTCGGCGCGATCGGCGCGCGCCTGCGCCGTCGCCGTACCGCTGCCATTGCCTGACGGTCCGGTGGCCGCAGCCGGGGGCGACCATGCGCTCCCGGCCCGCGGCCAAGGGCTTGCCGGTCTTCCGACGCTCTGAGATAGTCGCGCCCGGGGAAGGGACCGCGTGACAACAACAGAAACCGGGTCGGGCGCGCGCTATGGCGCGTTCATCAGCTACAACCATGCCGATCGCGCCCGGGCGCGATGGCTGCACCGCGCGCTGGAGCGGTACCGTATCCCCGCCAAGCTGGTCGGCCGTGCGGGTGCCCTGGGACCGGTGCCGCGCCGGCTGGGGCGCATCTTTCGCGACATCGACGAACTGCCCGCCGCGCGCGACCTGAGCGCCGAGGTGCGCGCGGCCATCGCGGAATCCGCCTGTCTGATCGTCGTCTGCTCGCCGGCGGGTGCGGCCTCGCAATGGGTGGCGCGCGAGATCGCACTGTTCCGCGAGCTCCATCCGGACCGACCCGTGCTGGCCGCGCTGTTCGAGGGGGAGCCGGCGACCGCCATGCCCGCTTTGTTGCTGCGCGGCGCGGACGGCATCGAGGCCGAGCCGCTCGCCGCAGACTTCCGCGAGCGGCGCGACGGCAAGCGGCTGGCGCTGCTCAAGCTGGTGGCGGGCGCCGTGGGTGTGCCGCTCGATGCGCTGGTGCAGCGCGATGCCCAGGCACGCATCCGCCGCGTGACGATGATCACGCTCGCCGCGACCCTGTTGCTGATAGCGATGGCCGGATTGACGGTCCTGGCCGTCCGGGCTCGCGGGGAGGCGGAGCTTCGGCGCGCCCAGGCGGAGGGGCTGGTGGAATTCATGCTGACCGATCTGCGGGGCCGGCTGAAGGAGGTCGGCCGGCTCGACGTGCTTCGGGAAGCGAACGAACGCGCGCTTGCCTATTATGGCGAGCAGGATCTGGCGACGCTGCCTCCCGACGTACTCGCCCGGCGCGCCCGCGCGATCATGACCATCGGCGAAGATGCGATGGAGGCCAAGGACACCCCCCGCGCCCGCACCGCCTTCACCCAGGCCAACCGCATCACCAGCGCCCTGATCCAGCGCGAGCCCGCCGTATACGACATCGTCTTCGCCCATGCGCAGAGCGAGTTCTATCTCGGTTCGCTGTCTTTCGAGGCCAACGATCTGGCGCAGGCCGAGCCCTATTTCAAATCCTATGCCGCGCTTGCGCGTCGGCTGACGGAGCTGAACCCGCGCGACCGGCGCAGCGCGGAGGAGGTTGCCTATTCGAGCGGAAATCTCTGCGCGCTGCGGATGAAGCAGCATGCGGCGGGCGAGATGGTGCCGCTGTGCCGCGCCGCGCTCGACGCGAACATGGCCCTCGCACGCCGCGAGCCGGCCAATGACCAACGCTGGCGGGACGTTGCCAATCGGCTGGGCTGGCTGGCGGATGCGGAACGCGAATCGGGCAATGTCGCAAGGGCCCGCCAATTGCGGCAAGAGCAGGTGGTGCTGATCGGCCGATTGGTCGCCAAGGATCCGCGCAACGCCCGCAACCGCCGCCTGCTGATTTGGGCGGAGCGCGCACTGGCGAAGGCCGAACAGCGCGCCGGGAATCTAGGCGCCGCCATCGCGCGGATGCGCGGCGCGATCGAAGAACTCCATGCCATGACCGCGATGGATACCGAAAATCAAGAACTCGCCATTAAATTGGAGGAGATGCAGGCAGAACTTCTCAATATGGAAAGGGGAAAAGAATGAGCGGTCAGTATCCACTGTCGGTATATCCGCCTTCTAATATAGGTCTCGTCAAGCGTTTTCAGATATATACCAGCAGTGGCGGTGGTTCTCCGGTGCAGGATCTGCAGTTTCATATCCTAGGATATGAGGAAGTGGACCGGATCGGTAATGGAAAGCAGGTAACGGCTGAGGATGACTTCACGAAGATCGTTCGCGATTTCGTGATTGCGCCCGCAAACATCGATCCGCAGCTGTCCTCGCCGGGCAGCCCCACGCCGGGCACCGTGCCGACCCAGCTCGACTTCGTGGTACGCCAGCCTTGCTGCGTCATCCTCAAGCTGATCGGCGATTATTGGGAATACACGCCCAACAGCCTGTATGTGAGCACCAAGCACGAATATCCGGACGGCAAGTATCGCCGGGCATTTCCGATTCTCGACAATAACGGCCGGATCGCCGCCGTCGGGTTTTTCGTGGAATATGTCACGCCGCCGCAGGATCGGAAAACGTGCGACGGTTTGAACCTGTACGTCGATTTCGTACACGACAACTACCGGCTGCCGCTGATCATCGATCCGGACGTCGAGAACCGCGGCGACGGCGGCTGATCCGGCCATCGTGTGTTGCAAAGGGGGTGTTGAATGAGGGCGAACCGGGTCGGATGACGGCGAGCGTGCTTGCGATAACCGCCCAGGCGCGTGCCGGTGCGCTCGATCGCGCCTGGCAGATGTTCCGCGACGCGGGGTTTGACCGCGTCGCGGACGATCCGGCCGTGCTCAGCCTCAAGGGGCGGCTCCTCAAGGACGAGGCGCTGCTGCTTGCCGGCGAGGCACGGCGCGAGCATGCCCGTGCCGCTGCGGCTGCCTATGCCGCAGCGGCGCAGCTGGCGCCCGCGCCCTATCCGCTGATCAACGCCGCCACGCTGGCGCTGATCGCCGGCGACGTTGCCGGCAGCCGCAGTCTCGCCGCCGATGTGCAGGAACTGCTTCTCGCCGGCGTGGAGGACGAGACCCCCTATTGGCTCGCCGCGACCGAAGCGGAGGCGCTGCTGTTGGCCGGCAATGCGGCCGGTGCCGAGGCCGCGCTCGCGCGGGCGATCGCCGCCGCGCCGCACGCGTGGGAGGATCACGCCTCCACGCTCCGCCAGTTCGGCGTGATCCTGGCCGAACAGCGCGCGCCAACGGCGTGGCTGGACGGCTATCGCCCACCGCGCAGCCTCCACTTCGCCGGCCATATGCGCCTGCCCGAGGACGAGGGCGCGCTTGTCGACGCGATCGACGCGCTGCTGGAACTCGAGCGAGTGGGCTTCGGCTATGGGGCGCTGGCGGCGGGGGCCGATCTGCTGATCGCCGAACGGCTGATCGCGCGCGGCGCCGAACTGCATGTCGTGCTGCCCGGCAATGTCGGCGCGTTCGTCGAACGCTCGGTGCGCCCGCATGGCCCGATCTGGGTCGCGCGGTTCGAGGCGGCACTGGCCCAGGCCGCCAGCGTGCAGGAAATGGGCGAGGCGAGCAGCGCCGCGTTCATGCCTTCGGTACGGCTGGCGGATCTCGTCGCGATGGGGCGGGCGACGATGCAGGCCGGGCTGCTTCAGTCGGAAGCGGTACAGTTGCTGCTGGGCCCGGGCTCGCTCGAGGATATCGGGCAGAGTGCGCATGCCGGGGCGCTGTGGCACCGGGCAGGTCGCCGCCAGCATCTGCTGCCGTTGCAGCTGGCGAGCAGCGCGACCGCGCCCGAGCCGAGCCCGCTGCGCATCGTCGCGGTGCTCGCGCTCGATCTGATGGGAAGCGATCAGGAGGATTTTGCGGCACTGGAGCAGAACGTCACCGGCCGGCTGCCGGCGCTGCACGCCGCGCTCGCCGCCGTGCGGCCGCTGACGGCGCGATGGTCGGCGCGGCGTCTGCTGCTCGCCTTTGGCCGAACCGGCGAGGCGTGGCAGGCAGCGCGTGGCATCAGCGCCGCGCTCGCCAGCACCGGGCCGCTCCGCCAGGCGCTGCACATCGGTCTGGGCACCGCGGTGGACGATCCGGTCACCGGCGGGCCGGTGCTGCTGGGCGGCGCGTTCGACATCGCCGAGCAGCTGCTGGGGGTGACCGCGGCCGGTGCCACTTTCGCCAGCGAAGCCTTTGCCGCCAGCCTTGCCGCGTGCCAGGCGGATGCCGGCCGTGCCGAGCTGGTGGGGGAGGTCGCGCTGGCCGGGCAGGCGCCGGTGACGCTCTACGCGCTGAAGCCGCAGCTCAGACGATAAGCGCTTCGAGGCGGGCGGGGGCGACGATCTCCAGCGCGTCTTCGTGGCGGCAGACGATCCCGCGCCGCTCCAGCGCGGACACCGCACGCGACACCGTCTCGCGCGCGGTCTGCACCCGCAGCGCGACGTCCGAGAGAACCGGCAGCGGCCGGATCCATCGGCCGTCGCCGGCGCGTGCCATGCGGAGCAGTTCGGCATGGACGCGGCCGGTGGCGGAAAGCGTCAGCCGCGCCGAGACGAGCTGGGTCAGCGCGCCGAACTGCCGCACCATCGCGCGGGCCAGCACCACCCCGACACAGGCATGGCGCTCGGCGAGCGCGTAGAAGTCCGCGGTGGCGAAGCTGGCGACCAGGCTCGGTGCCGCGATGGTGATCTCGGCGGCCTGCTCGCGGCCCGGATCGACGCCGCCGAAGATGTCGCCGGGGCGGTGCTCGGCCACCTGCAGCACCCGGCCGTCCATCGTCACCATCGTTGCCCGGGCGTGGCCGACGAGCAGCACCAGGACGCGTCCGCAGACCTCGCCCTGATGGACCAGCGTCGTGCCCGGAGCATGGTGGCGCACCGACGCCGCGGCCGTCAGCTCCGCCGCAACCACCTCGCCACAGGCGAAGAGTTGGGCGAACGCTGTCGCCCGATCGATGTCAGATGTTGCCCCCACGGCCCAGATAGTCGCTGTCCAAGCTTTGTCGCCACCATGTTGGTTGCGACGCAGCGTGGCAAGTCCGATCCGGATGCAGGCGATCGATTATGGATGTTTTCTGCGGGGCCGCCGGTTTCCGATCAGACCGGCTGCAGATCGATCGCGAACACGGCGCCGCCGCCGTCCGCATCGGCGGCGCTGATCGGGGCGCCCATCGCCCCGGCAAAGCCCTTGGCGATGGCGAGGCCGAGGCCGCTGCCGCCGGCCCGGTCGCTGCCGGTACCGCGGGCGAACGTCTCGAAGATGCTCGCTTCCTCGCCCGGCGGCAGGCCCGGGCCATGATCGCGCACCGCCAGCCGCACCGTGTCGGGACGGCGCTGGCCGAGGATCTCGATCGCGCCCTCCCCGCCATGCACCGCCGCATTGGACAGGAGGTTGAGCAGGATGTGGTGGAGCAGCCGCGGATCGGCGCGGACCAGCGGCAGGTCCGGCGGCACGCGCAGCACCAGTTCGCGGCCCGCCAGCACGTCGCGCAGGTCGTGCACGGCGGCGGCGGCCGCATCGGTCAGGTCGATCGGCTCCAGGTTCAGCGCCACGGCGCCGGCATCGATCCGCACCATGTCGACCAGATTGTCGAGGAAACGCCGCAGCCGCGAAACCTCCGCGCGGGCGATGCCGGTCGCCGGCTCGTCGGGATGGGCGGCGGCCAGTGCGTCCACCGCCGCCGCGACCGAGGTGAGCGGCGTCCTGAGATCGTGGCCGATCGAGGAAAGCAGCGCCGCCCGCAGCCGGTCGCGCTCGCGCAGGACCGATACCTCGCGCACGTCGTGTTCCAGTCGCAGCCGCTCGTGCGCCAGCGCGGCCTGGCCGAGCAGCGTGGACAGCAGCAGCGCGCGATCGGCGGTGATCGGCTCGCGGCCGTCCGGTGCGGCGAGGCCGATCACCGCGAGCACACCCAGGCTGGTGCGCAAGGGGTGAAACTGCCAGTCGGCGGCGATCAGCGTGCCGGTGCCGACCCCGCCGGCCTCGCCGCTGCTCCACGCCCATTCGGCGGCGGCATGGTCGACCGCGCCCATCGGCGGCGCGTCCTCGGGATAGCTGGCGATCCGTTCCAGCGCGCCGTCGCGGCGGACCAGCAGCAGCACCGAGACGTCGAGCAGCTGCGCGATTTCCTCGCACACCACCCGGCTGGTGGTTTCGGTGTCCGAGGCGCGGGCGAGTGCCTGACCGAAGGCGGCGACGGCGGCATTTTCCTGCGCGCTGCGCGTGCCGAGCGTGGCGCGGGCGCGCAGCCGGCCGGTGAGGTTCGCGGTGAACAGCGCGATGCCGGTCAGCACGAAGAAGGTGAGCACGCTCTGCGGATCGCCGATCGTGAAGGTGTAGAGCGGCGGCAGGAAGAAGAAGTTATAGGCCAGGCCCGCGATCATGGCCGTCGAGACGCCGGGGCCGAAGCCGAAGCGGAAGGCGATCAGGATGACAGGCAGCAGGAACAGCAGGTCGGTGCCGCCGGCGCCGATCAGCGGCAGCGTAACCCGGCCCAGCACCACGGTGAGCGCCACGGCAAGCGCGCCGACCAGGTGCTCGTGCCAGCGGCCCAGCGCGGGAAGGCCGGCGCGCTGCCGTTCGCCGGCGCGGCTCTCCGCCGCGGGAAGGACGTGGACCGCCACGCCTTCGGTCAACCGCAGCATCGATTCGACCACCGATCCGTGGCGCAGCTCGAACCACCAGCTGCGGCGCGAGCGGCCGATCACCAGCTGCGTCGCGCGCATGCCGGTGAGGTGGGTGCGCAGGCCGTCGATCACGGTGGCGGCGGGCACGGTGGCGACGGTGGCGCCCAGGCTGCTCGCCAGCTGCAGCGCTTCCGCGACGCGCCGGCGCTGGTCGGCGCGGAAGCGGTCGGCGCGCGGCGTTTCGATGAACACCACCTGCCACGAGGCCTTCAGCGCATCGGCGAGCCGCTTGCCCGCGCGCACCAGCCCGTCACCGCCGGGCAGCTCGCTGATCGCGACCAAGACGCGCTCGCCCGCCGCGAAGGTGCCGGGCACCGCCAGCGCGTCGAGATGGTCGAGCATCGCCCGGTCGACGCTGAGTGCGGCACGACGCAGCGCCATTTCGCGCAGCGCCGAGAGGTTGGCCTTGGAGAAGAAGTGCGCCAGCGCGCGGGAGGCCTCGGCCGGCACATAGACCTTGCCGTCCTTCAGCCGATCGATCAGCTCGTCGGGGGGCAGGTCGACCAGCTCGATCTCGGCATCGTCGAAGATCGCGTCGGGCACGGTCTCGCGCACCCGCACCCGGGTGACGCTGGCCACCACGTCGTTGAGGCTTTCGACATGCTGGACGTTGAGCGTGGTGTAGACATGGATGCCGGCGTCGCGCAGCTCCTCCACGTCCTGCCAGCGCTTGGGGTGGCGGCAGCCGGGGGCGTTGGTGTGGGCGAGCTCGTCGACCAGCACCAGCGCCGGGCGGCGGGCGAGGATCGCGTCGAGGTCCATTTCCTCCAGCCGGTGGCTCTGGTGCTCGACGGCCTTTCGGGGAAGGACCTCGAACGGGGTGACCAGCGCCTCGGTTTCGGCGCGGCCATGCGTCTCGACCACGCCGACCACTACGTCCTTGCCGGCGCGCAGCCGCTCGGCGCCTTCGCGCAGCATCTCGAAGGTCTTGCCCACGCCCGGGGCCGCGCCGAGGAAGATCTTCAGCCGGCCGCGCGCCTCGCGACGGGCTTCGCGCAGCAGCGCGTCGGGGTTGGGGCGGTCGTTCATCGCCGCCTGTCCTAGTCCGCCGTCCCGCGCCGCGCCACGGCCGACCGCCCGACTATATGGAATCTTAATGCCGGTGCCCGGGTTTCGCCGTCGAAGTTTAACGGCCCTCGGCCCTAGATCGCGTGCCAGGCCGTCACCCGGCGGCGCCAAACAAGGGTCAACCCCATGTCCGACATCCTCTGGCTCGCCGCGCTCGGCGGGCTTTTCCTGTTGACGCTGGCCTTCGTCCAGCTGTGCGTGAAGGCCTGAGCGCATGGGCCTGCATCTGATGCTCGCCGGCGCGACCGCGCTCGCGCTGCTCGTCTATCTGGTCGCAGTGCTGCTGCGGCCCGAGCGTTTCTGAGGAGGGCCGCATGACACTCCAAGGCTGGGGCTTCATCGCCCTGTTCGTCGCCATCCTGGCGGCCGCCGCCAAGCCGATGGGCCTGTGGCTCTTCGCGCTCTACGAAGGCCGCCGTACCCCGCTTCACCGCGTGCTCGGTCCCGTCGAGCGCGGCATCTACCGCATCGGCGGTATCGATCCGGAAGCCGAGCAGGGCTGGCGCACCTATGCGCTGCATCTGATCCTGTTCAACCTGGCGCTCGCGCTACTCACCTATGCGGTGCTGCGGCTGCAGGCGGTGCTGCCGTGGAACCCGCGCGGGCTTGCCGGCATGAACGCCGACGGTGCGTTCAACACCGCGATCAGCTTCGCCACCAACACCAACTGGCAGGGCTATGCGGGCGAATCCACGCTGTCGAACCTGTCGCAGGCGCTGGGGCTGACGCTCCACAACTTCACGTCCGCTGCGACCGGCATCGCCATCGCCTTCGCGCTGTTCCGCGGCTTTGCGCGCAAGGAAGCGCGCGGCATCGGCAATTTCTGGGCCGATTTTACCCGCGTGACGCTGTACCTGCTGATCCCGGCCTGTATCGTCTATGCGCTGTTCCTGATCGCCTGCGGCGTGCCGCAGACGCTCGCGAGCAGCATCGACGCGACGACGCTGGAAGGCGCGCGCCAGACGATCGTGCTGGGCCCTGTGGCCAGCCAGGAAGCGATCAAGATGCTCGGCACCAATGGTGGCGGCTTCTTCAACGCCAATTCCGCGCATCCGTTCGAGAACCCGACCGCGCTCACCAACCTGGTGCAGATGCTGTCGATCTTCCTCGTCGGCGTCGGCCTTACCTGGACCTTCGGCAAGGCGGTGGGCGACACGCGCCAGGGCTGGGCGATCCTCGCCGCGATGGCGGTGCTGTTCCTCGGTGGCGTCGCCGTCACCTATGCGGCGGAATCGGCCGGCAATCCGGCACTGCATGCGATCCATGTCGCCGGTGCCAATATGGAGGGCAAGGAAACCCGCTTCGGCATCGTCGCCAGCGCGCTGTTCTCGGTGGTGACCACGGCGGCATCGTGCGGCGCGGTCAACGCGATGCACGACAGCTTCACCGCGCTGGGCGGCCTGATCCCGCTGTTCAACATCCAGCTCGGCGAGATCGTCGTCGGTGGCGTCGGCGCGGGGATCTACGGCTTCCTGCTGTTCGCCATCCTGTCGGTGTTCGTCGCCGGGCTGATGGTGGGCCGCACGCCCGAATATGTCGGCAAGAAGATCGAGGCGCGCGAAGTGAAGCTGGCGGTGCTCGCCATCGCCACGCTGCCGCTCTGCATCCTGGGCGGTGCCGCGATCGCGGCGGTTATGCCGGCCGGCCTGGCAGGCATCGCCAACAACGGCCCGCACGGCTTTTCGGAGATCCTCTACGCCTTCACCTCCGCGACGGGCAACAACGGCTCGGCCTTTGCCGGACTCTCGGCGAACACGCCCTTCTACAACGCGATGCTGGGCATCGCGATGTGGCTCGGCCGCTTCTTCGTGATCGTGCCGGTGCTGGCCATCGCCGGCAGCCTTGCCGCCAAGAAGCACGCCGCCGGCGGTGTCGGCGCCTTCCCGACAACGGGACTGCTGTGGGTGGGGCTGCTCGTCGGCATCATCCTGATCCTGGGCGGGCTCACCTTCCTGCCGAGTCTGGCGCTGGGGCCGATCGCCGATCACGTGACGCTGCTCCGCGGCCAGCTCTTCTGAGGACGAGAACCATGTCTGCACCCAAGTCCATCTTCGCGCCGGAACTCATCGTTCCCGCCATCGGGGACGCGTTCCGCAAGCTCGATCCGCGCGAGCTGATCCGCAACCCGATCCTGTTCACCACGGCCATCGCGGCGCTGCTGCTCACGGTCCTGCTGGCGCTCGGCGGCGAGCCGCTGCCGGTGGGGTTCCAGGTCCAGCTGATCGTCTGGCTGTGGCTCACCGTGCTGTTCGGCACCTTCGCCGAGGCGCTGGCCGAGGGCCGCGGCCGCGCCCAGGCGGCGTCGCTGCGCGCCACCAAGTCCGAGCTGGAGGCCAAGAAGCTGACCGGCGTCGGCGAGACCTGGCGCAAGGTCGAGGCGCACCTGCTGGAGCGCGACGACCTCGTGCTGGTCGAGACCGGCGACCTGATCCCGGCCGACGGCGAAGTCGTCGAGGGCGTCGCCTCGGTCAACGAAGCCGCGATCACCGGCGAAAGCGCGCCGGTGATCCGCGAGGCGGGCGGCGACCGTTCGGCCGTCACCGCGGGCACGCGCGTGATCTCGGACAAGATCATCATTCGCGTGACGCAGGATCCCGGCAAGGGCTTCCTCGACCGGATGATCGCGCTGGTCGAGGGTGCCGAGCGGCAGAAGACGCCGAACGAAATCGCGCTGACCATCCTGCTTGTCGGCCTGACGATCATCTTCCTGATCGCGGTGGGCACTATTCCCGCCTTCGCCACCTATGCCGGCGGGGCGATCCCGGTGGCGGTGCTGGCGGCGCTGCTGATCACGCTGATCCCGACGACCATCGCCGCGCTCCTCTCCGCGATCGGTATCGCTGGCATGGACCGGCTGGTGCGCTTCAACGTGCTTGCCAAGTCGGGCCGCGCGGTGGAGGCCGCGGGCGACGTCGACGTGCTGCTGCTCGACAAGACCGGCACGATCACCATCGGCGACCGCCAGGCGAGCGCCTTTCACCCGCTGACCGGTGTGGAAGAGCGGACGCTGGCCGAGGCCGCGCTGGTCGCCAGCCTTGCCGACGAGACGCCCGAGGGCCGCTCGATCGTGACGCTCGGCCGCGAGAAGTTCGCGTTCGACGCGAAGCTCGATGCCGACGCCGAGGTGATCCCGTTCACCGCCCAGACCCGCAGCTCGGGCGTGCGCCAGGGCGACACGGTGATCCTGAAGGGCGCGGTCGATTCGATCCTAAAGATGGATCCGGATGCTGCCGGCGGCGCCGAACTCAAGCGCATCACCGACGGCATTGCCCGCGGCGGCATGACCCCGCTGGCGGTGACCCGGAACGGCCGCCTGCTCGGTGCGGTGGCGCTGAAGGATGTGGTGAAGGCCGGCGTGCGCGAGCGCTTCGCCGAGCTGCGGCGGATGGGCATCCGCACGGTGATGATCACCGGCGACAACCCGCTCACCGCCGCCGCCATCGCCGCCGAGGCGGGCGTGGACGACTTCCTCGCGGAAGCCACCCCCGAGGACAAGCTCGCGCTGATCCGCCAGGAACAGCAGGGCGGCAAGCTCGTCGCCATGTGTGGCGACGGCACCAACGACGCACCCGCGCTTGCCCAGGCCGATGTCGGCGTGGCGATGAACACCGGCACCCAGGCCGCGCGCGAGGCGGGCAACATGGTCGATCTCGACAGCGATCCGACCAAGCTCATCGAGATCGTCGGCCTCGGCAAGCAGCTGCTGATGACGCGCGGTGCGCTGACCACCTTCTCGGTCGCCAACGACGTCGCCAAATATTTCGCGATCATCCCGGCGATGTTCGTCGCGCTCTATCCCGGCCTCGGCATCCTCAACGTGATGGGGCTGTCGAGCCCGACCAGCGCGATCCTGTCGGCGGTGATCTTCAACGCGCTGATCATCCCGTTCCTGGTCCCGCTGGCGCTGAAGGGCGTCACTTACAAGCCGATGGGCGCGGGCCCGCTGCTCGCCCGCAACCTCGCCATCTACGGCCTGGGCGGTCTCGTCGCACCGTTCATCGGCATCAAGCTCATCGATCTGGCCGTTGCCGGCCTCCACCTCGCCTGAGGACTTTCGAAACCATGTTCCGTACGCTTCTTTCGTTCGCGTCGCTGACCCTCGTCGCAGTTCCCGCTTTCGCGCAGGACACCGTGCCCGCCGCCCCGGCGGCAGCGGCCCCGGCTGAGCCGGCGCTGTGCACCGACCGCCCGACCAAGTCGAACTTCGCCTGCACCGTGCCGCAGGGCAAGGCGCAGCTCGAGACCGACATGCTCAACTGGACCCGCACCGACAGCGGCGACACCCGCGTCGATACGATCCTCTACACCAACCCGACGCTGAAATACGGGCTTACCGGCTCGACCGACATCGAGGCGAGCATCGCGCCCTATGCGACGGTGCGCACCCGCACTGCCACCGGCACCCAGACGCTGCACGGGGTCGGCGATCTGACGCTGCGGCTGAAGCAGCGCCTCACCGATCCGGCGGGGCAGGTGCAGATCGCGCTGTTGCCCTTCGTGAAGATCCCCACTGCCAAGACGGGCATCGGCAATGGCGAGACCGAGGGTGGCGTTGCCGTGCCGGTCAACATCGCGCTGCCCAAGGGGTTCACGCTCACCTTCGGTCCCGAAGGCGACATCCTCGCCGACAGCGACGGGCATGGCCACCATGCCCAGCTGGTCGGCACGGTCAATCTCGGCAAGGCGATCACGTCTAAGTTCACGCTGATCGGCGAGTTCTGGGCGGCCCGCAATTTCGATCCCGCCGGTCATGTCACCCAGACTTCGGCCGACGTCGCTGCCAGCTATCTGCTGCGCCCGACGCTCCAGCTCGATCTCGGCGCCAATTTCGGTCTGAACCAGGCCACCCCCGATGCCCAGGTCTATCTGGGCGTCTCCACCCGCTTCTGAGGAGGAATCCGCCATGCGTTCCGATCTCGTTTCCGGCCTCCGCCCGACCCTGTTGCTCACCCTCGTCTTCGCGGCGCTGCTGGGCATCGTCTATCCGCTGGTGCTGACCGGGGCGGGGCAATTGCTGTTTCCCGCCCAGGCCAACGGCTCGCTGGTCCGCGACGATGCCGGCAAACTTCGCGGCTCGATGCTGCTCGGCCAGAGCTTCGCGGGTGCTCGCTATTTCCAGGGGCGCCCTTCGGCCGCCGGCAACGGCTATGATTCGCTCGCCTCGAGTGGCTCGAACTTCGGCCCTGCGAGCAAGAAGCTGATCGACCGGGTGACCGCCGATCAGAAACGCCTCGGCACCGACGCCCCTGCCGACCTGCTGCTCGCTTCCGGCTCGGGCCTCGATCCCGAGATCAGCCCGGAAGCCGCCCGCTTCCAGGTCGCCCGCATCGCCAAGGCGCGCGGCATTCCGGTTGATCGCGTTTCCCAGCTGGTCGAGACGAACGTGCAGACGCCGCTGCTCGGCCTGATCGGCGAACCGCGCGTCAACGTGCTCGCGCTCAATCTGGCGCTCGACCGGCAGGGTGGCGCTCGCTAAGCGAAGCCATGGCGAGCGCAACCAAGGTCCTGATCGTCGAGGACGACAGCCATATCCGGCGGCTGCTGCGCGGGGCACTCACCCGCGCGGGCCACCAGGTGATCGAGGCGGCGACCGCGCGGGAGGCCATCGCCGCCTTCGGCATCGACAAGCCCGATGCGGTGCTGCTCGATCTCGGCCTGCCCGACCGCGACGGGATCGAGCTGATCCAGCAGGCCAAGGCCGGCGGGGCGGCGGTGATGGTCGTCTCCGCCCGCACCGAGACGAGCGAGAAGGTCGCCGCCCTCGACCTCGGCGCCGATGACTATTGCACCAAGCCGTTCGATACCGAGGAGCTGCTGGCGCGGCTGCGCACCGCGCTGCGCCACCGCCTCGCCGGATCGGCCGAGCGCGAGCAGCTGACCGTGGGCGCGATCGAGATCGACCTTGTCCACCGCCGCGTCCGACGCGATGGCGAGGCCGTGCATCTCGCGCCAAAGGAATATGGCGTGCTGGCGATCCTCGCCGCGCATCCGGACCGGGTGATCGCGCACGGCCAGCTGCTCCGCGACGTCTGGGGCCCCGCGCATGTCCAGCAACTCGACTATCTCCGCATCGTCGTGCGCAACCTTCGGCAGAAGCTGGAGGCGGACCCCGGCCGCCCCGCGCTGATCGTCAACGAACCCGGCGTGGGGTACAGGCTGGTCGTCGCCTGATCCCGTTCCGGGATCGATCGCACCCCTCGGCCGAACAAGCCGACACAGTTTTGCGACATTGCCGGCGTACGAGCATCCGATCTGGACGTGTTCCGGGCGGTCGTGCCGCAGCGACCCTCCCATGGGCGTGTTCGCGGATCCGCGACGGTGAAGAAGCAGGACGAGAGCGATATGGATCGAGACGACCCGAACCTTGTTGCACAGGATGGACGCGCGACATCGCTGCCGTCGCGTCCGCTGTCCCGTCGCGCACGGGCGATCAGCTGGATCGTCGGGATCCTTGCCATCGTGGCGCTGGTGGCGCTGGCCGTGCTGCTGTCGCAGGGCGGCGAGAATACGGGCAAGCAGGGGCAGGGGAGCGGCCGCTCCGGCGGCGGCGGGCGGCGCGGGGGCATGTCCGCCCCCACCACGGTCGGCACCGCCAAGGCAGTGCTCGCCGATCTGCCGGTGCAGGTGGAAGCGCTCGGCACCGTCACCCCGGCGGCGACGGTCACGGTGCGGCCCCAGGTCTCGGGCACCATCGTCCAGCTGCTCTATCGCGAAGGCCAGCGCGTCCAGAAGGGCCAGCCGCTGGCGGTGATCGATCCGCGGCCCTACCAGGCGGCGCTGATGCAGGCGCGCGGCGCACTGGCGCGCGACCAGGCGCAGCTGGAGAACGCCCGGCTCCAGCTGAACCGCTACAACACGCTGCTCACCCAGGATTCGATCGCGCGGCAGGACCGCGACACGCAGGCGGCGTTGGTCCACCAGCTCGAAGGCACGGTGCTCGCCGATCGCGGATCGGTGCAGCAGGCGCAGATCAACCTCGGCTATACCCGGATCGTCTCGCCGGTCAGCGGCCGCGCCGGCCTCAAGGTGGTCGATATCGGCAACTATATCGGCGCGGGGGACACCAACGGCATCGTCGTGGTGACCACGCTCCAGCCGATCGACGTCGAGTTCGCCATTCCGCAGCAGCAGGCGCCCGAGATCCAGAAGCGCATCGCCCAGGGTGCCCAGATCCCGGCGATCGCGCTGGACAGCACGCGCACCAACACGCTCGATACCGGCAGCTTCTCGACGCTCGACAACCGGGTGGACACCACCACCGGCACGATCAAGGGCAAGGCGCGCTTCGCCAATGCCGGCTTCCAGCTCTACCCCAGCCAGTTCGTCAACGTGCGCCTGACCATCGAGACCGTGCAAAAGGCGGTTACGGTACCGCCCGCGGCGATCCAGTCGGGCCCGAACGGCCCGTTCGTCTGGCTGCTCAAGGCGGACCGCACCGTCACCGAGCGCAAGGTGAAGCCGGGTGTCGCGGTGGCGGACAAGACGCAGATCCTCGCGGGACTGGCGATCGGCGACACGGTGGTGACCGATGGCGCCGACCGGCTGAACGAAGGCGCCAAGGTGGCCCTCCCCGACGATGCCCCACCGGCACGCGACGCGAAGGGGAGCGGCAAGCGGCGGTCCGGCAGCGCGCGTCAGGGCGGCTGACCGGTGGGCCCGTCGCGCATCTTCATCCTGCGCCCGGTCGCGACCGCGCT
>JAIYAA010000236.1 GCA_027489295.1 Sphingomonadales bacterium | reverse complement strand
GGCATCAATGTCGAGCGCGTGGAGACCGACCGGACCTATTACAACTCCCGCGGCTTCGACATCACCAACTTCCAGGTCGACGGGATCGGCCTGCCGATGCCCTATGGCATCCAATATGGCGACCTCGACACCGCGCTGTTCGAGCGGGTGGAGGCGATCCGCGGCGCCAACGCGCTGATGACCGGCGTCGGCAATCCCTCCGCCACGATCAACTATGTCCGCAAGCGCCCGACCGATACGCTGCAGGCCCGCGCCAGCGTGCAGGCCGGATCGTGGAACCGCTGGCGCGCCGAGGCGGACGTCTCCGTGCCGCTCACCGACACGGTCGCGGTGCGCGCGATCTATGCGCATGAGAGCCGCGATTCCTACCTCGACTACAACCATGTGAACCGCAACGTGTACGGCCTGATCGCCAGCTGGCAGGTGACCCCGCAGCTGACCGCGACGGTTGGCTACAGCCGGCAGGAGAACAACGCGGACGGCGTGCTTTGGGGCGCGCTGCCGCTCACCTACGGCGACGGCAGCCGCATCCCCTATGCGCGCTCCGCCAGCACCGCGCAGCCCTGGACCTACTGGGACACGACCGACCAGCGCGCGTTCGGCGAGCTCGCCTATGACCTCGGCAAGGGCTGGCAGGCCAAGGGCGTGTTCACCTACATCAACAACAAGCAGAACGCGAAGCTGCTCTACGCCTTCGGCACGCCGGACAAGACGACCGGGCTGGGCGTCCAGGGCCAGGTGGGCCTCTATCCGTCCGAGGTCGACCAGTATCTGGGCGACGTCACCGCTTCCGGCCCGCTCACCCTGTTCGGGCGCGAGCACCAGCTGGCGTTCGGCGTTTCGACCGGTCGGCTCGACGACCGCCAGTGGGAGGGATCGGGCACCGCGCTCGTCACCTATCCCGCCGTGCCGAACCTCGCCGCCGCGCGGCTGGCCGAGCCGAGCCACACGCCGATCGTCCTGCGCGCGCGAGACAGCATCAACGTCACCCGCGCATATGGTGCCGCACATCTCAACCTGACCGATCGCTTGAAGGCGGTGGTGGGCGCCAGCGCCACCTGGCTCAAGGCCGACGGTATTTCCTATGATGCGAACCAGTTTCGCAAGAACAGCGACGTCAGCCCCTATGCCGGGGCGACCTATGATCTGACCAAAAACCTCTCGCTCTACGCCAGCTACACCAACATCTTCAGCCCGCAGACCGAGGTGGACCGCGGCAATCGCCGGCTCGACCCGATCACCGGCACCAGCATCGAGGGCGGCGTGAAGAGCGAATGGTTCGGCGGGCGACTCTACGCCACCGCATCGCTGTTCCGCGCGAAACAGAAGAACCTGGCGGCCGCCGCGGGCCAGTTCGGCCCGGGCGACGCCGGCCAGCAGGGCGCTACCTATTATACTGGGGTCGACACCACCGCGCGTGGGTTCGAGCTCGAACTGGGCGGGCGCGTGACCGATAACTGGACGGTGAGCGGCGGCTATACCGGCCTGGAGATCGAGGACCAGCAAGGCCGCCCTGCCCGCGTGTTCCTGCCGACCAAGAGCCTGAAGCTCGCCACCACCTATGCCGTGCCCGAGTTGCGCGACCTGAAGCTCGGCGCCCAGCTGCGCTGGCAGAACGCCGTGCGCACCAGCGACCTGCTGGTGAAGCAGGACGCCTATGCCGTGCTCGACCTGATGGCGAGCATCCGCGTCGTCGATCACGTCCGCGCCGCGATCAACGTGCGCAACCTCACCGACAGCAAGTATCTCACCAGCCTCTACTGGACGCAGGGCTTCTACGGCGCGCCGCGCAGCGTGCTGGGCAGCATCAGCTTCAGCTACTGAGGCCGGACATGGGCGCGCATCTCCGCCGCGGCTGGGGCTACCGGGCGAACATCGCGACGCGCGCGGTGGCCGGCAGCCTGGGCGCCTATCTGGTCGCGGCGTGCTTCGCGGCGGCGGCGGCGCGGACGCTGCCCCTCCCCCGGCTCGACGCGGTCGTGCCCGCGACGATGCTCGCCTTTGTCGTCGCGCCGGTCGCGACGATCTGGGCGTTCCTCGCCCCGGGGCCGGTGCGCGCGCTGGCCGGGGTGCTCGGCGCCGCCGCGCTGCTGGCGGGCATCGCCTGGCTCGCCGGAATGCCGCCGGCATGAGCGCGGTGCGCGACGGCGCCCGCCAGGTGATGGCGTGGCTGCACGGCTGGACCGGGCTGCTGCTCGGCTGGGTGCTGTTCGTGATGTGCCTGGGCGGCACGCTCAGCGTGTTCAAGCCCGAGATCGGCCGCTGGATGCGCCCCGAAACCACCGCGACCGCCGATCGCGCGGCCGCACTTACCGCCGCGGGCGCATGGCTCGCCAAGAACGCGCCCGCCTCGTTCGGCTGGTACCTCACCCTGCCCAACGCGCGGATGAACACGGTGGAGGCGACCTATGATCCGGGCAGCGGCTTCGTCTATCGCGCGCTCGATCCCGTCACCGGCGCGCCCGTTCCGCGCGAGACGCTGGGCGGCGAATTCTTCTACCGGCTGCATTTCGAGCTGCAGCTGCCCTTCCCCTGGGGACGCCTGCTCGCCTCGCTCGCCGCGATGGTGCTGCTGCTCGGGCTGATCACCGGCATCATCGCGCATCGGCGGATCTTCAAGGACTTCTTCACCTTCCGCCCCGCCAAGGGCCAGCGCTCCTGGCTGGACGGGCACAATGCGCTGGGGGTGCTGGCCCTGCCCTTCCACGTCATGATCAGCTTCACCGGCCTGCTCACCTTGGCGACGCTCAACATGCCCTGGGCGATCAGCGCCAATTACGGGAAGGACATGGCGGCGATGTTCCAGGCCTTCCAGCCGGGCCAAATTGACCGCCCCGCCATGGGCAAGCCCGCCCCGCTCGCCCCGCTTGCGCCCATGCTGCGGGAGGCCGAGCGCCGGCTCGGCCAGCCGGTCGGCCGGGTGACGATCGCGCATCCCGGCGATGCCGCGTCGGTGGTGACGATGTTCCGGGACGATGGCCGCCAGATCGCCTATGCCGCGGGCGCGGTCAGCTTCGACGGCACCACCGGCCGCGTCCTCGCCGATTTCACCGAGAATCGCACCGCCCTCCAGACCTACGGCGTCGCCTATGGCCTGCACCTCGCCCGCTTCGCGCCCGTGGCGACGCGCTGGCTCTACTTCCTGTGCGGCGCGATGCTGACGCTGGCGGTGGCGAGCGGCATGGTGCTGTGGGTGGTCAAGCGCCGCGAGCGCGCACCGCTCAGCCTTGGCAACCGCATCGTCGAGCGACTCAACGCCGGGGTGCTGGCCGGCGTGCCGATCGGGTGCGTCGCGTTCCTCCTCGCCAACCGGCTGCTGCCGCTGGGGATGGCCGCCCGCGCCGAGGCGGAAGTCGCGACCGCGTTGTGGAGCGCAGCCGCCGCGCTGCTGCTCGGCACCGTCCTTGCGCCCAGGCGCAGCTGGCCGCTGCTGCTGACCCTGCTGGCGCTCGGCTGCGCGGCCGCCGCGCTGCCCGGCGGCGCCTATCGGGACGCGGTGCAGGCGAGCATGAGCCTCAGCCTGCTCGCGGCCGCACTCGGCACCGGCGCGCTCGCCTGGAAGCAATGGCGCCGCCCCGCCGCCGCCCCGCGCCGACGCACCCGGATCCAGACGGCATGATCGCGGCAGGTCTCACCCTGATCGGCTTCTATGCCCTGGCCGCAGCGATGCCGCGCCACGCGCCGGCGCTGCTCGGCCCATGGGACGCGCGCATCCGCCCGCAGGCATGGTGCGCGCTGGGCTGGTGCCTGCTGCTGGCGGGGCTCGCTGCAAGTCTTTGCGCGCAGGACTGGCCCCGCGCGCTCGTCGGCTGGTTCGGCATGCTACCGCTTGGTGCGGGATGCGTCGTGCTGGGCCTGACCTATGACGTGCGGCTCGCCCGGGGCGCGGCGGCCCTGGGCGCGGTCGCGGTCGTGGCGGGCATGCTGGCCTAGCCTCGCGTCAGAGGTTGGCCTGTTCTGCCTCCGGCAGGTCCGCGTCCGGCGGATAATAGAGCGTCGCGCACGCATCCTTCAGGCAGCCGCCCTCGATGACGATGTCGTCGCGATAGGCATCGCCGATAAAGGCCAGCGTATCGACATGCCGCGCCTCGAAATACATCGCGTGGACGTCGTCGCGCCCCGCCCCAAAGACCACGCGGCCGACCTTGGACCAGATCGAGGCCATGGTGCACATCCCGCAAGGCTGGAGCGTCGAATAGAGCGTCGCCCCGCGCAGCTCCAGCTCCCCGGTGCTTTCGCACGCCCGGCGAATCGCCATCATCTCGGCATGGGCGGTGGCATCGGGCAGTTCGTGGGTCTGGTTGCGCTCGGCGGCGATCACCTTGCCGTCGAGGACGATCACGCAGCCGAGCGGCGAGGTGGACGGATCCGACCCCTTCGACCGCGCGACATCGATCGCCATCTGCATCCACCGTTCGTCGTCTTTCGTCATCGCTTCTTCTCCCTGACGCGTGTGCAACGCGCGGGCGCGGCGTTCGCCGCCAGCCCTTAGGGGAAGCGCGACGGCACCGCGTCGATGCGGTGCCGTCGAACGGCATCGGTCATTTGCAGGCGGTGAACTGGCCCTTCTTGGGGCCACTCGCGAAGCGGCACTTGCCCTTGGCATCCTTGGTGACGGCGGCCGCCGCCGGACATTTGACGAACTTGCCCTTGGCATCCTTGCACGGCGCGGCGGCGAAGGCGGGGGTGGCGAGCAGCGCAAGCGCGGCGGCAACGGGAGCTAGGCGGAACATGGCGATCCTCGTATTTTATGAGTCGGGACGCCAGCATGCCACGCCGGCGCGCGCTGGCAACCAGTTGACCGCAAAAGATTTAGATACGAGTGCGTAGCGAACGCGCGTCGCCTGAGGGTCAGAGGTCCCGGAACAGGACCAGCGCATCGACCAGACCAAGCGCGGGGTGGTCAAAGGCCTTTGGCAAGCGCCCCACCGTCTCGAAGCCCGACGCGTGCCACAGCCGCAGCGCTGCGGCGTTGGTGCTCACCACGAAATTGAACTGCATCGCCCGAAAGCCCCGCACGCGCGCCGCCGCGAAACTATGCTCGGCCATCGCCCGCGCGATGCCCTGGCCGCGTGCATCCGGATGGGTCGCATAGCCGGCATTGGCGACATGCGCGCCGCCGCCTGCCTGATTGGCGCGGAGATAATAGGTGCCGAGGATCGCGCCCCCGGCCTCCGCGACGAAGGTCGCGCGATCGGGCCCCAGCCAATAGGCCAGGGCTGCCTCGCGCGACAGATCGCGGTTCAGGGCATAGGTTTCGCCGGCGCGGATCACCGGCTCCAGAATCGCCCAGATCGCCGCATCGTCCTCGCGACCGGCAGGGCGAATCGCCGGGGTCACCCCTCCAGCGTGCGCATCAGCGCGCGGACCGCGCCGTCGATCTCGACGTCCTTGCTGCGCAGATCCTCGATCCGCTTGACCGCGTGGATCACCGTCGAGTGATCGCGATTGCCGAACTTGCGGCCGATCTCGGGCAGCGAGCGCGTGGTCAGGCGCTTGGCCAGATACATCGCGATCTGGCGCGGGCGCGCGATCGCCACCGCGCGGCGGGCCGAGATCAGGTCGAGCTGCTTCACCTCGAAATGCGCCGAGACCGCGCGCTGGATCTCGTCGATGGTGATGCGGCGCTGGCTGGTGCGCAGCACCTCGCCCAGCACGCTGGTCGCGAAATCGATGGTGATCGATTCGTTCGACAGGCTGGCATAGGCGACCAGACGATTGAGCGCGCCTTCCAGCTCACGGACGTTGGTGGTGATTCGCGCGGCGAGCAGGTCGGCGACTTCCACCGGCATGTCGACGGCAGGCATGTCCTTCAGCTTGCGCTCGACGATGGCGCGGCGCAGGTCCAGCTCGGCGGGCTTGATGTCCGCCACCAGCCCGGCGCCGAGGCGGCCGACCAGGCGCGGCTCGAAGCCTTCGAGCGCCTGGGGCGCGCGATCCGCGGCGATCACCAGGCGCTTGCCGGCGCTCATGAACTCGTTGACGGTGTGGAAGAATTCTTCCTGCGTCGCGTCCTTGCCGCCGATGAACTGAAGATCGTCGATCATCAGCAGGTCGACCGAGCGAAGCCGCTTCTTGAACGACAGCGTGTCCTTGTTGCGCAGCGCCTGCACGAACTCGAACATGAAGCGTTCGCCGGTCGAATAGATCGCGGTCGCGCCGGGATTCGCCTCGAGAAAGGCGTGGCCGATCGCGTGCATCAGGTGCGTCTTGCCCTGGCCCGTGCCGGAATGGAGATAGAGCGGGCTGAACATCGGCGTGCCCGGCAGCGCGACGGTGCGCGCCGCGTTGAAGGCGACGCGGTTCGTGCCGCTCACCACGAATCGATCGAAGGTGAAGCGCGGGTCGAAGGTCGGGCGCTCGGCCGGCTCGACGATCGATTCGGGGCGGGAAGCCGCCACCGGCACCGGCGCGGGATCGGCGCTGAGCACGCGCTGCTCGGCGTCCTGAATCGTCTCCAGCGTCACGCTGCGCACGCCCGGCAGCACCGCACGGAATTCGAGCAGCAGCCGCTCGGCATAGTGGTTCTTCACCCACTGGGTGAGGAACGGAGACGGAAGACCCAGGCGGACGGCGAGCGAATCGCTGCCGTCGATCAGCACCACCGGCTTCAGCCACTGGTCGAACAGCCGCTGGCCGGCCGAGCGGCGCAGGTTGGTGCGCACGTGCGCCCATGCCTTGGCGACGTCACGGCCTTCCTCATGTTCCAGCGGTTGAACCTGAGTCACTTTGACGCACCCTTCCTTCGCGGGAGACACGCCTCCCGCGTACCAAAATCACTAACGATCATGAGGCCCATCGCAGCCGGTCATGCCCCCGGACGACGCGCGATGCACTCGTTGCCCCAGCCAGCAACGTGGCTGGGAGGTTCGTTGTAGGAAGCTCGAACTGAGTCGAGCAAGGGCCCCCCATGTAAACTTTCTGAAATAGTTTTGTTGACAGGCTGAACCCCTAGGAAATCCGTGGGGAACGGTGAAATCATCAACTATTACAGTGATTTAACGAGGCAAAGGCCGATGCGGCCACAGTCGAATCGGCACGACTCGCGGATTCCCGCGATTCGCTTTCGGACCGACTTTGTTAACCATTTGTTGCAGCGCACACGCGCAAAAAACCCCGCCGGACAAGTCCGGCAGGGCTTTTGATTACCGTTCGGTGACGGAGTTAGGCGAGCGCCTGAAGACGCTTGTTGAGGCGCGAGAACTTCCGCGCGGCCGTGTTCTTGTGGAGCACGCCCTTGGCGACGCCACGTGCGATTTCCGGCTGCGCAGCGGCGAGCGCTTCGGTGGCAGCGGCCTTGTCGCCGGCGGTCAGCGCAGCTTCGACCTTCTTGACGAAGGTACGGATGCGGCCGACGCGTGCACCGTTGATCTCGGCGCGGCGGTCGTTGCGACGGATGCGCTTCTTCGCTTGCGGCGTATTCGCCATTCGGTCTTGTTCCTGCTCGAAATGGGTGAGGCGCGGAAGCGAGCCCACGCCGGAAAGACGGGCCCCTTACCGGCTCCAGCGATTCGGGTCAACCTTTTCAGCGCTGGCATTTGCCACAATAGAAGGTGGAACGCCCCGAATCCACGCGCCGTTGCACGAGGCGGCCGCAAGCACAGGGCTCCCCTTCCCGCCCATAGACGCGCCACTCCTTGGCGAAATAACCGAGCTCGCCGTCCGGCCGGGCATAATCGCGCAGGGTGGAGCCGCCGGCGCGAATCGCCGCCTCCAGCACTTCGCGGATCGCGACGACCAGCTTCTCGATCTTGGCCCGCCCGATCGCGCCCGCAGGCTTGGTCGGCGCGATGCCCGACAGGAACAGCGCCTCGCACACATAGATATTGCCGAGCCCCGCGACGATTCGCTGGTCGAGCAGCAACGCCTTTACTGGCGCGATTCGGTCCGCGAACGATTCGACGAGGTGCGCGGCGGTGAAGGCCGGTCCCAGCGGTTCGGGGCCCAGCGCCTTGAACGCCGGCCAGTCGGAAAGCCCGGCCGTCGGCACCAGGTCCATCGAACCGAATCGCCGCGGATCGTTGAGCGCCAGCCGGTGGCGCGCGGTCTCGATCACGACATGATCGTGCTTGCCCACTTCCGAGGGATCGATCCGCCAGCGCCCGGACATGCCGAGGTGGAATACCATCGTGTCGTCCCGGTCCGTGTGCACCAGGCCGTATTTCGCGCGGCGGGACAGGCCGGTGACGGTCGCCCCCGTCAGCCGCTGGCCGAGATCGATCGGAAAGGGCCGCCGCAGATCGGCGCGATTCAGCAGCACGCGCTCGATCCTCTGCCCCTCCAGCACGGGGGCCAGGCCGCGGACGGTGGTTTCTACTTCGGGAAGCTCGGGCATCTGGCCCTGTAGCTAGGAAGTGCGGGGCCGAATGTCACCTGCCCCTCAGCCCCCTTGGTTTGGCCGTCACCTGCCGCTAAGGCACCCCCATGCCCGATACCGTCTCCTTCGGTTACGAAGATGTCGCCCCAGAGGACAAGACCCGCCGCGTCGGCGAGGTGTTCTCGAATGTCGCCAGCAACTACGACCTGATGAACGACGCCATGTCGGGCGGCATGCATCGGCTGTGGAAGGACCGCTTCGTCCGCCGGGTGAAGCCGCGCGCCGGCGAGCACATCCTCGACATGGCCGGCGGCACCGGCGACATCGCCTTCCGCATGGCCGAGACGGGTGCTGCGATCACGGTGGCCGACATCAACCCGGAAATGCTCAGCGTCGGCGTCGAGCGCGCCGCCCAGCGCGGCATCGACGGGCTGGTGTGGACCGAGGCCAATGCCGAGACGCTGCAGTTCCCCGATCGATTCTTCGATGCCTATACGATCGCGTTCGGCATCCGGAACGTGACCGATATCCCCAAGGCGCTCCGCGAGGCGCACCGCGTGCTCAAGCGCGGCGGCCGCTTCTTCGTGCTGGAATTCTCGACCACCCAGTGGCCGGGCTTCGCCGAGATCTACGACGCCTATTCGCACAAGCTGGTCCCCAAGCTGGGCAAGCTGCTCGCGCGCGACGAGGACAGCTATCGCTACCTGATCGAATCGATCCGCCGCTTCCCGGACATGCCGAGCTTCGAGCGGATGATCGCCGAGGCCGGTTTCCGCCAGACCAAGGTCGAGCCGCTGCTCGGCGGGCTGGTTGCGATCCACAGCGGCTGGAAGATTTGATGGTGCGCGCACGTAAGCCCCTCCCCTTCAGGGGAGGGGTTTGGGGTGGGGCTGTGTCTCACCGAGACCAACAGACGTTCTGGAATCCCTCCACCCCCATCCCCTCCTCCAAGGAGGAGGGGCTAGAGCTATGACCGCCCCTGCCGTCCACCTCTGGCGCCTGCTCAAATGGGGCCGCATCCTTGCGCGCCACGGCGCACTGCGCGGCATCGAGCGCGATGCCAACACGCCCCGTCCGGTGCGCCGCCTCGCCCGCATTGCGCGGCTCGGCGCCCGCGTGCCGGTGGTCCCTGCCTATGCCGATGCCTTCCAGGCGATCGGCCCGGCGGCGATCAAGCTCGGCCAGACGCTCGCCACCCGCCCCGATCTCGTCGGCGAGGAGGCAGCGCACGACCTGCTCCGCCTGCAGGACGCGCTGCCCCCGGTTCCCTTCGACATCATCCGCGAGCGGATCGAGACCAGCTACGGCCGCCCGATATCGGCGCTGTTCGCCGAGATCGAGGAAGCCCCGATCGGCGCCGCCTCGATCGCGCAGGTCCACCGCGCGGTGACCACCGACGGCCGCCGCGTCGCGGTGAAGGTGCTGCGCCCGGGCATCGAAAGCGATTTCGCCCGCGCGATCGACACCTATGAATGGGCCGCCGCCCAGCTCGAGGCCTATGGCGGCGAGGCGCGCCGCCTGCGCCCGCGGCTGGTCATCGAAAGCTTCAAGCGCTGGACCGCACGCGAGCTCGACTTCCGCCGCGAGGCCGCCTCGGCCTCCGAACTCGCCGAGGCGATGACCGCGGAGCCGGACTTCATGGTCCCCACGATCGACTGGCAGCGCACCACCGGCAAGGTGCTGACGCTGGAGTGGATCGACGGCATCAAGCTGAGCGACCGCGACGCGCTGGTCCGCGCCGGCCACGACATGCCCGGTCTCGCCGGCAAGCTGATCAAGGCGTTCCTCCGCCAGGCGATCGCCGAGGGCTTCTTCCATGCGGACATGCACCAGGGCAATCTCTTCGCCCTGCCCGACGGCCGCATCGCCGCGATCGATTTCGGCATCATGGGCCGCATCGACCGCCGCGCGCGGGTGTGGCTGGCAGAGATCCTCTACGGGCTGATCACCGGCGATTATAAGCGTGTCGCCGAGATCCATTTCGAGGCGGGCTATGTCCCCTCGCACCACAATGTCGCCGAGTTCGCCACCGCATTGCGTGCGGTGGGCGAGCCGATGCGCGGCCTGCCCGTGAAGGAAATGTCGATCGGCGGGATGCTCGACGGCCTGTTCTCGATCACCCGCGACTTCGACATGATGACGCAGCCGCACCTGCTGCTGCTCCAGAAGACGATGGTGATGGTGGAAGGCGTCGCGCGCTCGCTCGATCCGGACATCAACCTGTGGGACGTCTCGGCGCCGTTCGTGCGCGAATGGATCCGCACCGAGCTCGGGCCCGAGGCCAAGATCGCCGATCGCCTGATCGAGGATCTGCGCACCCTCGCCCGCCTGCCCGAACTGGTCCGCAACATCGAACGCCGCTTCCCGGCGCCCGGCGGGGCCCCGCCCGAGCCGCCCTTGCGCGAAATCCAGGTCGTGCGCGTCGGCGGCGGCTGGCGCTATGCGCTGGTCAGCATCTTCGCCGCGCTGGCCGGCGTGGCCGGAACGCTGCTGCTGCGATGACCGCGCGCACGCGCCGCGTCTGGACCGCCGCGCCGAGCCGCTTCGCCGCCCTGTCGCGGGGCCGCGCGCGGCTGGCCTGGGTGGCGGTGCTGCTGCTCCTGCTCGCCGCGTTGACCGCGCTGGCGGTGCCGTCGCTGACCGGAGACGGCGACGCCGCGGTGCGGACGGTCGATCGGATGACCGATCTCGGCCTGTACGAGCGCATCGTCGCCAGCATGAAGGGCGGCGACCCCTATTATGTCGCGGCGAGCGACGCGATGCGTGCCGGCGGCTACCCGCTGCACCCGTTCCTGACGATGCGGCTTCCCGCGCTGGCGGCGATGCTGGCGGCGCTGCCCGGCTGGGCGGGGGGCGTCCTGCTGCTGGCGCTTGCCGCGCTGACCGCCTTTGCCTGGGCATCCCGAGTCGGCGCAGCCCTGACCGGCCTCTTCCCCCGCGCGGTGCTGGTGCTGCTGATCGCCACGTCGATGCTGGCCTTTTTCCAGCCCGGCCTGGTGCTGTTCCATGAAGTCTGGGCCGGGCTGCTGGTCGCGCTCTCGCTGGCGCTGCGCCGCCCCGGGCGGGCGCTGGAAGCGATCGCGCTCGGCTTCGCCGCGATGCTGATTCGCGAGACGGCCGCGCTCTACGCGATCGTGATGCTGGTGTTCGCCTGGCGTGAGGATCGGCGCGGCGAGGCACTGGGCTGGGGCTTCGCGCTGCTGCTGTTCGCCGGCGTGCTGGGTTTGCACGCCCATGCCGTGGCCGGCGTCACCGGGCCGCTGGATCCCCATTCGGCGGGCTGGGCCGCGTTCAACGGCCCCGGCTTCTTCGTCCGCGCGCTCGTCACCGCCACGGCGCTCCAGGCGCTGCCGATCGTGGTGGGTTCGCTGCTCGTCGCGCTCGCGCTGCTCGGCTGGGCGGGCTGGGACGATGCGCTGGGTCTGCGGATGTTCGCGCTGCTGATCGCCTATGGCACGGCGATCTCGCTGTTCGCCCGGCTCGACAATTTCTACTGGGCGCTGATGATCGCGCCGGTCGCGCTCGTCGGCCTGGTCTTCGTGCCCGATGCGCTGGCGGACCTGTGGCACCGCGCGCTCGACAGGCGCCGCATCACGGTTACAACGGTAGGCCCATGAAGCGCATCCTGCTCATCGTCGGCGGCGGCATCGCCGCCTACAAGGCGTGCGAACTCGTCCGCCTGTGCCGCAAGGCCGGGATCGGGGTCACCTGCGTGCTGACCGAGGGCGGCCAGCATTTCGTGACGCCGATGACGCTCGCCGCACTCTCCGAGAACCAGGTCTACACCACCTTGTGGGACCTGAAGGACGAAGCGGAAATGGGCCATATCCAGCTCAGCCGCCAGGCCGATCTCGTCGTCGTCGCGCCCGCCACCGCCGATCTGCTGGCGCGGATGGCCGGCGGCATCGCCAGCGATCTCGCGACGACGCTGCTGCTCGCCACCGACAAGCCGGTGCTTGCCGCGCCCGCGATGAACGTGCGGATGTGGCAGCATCCCGCCACCCGCCGCAACGTCGCCCAGCTCCGCGCCGACGGCGTGACGGTGCTGGAGCCGGACGAAGGCGCGATGGCCTGCGGCGAATACGGCCCCGGCCGCCTGCCCGAGCCGGCGGCGATCTTCACCGCGATCGAGCAGGCGCTGTCGCCCGCCGACGCGCGGCTCGCCGGCAGGCACATCCTCGTCACCGCCGGGCCGACGCACGAGCCGATCGATCCGGTGCGCTACATCGCCAACCGCTCCTCGGGAAAGCAGGGCTTCGCGATCGC
>JAIYAA010000180.1 GCA_027489295.1 Sphingomonadales bacterium | reverse complement strand
TGAACAGCCTGGCCGAGGCGCTGGGCATGATGCTGCCGGGCTCGGCAGCGATTCCCGCCCCTTATCGCGACCGGCAGGAATCGGCCTATCGCACCGGCAAGCGCATCGTCGACATGGTGCGTGAGGACCTCAAGCCATCGGACATCCTGACGCGCGAGGCGTTCCTCAATGCGATCGTGGTCAACTCGGCGATCGGCGGCTCGACCAACGCACCGATCCACCTGGCCGCCATCGCCCGCCATGTCGGCGCCGAACTGTCGCTCGACGACTGGCAGACCCACGGCCACAAGGTGCCGCTGCTGGTGAACCTGCAGCCCGCCGGCGAATATCTCGGCGAGGATTACTACCGCGCCGGCGGCGTGCCCGCCGTGGTCGCCCAGCTGATGGAGCAGGGGCTGATCCACGAGAACGCGATCACCGCCAACGGCAAGACCATCGGCGAGAATTGCCGGGGCGCCGAGATCGAGGACGAGAAGGTCATCCGCCGCTACGGCGAGCCTTTGGTCGAGGAGGCGGGGTTCGTCGTGCTGCGCGGCAACTTGTTCGACGCGGCGATCATGAAGACGAGCGTGATCGGCCCCGAATTCCGCGAGCGCTATCTGTCCAACCCGGACGATCCCGACGCTTTCGAAGGCCCGGTGGTCGTGTTCGACGGACCGGAGGATTACCACCACCGCATCGACGATCCCTCGGTCGGCATCACCGCGAACACGCTGCTGGTGATGCGCGGCGCCGGACCGATCGGCTATCCGGGTGCGGCCGAAGTGGTGAACATGCGGCCGCCGGCCTATCTGATCCGCGAGGGGGTGCATGCGCTGCCGTGCATCGGCGACGGTCGCCAGTCGGGCACTTCGGCTTCGCCCTCGATCCTCAACGCCTCGCCCGAGGCGGCGGCGATGGGCGGCCTGGCGCTGCTCAAGACCGGCGACCGGGTGCGGATCGACCTCAACCGCGGCACCGCCGACGTGCTGATCCCGGACGACGAGCTCGCCGAGCGCCGCCGCGTGCTGGCCGAGGCGGGCGGCTATCCCTATCCGGAATCGCAGACCCCCTGGCAGAAGATCCAGCGCGCGATGGTCGGCCAGATGAACACCGGCGCGATCCTGGAGGGCGCCGAGCAGTTCCAGCGCATCGCCCAGACCCACGGCATTCCGCGCGACAACCACTGATCCTTGCGGCCGGTGCGGCGGCTGGCTAGCCCCGCCGCACCGTTCCGAGGAGTTTGCCATGGCCGCCTTCCCCCACCGCCTCGCCCAGCCCGACGATCTGGCGGCACTGCGCGCGGTGATGGAGCGGGCCATTGCGACGCTTCAGCACGGCTTCCTGACCCCCGAACAGATCGCGGCCAGCCACCGGGTGATGGGCCTCGACACCCAGCTGATCACCGACCAGACCTATTTCCTCGTCGAGGACACCGACGGCACGATCGCCGGCTGCGGCGGCTGGTCCTATCGCGCGACCCTCTATGGCGGGGATGCCAGCATCGTCGCGCGCGCCCCCCAGCGGCTCGACCCCGCCCGCGACGCCGCCAAGATCCGCGCGATGTACACCAATCCCGATCACACCCGCCGCGGTATCGGCCGCCGGATATTGGGGCTCTGCGAAAACGCCGCGCGCGATGCAGGCTTTGCGCGCGCGGAGATGATGGCCACCATGGCCGGCGTGCCGCTGTACCAGGCGTGTGGCTACAGGCCCGTCGAACCAGTGCTGTCCGCCCCTATCGACGGCGTTCAGGTGCCGCTGGTGCGCATGGAAAAGCACCTCTGAGCACTCGGGGATCCCCATAGCCCCACCGAAACGCTTTAGTAACAATGCGGTCTCTAGATGCGCCGCCACGCGCTGAGCTACGTACTCCAAGCCCTACGCAATAAAGCAAAATATGCATGAGGCCCCTCCTGAGCCCTAACCGGCTAAGGAGTAGTACCTATTGTACCCAATAAATCACAGTATCGCCGCATGTACGAAATATTCATTTCACTTCAAGATCATCAACAGAGCACCCTTCTATACTGATACTCGGTTGCCCCTCGTGGCGACACAGGATCAACAAACAGGGTTCTCCACGATGAAGATGCATTATCTGGCAGGCGCGGCATTGCCCGCGTTGTTGTTCGCCACCCCCGCACTGGCGCAGAGCACGCCCGGCGATCAGGCGGAACTGGTGAAGCTGCTGAAGGCCCAGGCCGAGGAAATTGCCGCACTTCGCGCCCGGCTCGATCGGATCGAAGGTAGCCAGGTCGCCGCGCCGGCCGCGCGCCCCGTTGCGGTGCCGACCCAGGGCGGCGTCCAGCAGGCAGCGCAGACACGCCGCACCGATCTCGCGAACGACGAAACCGTATCCGGCAGCTTCGCGCCGCAGCTTGCCGCCGCAGGCATCGCCGATCAGAGCGTCGCCCAGGCCCGCGCGCTCCAGAACGTCTCCAACGTGACCACCGAATGGCGCGGCGGCCTGCCGATCTTCCGCTCGGCGGACGGCAAGTTCCTGTTCAAGATGCGCGGTCGTATCATCAACCATGTCAGCTCGACCTTCGGATCGAACTACGACGCCCGCAACATCACCACCACCGGCGCCCGCGCGCTGCGTATCGGTATCGAAGGCGCGGTGGGCCCGCACTTCTTCTACCAGTTCGAAAACGACTTTGCCGACAACACCTCCGATGTCGGCACGATGTTCGTCGGCTGGCGCAACGACATCGGCAAGGTTTCCTATGACGTGCGCTTCGGCAACATGTTCAACGACCGCAGCTTCGAAGGATCGGGCGGGTCGGATGCGCCGCCGTTCCTGGAACGCAACGTCGTCGCCACCTCGATCATTCCGCAGCGCGGCTTCTACGGCATCGCGCTGATGCCGCGCCTGTTCTGGAATACGGGCCACGCCTCGTTCACGATCAGCGGTGACAGCGTCGATGCCAGCCAGGCGATGAACGACAGCCGCACGGTCCTGGCGCGCGCCCACTGGAACCCGTTCAAGACGGAGCGCTCGCTGGTCCATCTCGGCCTTTGGGGCTTCGACGAGGCCCTCTCCTCGCGCGGCACCGGCTCGCTCACCCGCAACACCGTGATCGGCGGCCGCTTCAACGGCAATCTGCGCGTGCAGACCGGCACCCTTGTGGGCGGCACCGGCACCACCGGCTATGGCGCCGAAGTCGGCGGCTATGTCGGCTCGCTCTGGGTGATGGGCGAAGCGGGCAAGCGCGTCGCGCACCTGAATGCGGGCCGCCCGGATTTCGAGAGCAAGGCGTGGAGCCTTTCGACCGGCTTCTTCGTCACCGGCGATCTGCCGCCCTATAATCCGCGCCTCGGCACCTTCGCCCAGCCGCGCGTGCTGCGGCCGGTGTTCAGCGGCGGCCCGGGCGCGATCGAGATCCTCGCCCGCTACGAGAATCTCGAATATTCGGGCATCCCCAACGCCACCAAGGGCGAGGCCGCCACGGTCGGCACCAACTGGTATCTCGACAGCGTGATGCGCCTGCAGCTGAACCTGATCTCCTGGAAGACGAACAACCGCACCGGCTCGTTTACCGGCAAGGATAGCGGGCAGACGATCAGCGCCGGCTTCGGCGTGACCTTCTGATCCTGCGACTGCTACCCGCCGCCCCCGCCCAGCGGGGGCGGCGGTCCTCTCGACTTTCTCTTGTATCGCCCGCCTGGCCGGCATAGCGTGACGGCCTTTCCGGGAGTTCTCGACATGGTCCAGCGTACCCGCTGAAGCGGCACCCAACGCCCGCGGCACCCGCCGCGCCCCCGGACTCTGCCTTCGAGAACAGCATGCAACGCCTGAACAACAAGATCTGCGTCGTCACCGGCGCAGCCCGCGGCATCGGCCGCGCCATCGCCGCCCGCTTTCACGCGGAGGGCGCCACGGTGATCCTGACCGATATCGACAGTGCCGCCGGCACCCGCGCCGCCGCCGCCATCGGCTGCCGTTTCGAGCCGCTCGACGTCGCAACGGAAGCGGACTGGGATCGCCTCGCGGCCGCCGTGCCGGTGGCGGATGTGGTCGTCAACAATGCCGGCATCACCGGGTTCGAACACGGCATGGTTCCGCACGATCCGGAACATGCCACGCTGGAGGACTGGCGCGCGGTGCACCGCGTCAACCTCGACGGCACCTTTCTGGGCTGTCGCTATGCGATCCGCGCGATGCAGCAGGCGGGCACGGGATCGATCGTCAACATCTCGTCGCGCTCCGGGATGGTCGGCATTGCCGGGGCGGCCGCCTACGCGTCTTCCAAGGCTGCGATCCGCAATCACAGCAAGACGGTCGCGCTCTACTGCGCCCAGCAGGGCTGGCAGATCCGCTGCAACAGCATTCATCCCGCGGCGATCCTCACGCCGATGTGGGAGCCGATGCTGGGCAATGGCCCGGATCGCGAAGCGCGCATGGCCGCCTTCGTTGCAGAGACGCCGCTGCGCCGCTTCGGGCTGCCTGAGGAAGTCGCCGCCGTCGCCGTGATGCTCGCCTCGGACGAAGCCGCCTACATCACCGGTGCCGAACTGCAGGTGGATGGCGGGTTGCTCGCCGGATCGGCGGCGGCACCCGGCTGAGGCTTGCCAGCCCCTGTCGGATCGGCGATCCCCTGCCCGCGCGCCGCGCGCGGCAGGGGAGATGCAGCCATGACGACACCCTTTACACTGGTCGACGTGTTCCATGACGGCCCGTTCACCGGCAATCCGCTCGCGGTGGTTCGGGGCGGCGGCGATCTCGACACCGCGACGATGCAGGCCATCACCCGCTGGTTCAACCTGAGCGAGACGGTGTTCCTGTTGCCGCCGAGCGTAGCGGGCGCCGATTACCATGCGCGCATTTTCACTTTGGATCGCGAGCTGCCCTTCGCCGGTCACCCGACGCTGGGCGCCGCGCACGCCTGGCTGGCGGCGGGCGGACGGCCGGCAGCGGGCGACCGGATCGTCCAGCAATGCGGCGCGGGACAGATCCCGATCCGCCGGGACGGCGATCGGCTCGCCTTTGCCGCGCCGCCGCTCCTGCGCAGCGGTCCGGTAGATGCAGCGACGCGTGCAACGCTGGCTAAGGCGCTGCGGATCGATCCCGCGGCGATCGTCGATGCGGCCTGGGCAGACAATGGCCCGGGGTGGATTGCCGTGCTGCTCGAGTCGGCGGAGGCAGTGCTGGCGGTGGAGCCGGTGCGACACTGGGACGGGCGGCTGGAGATCGGCCTGATCGGGGCGCACCCGGCAGGCGCCCCGATCGCCTGGGAGATCCGCACGCTGTTCACCGACGCGTTCGGCGGAATCATCGAGGATCCGGTGACCGGCAGCTTCAATGCGTCCGCGGCGCAATGGCTATACGAAAGCGGACGCGCGACCTCGGGCTATGTCGCAGCGCAGGGCACGAAGCTTGCCCGGCGCGGCCGCATTGCCGTGGACTATGATGCGGAGGGTCAGGCCTGGATCGGCGGCCGCAGCATGACGATCGCCGAGGGCAGCCTGCCCGGCCTCAGCGCCCTCGCCTGACCATCCGGGCGACCAGCGTCGTCGCGGTCAACTGCCCGGTGACGCTTGCGGTGGTGATGAACATGTCGGGGATCGCCGCCGTGGCGATATAGAGCGGGATGATCGCCAGCGGCGCGCCGAGGATCTGCAAGCCCGGCGCCGTGCAGGCATAGATCACCGCCGCCCCCGGCAGCCCGGGCGTGGCGATGCCGGCGATGACCGCGGTGGCCCCGGCCAGCACCCATTGCACGGGCGCCGCATGCACGCCGGCGGCATGCGCGGCGACGAACACCTCGATCAGGCTCACGCCCGCGGTCGCCAGGCGGAAGGTGGAGATGGCAAGCGGCATCGTCGTTCCCGCCACTTCCTGCGGCAGCTTGAGGCGAGTGAGCGCGACCTCCATCGAGACGGGCGCGGTCGCCATCGACGAACAGGTGCCCGCCGCCGTCGCCTGCGCCGGTACGATCGCGCGAGCGAACTGGCCGAGCGGCATCGCCCGGAACAGCTGGACGAGCAGGTAGCAGAGCAGGATGGCGCTCAGCGAGAACAGGATCTCCGCGCCCACCTCGCGCGCGAGGACGCCGGCCACGCTCGCTCCGGCCGCCTTGCCCGCCCCCAGGGAGAGCACGAAGATGCCGATCGGCGCCGGCAGCAGGATCCAGTCGACGATGCGGGTCATCGCGCGGGCGAGGTCCTCGACGATCGCGGCGAAGCGATCGCCCTGTGTGCGGGCGAGCGCCGCGCCGAGCAGGACGGCGAACACCACCAGCGGCAGCATCTGCCCGCTCGCTGCCGCCGCAACCGGGTTCTCCGGCAGGATGGCGAGGATCTGATCGGTGGCGCTGGGCAGGTGCGGAATGGCGGGCGGGGTCGAACCGAGCAGGCCGGCCAGCGGATCGGGCCCCAGCGGGAAAAGCCGCAGCACGATCTCGACCACGCCCCAGGCCAGCAGCACCGCCAGCACCAGCATCGGCAGGAACACCGCAAAGCTGGCCGCAAGCACCCGCCCGCCCTGTCCGTGGCGCACCGCATTGACCACGCCGCTCACCACCAGCGCGAACACCAGCGGCACCAAGGTCATGGTCAGCGCGCGGATCCAGAAGGCGCCGATCGGCGCGACCGCGTCGATCCAGGGGATCAGAAAGGCGCCGGCCGGCCAGCGTGCGGCAAAGCCCAGCGCCACACCGGCAAGTAGCGCGCCCAGCACCACGAACGTCTTGCCCATACCCCGTCCCCGAAGAAGTCCATCCACCAAAAGCAATCGGCCCGTGCATGGCCGAAGCCATGCACGGGCGCCAAGGTCATTTTTGCCGGAGGTTCAGGCGATGCGCGGCTTGGGCCGTGCGACCATGTCGGCCAGCGCCGAAGCGCCGCCTACCACGACATGGGCCGCCAGCATCAGCGTCGCGACGAACAGTACCGCCCCGGCGAGACCCGCGGAATCCCCCAGCAGCGCCACGATCAGCGGCGCCAGCAGCGCCTCGCGCGCCGGCACGAAGGGGAGGCGCGACAGCATCATGCGCAGCGTGCCGACCAGGAACAGCGCTGCTGCCGGCACCGACGGCAGCAGCAGCTTCCACAGCAGCGCGGTCAGCACGAGGCTCAGCAGGATCCGGGCGATGTGGATCCCCAGCGTCATCACCAGCTGGCGCGGCGGCAGGGCGAACACCATGCGGCGAAAGAAGAAGATGGCAAGCGACGACAGGACGATCGTCGCGGTGGAGATCAGCAGCGTGGTGAACAGCGTGCCCTTGGCGAGGCCGTGGACGATGGGCGCGTTCAGCACCAGCATCGCCAGCGTCACCAGATTGCCTGCCAGCGCCGAAGTCACCGCCACGTCGCGCAGGGTCTCGAACGGCCGCCCCCCTGCCCCCAGGGTGCGGCGTGCCCAGACATAGAGCTGGGCATCGCCCGAATAGCCGAGCACCACTTCGTTGGCGGCCTGCTTGCGCAACAGCGCCGGGAAGGCGCCCGCGCCCACGCCCCAGATGCGGCGCAGGATCAGCCAGTCCATGAACGGCGCCAGTGCATAGGTGGCCGCGAAGCACAGCCAGAACAGCGGGCTGGTCGGTGCCTGGGTCAGGATGGTGAAATCCAGCCCGTCCAGCTGGTAGAACACCGCCACCAGGATCGCGGCGGAAAAGGCAAGGCCGAGAAAGGCGAGCAGCCGCTCGCGCGTGGTAGCGGAAAGCGCGGCATAGGCAGTACGCGCCGCGGTTACAGGGGACGTCATGCGTGCGCCTCTTGGTCCAGCCGCGCGGGCTGGAGGGGGGAACGGGCTGCCGCCGCTTCGACGAACAGCGTGAGATAGTCCTGCGCCGAGCGCTCGATGGTGAAGCGCCGCAGGGAAGCGAGCAGCGCGATGCGATCGGGGGCCGCCATCGGCGCCGTGCGGATCGCGGCGGCGAGCAGTGCCTCGTCCTGCGGCACGATCGTGCCGAACCGTCCCTGGCCAAGCAGGCTGCGCAGCCCCGCCCCGCAATCGGTGGAAACCACCGCCAGCCCGGCGGCCAGCGCCTCGATCACCACCGCCGGCACGCCTTCGTAGCGCGACGACATCAGCAGCACGTCGAAGTCGGCGAGCTTGCCGGGAGCATCGGCAACATGGCCCGCAAAGGTCACGCGATCCGCGATGCCGAGCGATGCCGCCAGCGCTTCCAAGACAGGCCGTTCCGGTCCGTCGCCGAAGATCGTCAGCGTCTCGCCCGGCTGCACCGCCGCAGCGAAGGCGCGCAGCATCAGCGCAAAATGCTTCTGGGCGACCATCCGGCCAATTGCGACGAAGCGGCGTGCGCCGACGGACCGGGAGACCCGCACCGGCACCAGCTGCGTCGCACAGATCGCCGGATCATGGACGACATGGCCGCGCGCCGCCATCACCGGGGGCAGCTCGGGCGTCATCGATTCGTCCATCACCACCCAGTGGCGTGCACAGCGTGCCTGGATCCGCAGCCATGCCCGCCAGAAGAAGCGCGCCACCGGATGGAGATCGCGCCGGGCGAGATCGTTGCTGATCTTCACCACGATCGGCGGGCAGCGGCGGCCGAGCAGCAGGCGCATCGCGAAGGCGACGATGGTGTAGGTGGATCCGGCGACGAACAGCACATCCGGGCGCAGGCGACGGATCACCGCCGGCAGCGTCAGGATCATCCACAGCGTTTCCCAGCCCGCCTGGCTACGGCGCGGCTGGCGCGGCATAGCATAGTCGATGTCGCCGAACTCCTCGCGCATCGCGCCATCCTCACGGCCGAGGAACAGCGGCGCATCCACCCCCATTGCCCGCCAGTGCCGCACAAGGCGCAAAGCCACCCGTTCCACGCCGCCGGGATGGAAGCTGTGGAGGAAGGTAAGGACGCGAATGCGTCCGCTGCTAAACTGTGGCGACAATGGCGGGTCCCCTGTCATCGTTGCGACATCGTTTCGCTCTTGTATTCGCTCTTCTTGGCCACCGAAAGTAAGCTGCGGTACCGCTGCACCAAAACTTCCGGCCGACTTGGCGACTATTTAGCGATAAAGATGTCCATGTGTAAGACGACACGGATCGCCCATACCCACACCGCTTCCCAAAATTATTTTTGCGCCGCGCCGCGCCGAGGTCTGAACAGCAAAAAGCCCGCCGGGCGATGTACGCCGACGGGCTCTTTGATGGTGGGCGCGGCAAGGATTGAACTTGCGACCCCTGCGATGTCAACACAGTGCTCTACCACTGAGCTACGCGCCCGAAACTCGGGAAGCGCGCCTCTAGCGGGGGGCGACACCCCGCGCAAGCGCTAATTTCAATTCTGCCCCACATTTTCGGATTCGAACATCCGGTCGACCTCCAGCACCAGGTCGCGCAGGTGGAACGGCTTGGACAGCACGCGCGCCTGCGGCACCTGCTTGCCCGCGCGCAGCGTCACCGCCGCGAAGCCGGTGATGAACATCACCCGCATGTCCGGCGCGATCTCCGCAGCGCGCTGGGCGAGTTCGATCCCGTCCATCTCGGGCATGACGATATCGGTCAGCAGCAGGTCGAATCGCTCGGCCTCGAGCAGCGGCACCGCCGCCGTGCCGCGATCGACGGCGCTGACCGCATAGCCCGATCGTTCGAGCGCGCGGGTGAGGTACTCGCGCATTACGCGGTCGTCCTCTGCCAGCAAAATCCGGATCATCTTCACCCCACTCGATACGAACCGCCCCTTCCTTATGGGCCAAGCCCTTAAGATTTTCCAGCTTGGCGGCGCGCGCGCGTTGCCCACCGGGGTGCCGGCGCCTAGTCTGCACGCCGTGACTCGCGCCCTCAGCTTCGACCGATACGGGCCGGTGCCCCCGGAAAGCCCGGTGGTGCTGTCCGCGCCCCATGGCGGTCGCGACTATCCGCCGGCGCTAATCGAGGCACTGCGCGTCCCCGCCGATGCACTGCGCGCGCTGGAGGATCGCCACGTCGATTCGCTGGCACTCGCCGCGCGGCGCGACGAGACATTGTTCGTCGCCACGCGGGCGCGCGCCTGGATCGATCTCAATCGCGCCGAACATGATCGGGATCCCCAGATCGACGAGGGCGCGCACCAGAACGGCCGCCCGCTTTCCACCAAGGTTCGCAGCGGATTGGGGCTGGTGCCGCGCCGCGTCGGCACGCTGGGGCAGTTGTGGCGCGGGCGGTTCAGCGCCGAGGACGTCGCCTCCAGGATCATCGAGGACCACCGGCCCTATCATCTGGCGCTGGCCGAGGCGCTGGCGGCCGCGCAGGCGCGCTTCGGCGTAGCGGTGCTGCTCGACGTGCATTCGATGCCGCCGCTGGGCGCGCCGGAGAGCGCGCCCCGGCTGGTGATCGGCGACCGCTTCGGCCGCTCGGCGGCGGCCCGGTTCGGCGCGCGGGTGGAAGGGGTCGCGCGGCGACACGGCATCGCCTGCGCGGCGAACACGCCCTATGCCGGCGGGCATATCCTGGAGCGGCACGGCGATCCGCGGCACGGGGTTCATGCGCTGCAACTCGAATTCGATCGATCGCTCTATTTGGATGCAGCGCTCGACGCGCTTGGCCCCGGCGCACCGGCGATCGTCGCGGTGCTGCGCGACATCGTGGAGGCGGTAGCCGACGAGGCCCTGCCGGGCGCGCTCGCCGCCGAATGAACCGCACATAAAAAACCACCTCGCGGGATACCCACGAGGTGGCCAAGGTTCAGGGAGGAGACACGCCCGAAGGCGCATCATACGGCGTCGCGAAAGGGGGGACACGAGCCGTACAATTGAAATATAGACACGCGGCGAGCGAGTTCAAGGCAACTCGTCGTACATAATCTTCGCTTGGACGGCGGTGCGGTTTTCGGCGGGCGCGGGATGGCCGGGGATGCCCGATCGCAGCGGCATCAGCCCCCCCTTGCATCGGAGGGGCCGGGGTAGGGCAGCGCCTCCACCGTGGCAAAAAGGGGGACGTAGCCCCCTGTGCCGAAGCCCCTCCTCCAGGAAGGAGGGGCTTGCGGAAGGACCGGGGGCCAAACTGCCCCCGGCGCTCATCAGCCGACGAGCTGCACTTCCGGCTGCCAGCCGTTGCGGATCTGGCGCGCGAACAGCTCGCGCATCTGCGCCAGCGAGAAGAGGTGGGCGTAGATCAGCGGCAGCATGCCGTTCTGCACGATCTTGCGAAGCTGGTCGCCGCGCATCTCGTTCAGCTTGTTCTCGTCGACCATCATGAAGCCGCGATAGATGAAGGGCTGCGCCGCGCCGTCCGGCTGGATCGAGACTTCGCCGTCGATCAGCAGGCCCAGTTCCTTCAGCTCACGCATGAACTGGCTGGTGCGGGCACCCGCGGTTTCGAACTGCTCGTTGAACTGCAGGATATTCTTGGTGACGTCGCTCGGCTCGCCATTCTCGAACAGCGCCTCGCCTTCCTCGAAGTTGCCGACCACGGCCGGGGGCGTATCGAAGCAGAGCGACAGCTCGTCGGTGTCCGGGCGCAGGCGCGCCAGCAGGAACGGATAGCGGCGGATATACGCCGGCACGTAGAAGTTCGGGTCGACCAGCTTGCCTTCGGCGTCGAAGAAGGTGTTCACGCCTTCGTTCAGGCCCATCAGCGCGAGCGGCACGGGGTCGTCCCCGACCGAGAAGACGATCGGCATGAAGCGCTGCACCAGCGGGAATTCCTCGACGGTCACCGGCACGGCGTGCTGGTTGGCGAGGAAGGCCGCGCGGTCGGTCGAACGCGTACGGAAATCGGCATGGACCTGGCTCGAAAGCGGCTCGAGCTGATTGTAGAACAAGGGAAGCGACTGCTGCGGCGCGCTGGCCATGAGGATCTCCTGAGAACTTTTTTCGTCGAAATGCGT
>JAIYAA010000003.1 GCA_027489295.1 Sphingomonadales bacterium | reverse complement strand
CAGCCGCGCGAGCAGTGGCGGCGAAAACGCGCTGATCTCCAAACAGAGCTTCGGCGACGTGCAGCTGCACCTGGAGTTCCGCTCGCCCAATCCGCCGACCAAGAGCTCGCAGGATCGCGGCAACAGCGGCATCTGGTTCATGCAGCGCTACGAGATTCAGATTCTCGACGGCTATCAGAACGCCACCTATGCCGATGGCACGGTCGGTGCAGTCTATGGCTGGAAACCGCCGCTGGTGAACCCGGCGCGCAAGCCCGGCGAATGGCAGAGCTATGACGTGGTGTTCGAGCGCCCCCGCTTCGCCGCCGACGGCAAGCTGCTGCGCCCCGCCTATATCACCGCGTTCCTCAACGGCGTTCTGGTGCAGAACCACCAGGCCATGCTCGGTACCACCAACTGGCGCCACGTCGCCGAATATGCCGCGCATGCCGATGCCCTGCCGCTCCCGCTGCAGGACCATGACTCGCCTGTGTCGTTCCGCAACATCTGGGTGCGCCCGCTGCCCGAAAGCGCGATCGCGCAGGACCTTCCGGGAGACCGCAAATGATCCTCGACCGCCGCGCCGCACTGACCGGCGTGCTCGCCCTGTTCGGGTCGGCCGTGTTCGCGCCGCTCGCCCGCGCCGCGCAGATGACCGCCGCGCAGTTGATCCCGGACGGTCCGCCGAGCGTCGCCGTGTTCAGCCCCGCCCAGCGCGCGCTGATGACCGCGCTCAGCGAGCGGGTGATCCCCACCACCGATACGCCGGGCGCGATCGCCGCGGGAGTTCCCGCCTTCATCGAGAAGCTGCTGGCGGACTGGGCCTCGCCCACCGACCGCGTGCCGATACTCGCCGGGCTCGACGCGATCGAGGCGCGGTCGCAGCAGGACCACAAGGTCGCCGCCGACAAGGCGACGCCCGAGCAGCAGGATGCGCTGCTCACCCTGGCGATGAACGGGGCGATCCCCGGCGGCCAGACCTTCTTCGAGGCGTTCCGTCAGCTGGTGATCACCGGGTACTATACCTCGGAGATCGGCATCACCCAGGAACGCGAATATCTGCCGGTGCCGGGCGAATATAACGGCGCCTTCCCCTATTCCCAGGCCAACAAGGTGTACAGCGCATGATGCTCGATCGACGCACTCTGCTCGCCGGCGCGGGCAGCGCCACCGCTCTCGCCGTGATGGGGCGCCTGGTCCCCGCGGCCCACGCCGCCCAGATCAAGGCGGTGGGCATCCAGCTCTATACCGTGCGCGACATCTCCCAGAAGGATCCCGCGGGCACGCTCGCGGCGATCGCGAAGATCGGCTATCGCGAGATCGAGTTCGGCGGGGGCGGCTATGACACCATGGATCCGGCGATGCTCCGCCGCGCCATGGACGAGGCCGGCCTGCGCTGTCCCTCGCTCCACATCGGCTATGACGCGCTGCTCGGCCAGTTCGACAAGTCGGTCGCGATGGCGCGCGCGCTCGGCGCGCAGACGGTGGTGCTGCCGTACATGACTGACCAGCACCGCACCGAGGCCGGCTGGAACGCCGCACTGCCGAACTTCAACAAGTTCGCGCGTGAGCTGAAAAAGGCGGGCTTCGGTTTCGCCTATCACAACCATGATTTCGAGTTCACCAACAAGCCCGGCGGCGTGACGCTGTACGATCGCTTTCTCAAGGAAACCGATCCCGCGTTGGTGAAGATCGAACTCGATCTCTATTGGGCCAAGCGCGCCGGCCAGGATCTCGCCGCATTGATCGACCGGCTGAACACCCGGCTCTATTCCTATCACGTCAAGGACATGCGCGCCGATGGCAGCATGGCCGCGGTGGGCACCGGCACGATCGACTTCGCCGCGCTGTTCAAGCGCAAGGCAAGCGCGGGCGTGCACCATTTCTACGTCGAGAATGATCAGGCCCCCGCGCCCTATCTTCCGGACATCACCACCAGCTTCAAGACGCTGCAGACGCTGCGCTTCTAAACCGACAACACTCCCTGGGAGAGGGAACATCATGGCTGCAACCAACAGGTTCGACGCGATCGTCATCGGCTCGGGCGTCAGCGGCGGTTTTGCCGCAAAGGAACTCACCGAGAAGGGACTTCGCGTGCTGATGCTCGATCGCGGCCGCATGGTGGAGCATGGCGAGGACTATCCGTACGACGGCAAGCCCGCCTATGACGTTCCCGCCCGCAACATCATGCCCAAGGGCCTGCAGGAACGCGACTATTTCATCGCCAAGCGCGGTTATGTGCAGCCGAGCAATGTCGGCTTCTACAACAACGATCGCCTCAACCCCTATGCCTTTGACGAAGGCAGCAAATTCTACTGGATCCGCCCCGGCGCGGTGGGCGGCAAGTCGCTGATCTGGGGGCGCTGGAGCTTCCGCTGGGCGCCGGAGGACTTCGAGGCGAACAAGCGCGAGGGCGTCGATGGCGCCTGGCCGATCGGCTATGACGACCTCGCGCCCTGGTACGCGAAGGTCGAGGACTATATCGGCGTGTCGGGCTCGCGCGAGAACCTGCCCTATCTGCCGGACAGCAACTTCCAGCCGCCGATGCCGATGAACGTCGCGGAGAAGTGGCTGAAGGAACGGCTGGAGGCCAAATTCCCCGGCCGCAAGCTGATCCACACCCGCCTGTCCAACATGACCGAAGACAAGCCAGACCAGGGCCGCACCAAGTGCCAGTTCCGCAATCAGTGCGGCAATGGCTGCTCGTTCGGCGCCTATTTCTCGACCCAGGCGGTCACTCTCCCCGCCGCGCGCGCGACCGGCAAGCTGACGCTCCAGTCCGATGCGGTGGTGACCAACATCGAGTACGACACCGCGAAGAAGCGCGTCACCGGCGTCCGCTACGTCGATGCCAAGACCGGCCAAGCGCAGGTGGTGAACGCCGACCTCGTCTT
>JAIYAA010000132.1 GCA_027489295.1 Sphingomonadales bacterium | reverse complement strand
GGCGCGAAAGGCATCGGCGCCGTCATCCTCGTCGCTGGCGAGCGGGGCATTGCCCGCCTTGCCGGTGGCGAAGGCGAGGACGGTGTCGCTGGTCGAGGTATCGCCGTCCACCGTGATGCACGAGAAGCTGGTGCCATTGGCGTCGCTCAGCGCGCGCTGGAGGAACACCGGGTCCACCGCCGCGTCGGTGAAGACATAGCCGAGCATCGTCGCCATGTCCGGCGCGATCATGCCCGATCCCTTGATGATGCCGGCGAGTGTCACGGTGCAGCCATCGACGATCGCGGTGGTCACCGCGCCCTTGGCGAAGGTGTCCGTCGTCATGATCGTCGCGGCGGCCTGTTCCCAGGTGCAGGGTTCGGCGGCGTAGGCGGCGTCGAGCCCGGCCTCGGCCTTGTCGATCGGCAGCGGCACGCCGATCACGCCGGTGGAGGAGACGAACACGTCCGAGGGATCGCAGCCAAGGTGCTGGGCGGTACGGGCCGCGATCGCCTCGACGGCGGCGCGGCCGCGATTGCCGGTGAAGGCGTTGGAATTGCCCGCATTCACCACCAGCGCCCGTGCCTTGCCGAGCGGCAGCGCCTTGCGGCACCACTCGACTTCGGGCGAGGGGCATTTGCTGGTCGTCAGCACGCCCGCGACGCTGGTGCCCTCGTCGAGCGTGACGAAGGTGAGGTCGCAGCGATCCCAGTTCTTGTACCGCGCGCGGGCGATGCGCGGTGTGACACCGGCGATCGCGGGCAGGGCGGGAAAGGGCAGCGCGAGCGGGGAGGTGCTGGTGGACATGGAAATGCCTCCGGTTAGAATGCGGCGCGTGCTTCGTGCATGGGGGGACAAAGATCAATGCTTTTGGTGATGGCGCTGCTGGCGGCGCAGGCGCAGGATAGCGCGAAGGGGCCCAAGCCGCTGAAGCCGCTGACCAGCCCAGGAAGCTGGGTGACCGATGACGATTATCCGCCCTCTGCGGTGCGGCAGGGGCATGACGGCACCGTCGCCTTCCAGCTCCAGATCGATTCGACCGGGTTGCCTGCCGGGTGCAGCGTCACGCACTCGTCGGGGTACGAGGAACTGGATCAGCAGGTCTGCAGCCTGCTGGTCCAGCGCGCGCGCTTCTCCCCGGCCCGCGATGCGTCGGGCAAGGCGGTCGCTGCTCCCTATAGCGGCCGCTTTACCTGGCGGATGGCGCGCAGCGAGACGTTCTTCCAGCCCGGCACCAGCCGCATGGAGTTCGAACTTTCGTCGGCCGATATCCTCCTCAACTGCCGGCTCGGCGACAAGCTGCTCGAGACCGCGGGCCAGTCCTGCGGTCCGATGACGATCGGCACGACGGCGCCGGGATTTGCCTCGGTCGGCTCCGGCACGCATCGCCGGATCACGACGGAGCTCTTCTTCGAGATCGGTCCGCGCAAGCCGATGCTGTACGATACCCCCGGACATGTGAAGATCTCCAAGCGCACGGCGTTGTTTCAAACGGACGCCGAGGGCAAGAGGGTGAGGTGCGAGGCCATGGCGGAGACGCCGGGCGTGTCTGCCCCGCCTCCCGCCGTTGCCGAGATGTGCGCGGGCGTACCCACGACGTTTGCCGGGCAGCATCTGGGGCCCAATGGCAAGGATGGGCCGCTTTCCGGCAGCGTCGTCGTCGCGACGTCGTGGAAAGAATTGCCCTGAACAAGGACCGGCCCGCGCAGCTTTTGATTAGACGAACCGTGCGCCCATCCCTATGTGTCGTGCGTTGCGGCCCCTCGGTTGCGACATCACCACCGTGTAACACAGGGTTTCGCTTGGAACTGCTGCTGCTCCTCACTGCGCTTTTCGCGAGCCTGACCGGCGTGTCGGGCGAGCGTGGGCTGCGCCCCATGCAGGGCGTGGCCGTGGTGCGCGTGGCGGAAACGGCGCAGGCAGCGGTTTCGCCCTCGCGCGCCATCCTGGCCGCAGCGGCCGCGCTGCCCGCGCCCGCACGCCTCACCGCGCTGCCGATGTTCCACCGGGCCGCCCCGCCGCGGCCTGCGCTTCGCCTCGCCTTCGAGCAGCGGCGCGAATAGCCTTTCCGGCCCGGATACCGGGCCGTCCTCCCTCTCGTTGCCGCGCCCCGTCGCGCGGCACGCCCGTGATGGCTCCGCCGCTTTCGGCTGCCGTTGCGCACCCCCATCCAACAGGTCAGGAATTCGCATGTTCGGCGGTATTGCCAAGTCGCTTTTCGGTTCGTCCAACGATCGTTACGTCAAGTCCCTGAAGCCGATCGTGCAGAAGATCGCCAGCTTCGAGCCCGCGCTTCAGGCGATGGACGACGACGCGCTGGCGGCGCAGACCATCAAGTTCCGCGAACAGCTCGCCAACGGCGCCAAGCTCGACGATCTGCTGCCCGAGGCCTTCGCCACGGTGCGCGAGGCGGCGCGCCGGGTGATTGGCCAGCGCCACTATGACGTGCAGATGGTGGGCGGCATCGTGCTCCACCGCGGCGAGATTGCCGAGATGCGCACGGGCGAAGGCAAGACGCTGGTGGCGACGCTCGCCACCTATCTGAACGCACTGCCGGGCAATGGCGTCCACGTCATCACCGTCAACGACTATCTCGCCCGCCGCGACGCGGAGTGGATGGCGCAGGTCTATGGCTTCCTGGGGCTCACCACCGGCGTGATCGTGCCCAACCTGTCCGATCAGCAGCGCCGCGATGCCTATGCCTCGGACATCACCTACGGCACGAACAACGAGTTCGGCTTCGACTATCTGCGCGACAACATGAAATATGATCGCGCGAGCATGGTCCAGCGCCCGTTCGCCTACGCGATCGTCGACGAGGTCGACTCGATCCTGATCGACGAGGCCCGTACCCCGCTGATCATCTCCGGCCCCACGGACGACCGGTCCGAGCTCTATATGAAGGTCGACGCGGTGGTGAAGCAACTCGATGCTTCGACCTACGAGAAGGACGAGAAGCAGCGTACGGTCGTGCTGACCGAAGAAGGCACCGAGACGGTCGAGCGGCTGCTCGAGGATGCCGAGGTGCTTGTCGGCGCCAATCTGTACGACTTCGAGAACACCCAGGTGGTGCACCACCTGAACCAGGCGCTGCGCGCGAACGTGATGTTCAAGCGCGACACCGATTACATCGTCAAGGACGGCAAGATCGTCATCATCGACGAGTTCACCGGCCGCATGATGGACGGCCGCCGCTGGTCGGACGGCCTCCACCAGGCGGTGGAAGCCAAGGAAGGCGTGACCATCGAGCCGGAGAACCAGACGCTCGCCTCGATCACCTTCCAGAACTATTTCCGCATGTACCCCAAGCTGGGCGGCATGACCGGCACCGCCTCCACCGAAGCGGCCGAGTTCTACGACATCTACAAGATGAACGTCGTCACCATCCCGACCAACCTGCCGGTGCAGCGGATCGACGAGGAGGACACGTTCTACAAGTCGACCGAGGACAAGTTCGCCGGCATCGCCAAGACCATCAAGGCGCATGCCGAGCGCGGACAGCCGGTGCTGGTCGGCACGGTCTCGATCGAGAAGTCGGAAATGCTTTCCGAATTCCTGCATCGCGAAGGCGTGAAGCATGAGGTGCTGAACGCACGCTTCCACGAGAGCGAGGCGCATATCGTCGCGCAGGCGGGCCGGCTGGGCGTGGTGACCGTGTCGACCAACATGGCCGGCCGCGGCACCGACATCCAGCTGGGCGGCAACGTCGAGTTCCGCATCGCCGACGAACTGCGCGACCTGCCCGAGGGCCCCGAGCGCGATGCCGCGATCGAGCGGATCAAGGCCGAGGTCGCCGAGGAGAAGGAAAAGGTGAAGGCCGCCGGCGGCCTGTTCGTGCTCGGCACCGAGCGGCATGAGAGCCGCCGCATCGACAACCAGCTGCGCGGCCGCTCGGGCCGCCAAGGCGATCCGGGGCTCAGCCGCTTCTACCTCAGCCTGGACGACGATCTGCTGCGCATCTTCGGCTCGAACACGTTGTTCTCGCGGATGATGCGCTCCAGCCTGGAAGACGGCGAGGCGATGCCGCCGTCGCGCTGGCTGAGCAAGGCGATCGAGACCGCCCAGCGCAAGGTCGAGGCGCGCAACTACGACGTGCGCAAGCAGGTCGTCGAATATGACGACGTGATGAACGATCAGCGCAAGGTCATCTACGAGCAGCGTGCCGACATCATGGACGCCGACACGGTCGGCCATGTGGTGGAGGACATGCGCCTCGAGACGGTGAACGCGATCGTCGGCGAGGCCTGCCCGCCGAACAGCTACCCCGAGCAGTGGAACATCGAGGGCCTCAAGACCCGCCTCGCCGACACCCTCAACCTCGACCTGCCGGTCGACCAGTGGGTGAAGGACGAGGAAGCGATCGATCCGGAAATGCTGGAAGAGCGCATCCGCACCGCGGCCGACGCCGCGGTCGCCGAAAAGGCGGCGGATCTGGAGCCGGAGACCTGGACCTCGATCGAGAAGTCGATCCTGCTCCAGAACCTGGACCATCACTGGAAGGAGCATCTGGCGATGCTCGACGCGCTTCGCCAGGTCGTCCATCTGCGCGCCTATGCGCAGAAGACGCCGATCAACGAGTACAAGCACGAGGCGTTCTCGATGTTCCAGCGGATGCTCGACACGATCCGCGAGGACGTGACGCGTACCATGGCCTTCGCCGAATTCCGCATGGCGCCGCCGCCGCAGCTGCCCGAACTGCCCGCGTTCCTGACGACGCACATCGATCCGCTGACCGGCGAGGACAACACCGCCGACTGGGACGGCGGTTCGGCGGGGCTGGTGACGACCCGCATCCCGCAGCTGGGCATCCCGCAGCCCTCGGGCGACGACTATGGTACCGATCCGTCGCAGTGGGAGGGTGTGGTAAGCCGCAACGCGCCGTGCCCGTGCGGATCGGGACTCAAGTACAAGCACTGCCACGGCCAGGTGGCGTAAATCGCGCCGGGTCCCCCTCCCGCTTGCGGGAGGGGCAAATAGAAAAGGGCGGTGCCGGCATCCCGGCACCGCCCTTTCTGTTTCCGCATGCCGCGATCAGCGGGTCTGCGGCATCTGGATCTTGGGGCCCAGCCGCTCCTTCACGCCGCGCGCATCGAATGCGCGGACATTGTCGGCGGGCTTGGGGCCCTTGCCCATCACGATTTCCGCCATCGCTTCATAGCGGTCGACGGTGCGGATATCGATGTTGCGATCGAAGAACGGATCACCCCAGAAGGGATCCCAGCTGCGCCAGCCCCAGCCCGGGTTGTGATAGCGCCAATAGGGGCCCCAGCCGCCCCAGGGTCCGAAGCCCGGGCCACCGATGCCGGGCGTGGCATAGGTCTGCGTCTTTTTCTCGGTGTCGCGATCGGCGAGCACGAAATAGTCATAGCCGCTCTGCAGCGTCAGCTCGGCCGCCCGGTAGAGCAGGTAGCGCTCGACCGTTTCCCGGGAAGTGAGGCTGTTGCCCGAAAAGCTCACCCGGAAGCGATTCTCTTCGATCTGCTCGTCCGAATAGCCATTGCGCACCGACCCGCTCGCCGAAGCGGGCTGATACGGCGTGGCCGTCATGCACGATGCAAGCGAGAGGCTGCCCGCGACCATCAGGCCCAGCGCTGCGAACCGCCGGCCTTTCTGCGATAAGATTGGCATTGTTCCTCCGAAACTTAACAAGCGAATACCCTCGCCATATGCCCCTCGAACGCATGGGCCGGCGAAACTCTCCCGCGCGTTCACGCGATGAGGCGTGGCACAGCCACGATTGACGGTGCCTGAACGGCTGCTGTCAACCCAGCCGCTCAGGCACTTCGCGGGCGTCCTTGTCGAGTGTGTCGCGCGGTGCCATCGCTTCCCAGGGGAAGATGAACCAGTCCTTCTGCACCGCCCGGTCGATGGTCAGCGCGCCATAGTCGACGCGCTGCGAGGAGCGGACATTGTCCATCAGGACCGCGAAGCGGACGCGGTCCGCGATGGCGCCCTCGGCAGCGAGCGCGGCGCGCAGCTCGCCGATGGTCTTGCCGCTGTCGTTGATGTCCTCGATGAACAGCAGGCGCTCGCCGTCACGGGTGCGCTGTGCCAGGACGGCAACCAGTTCCTCGCCGAACTGGGCGATGCGGGTCGAATGGTCGATCGAGACGAGCGGCAGCCCGATGCGGTGCGACAGATAGACCGCCGGGGTAAGACCACCACGCCCCACCCCGACCAGCAGGGTAGGGGCCCAGCCGGCCGCTGCCTCGGCGATCGCATGCACCCCGGCGACGAGCTGATCGTGGGTGAAGTGGGTAAAGACGATGTCGCCCATCACGCCGCCCCCGCCATCCAGGCATCGATCGCCGCGCAATGTGCCGCCACGGCCTCGTCGGGCAGGAACGAGCCCAGGAAGCTGTTGCGCGCCAGCGTGGCGAGCTGCTGCTTGCTGAGGCCCCTGCCACGGGCCACGGCGCGGTAGTTCTCGCCGACATAGCCGCCGAAATAGGCCGGGTCGTCCGAATTGACCGTCGCGCGTAGGCCGAGCTCCAGCATCCGGTCGATGGGATGCGCATCGATGGCCGCGACGTTGCACAGCTTCACGTTCGACAAGGGGCAGACGGTGAGCGTCATGCCGGTGCGCGCCAGACGGGCGACCAGGGCCGGATCGTCGAGGCTGCGGTTGCCATGGTCGAGCCGGTCGATGCCGAGCAGGTCCAGTGCCTCGCGGACATAATCGGCGGGGCCTTCCTCGCCGGCATGGGCGACGCGCTTCAGACCCTTTTCGGCGGCGGCGGCGAAGACGCGTGCAAATTTCGAGGGCGGGTGGCCCATCTCCGACGAATCGAGGCCGACACCCGCGATCCGATCGAGCCAGGGATCTGCAGCCTCCAGCGTGCGGAAGGCGTCTTCCTCGTCCAGATGCCGCAGGAAGCACAGGATCAGCTGCGCGGAGACGCCCAGGCGCGCCTCGGCCTCTGCCATGCCCGCCAGCAGCCCCTCGACCACGGTGCCCATCGCGATGCCGCGAGCGGTGTGCGTCTGCGGATCGAAGAAGATCTCGGCATGGCGCACGCCGTCCGCTGCCGCGCGCTCAAAATAGGCGACCGCGAGGTCGCGGAAATCGGCCTCGGTGCGCAGCACGTCGGCACCGGCATAATAGATGTCGAGAAAGTCCTGCAGGTTCGAGAACTCATACGCCGCGCGCACCGCCTCGACGCTGTCGAACGGGATGGCCACCCCGTTGCGGCGGGCAAACTCGAACATCTGTTCGGGCTCCAGGCTGCCTTCGATGTGGAGATGGAGTTCGGCCTTGGGCAGGCCGGCGATGAAAGCGTCGATATCGTCCATCGATCGACCATCGCAGCGGGGACGGTGAGTCGCAAGCGCAACGCCCTGCGGGCCGGATGCACCTGATGCATGCGCGAGCGGCGTCATTCGAGCGCGCCACAATTGAATTTACGGAGGGGGAAATTCGGTGCCGCTGCTGTCGCGGCGGGCCCGAGGGGAAGCAATGGATCCGGCAGATCCGGAATTGCTTCGCCCTCGAACCGGCAGACGAGAGATGGCTCCCCGAGTAGGATTCGAACCTACGACCATTCGATTAACAGTCGAATGCTCTACCGCTGAGCTATCGGGGACCACTCTGGTCAACCCCTCGGCGGTGGGTCACCGCGTCGGGAGGCGCGCCTTTAGCACCGGGTTTTCGAAACGCGCAAGAGCTTTTATGCAATAAATTGTTCCATCGTTATCCGGTCGTCCAACGCGTGCTCCGGATCGAACAGCAGCGTGAGGTCGCGCATGCGGTCTATCTCGACATGGACATGGGCAACCTCGCGGATCTCGCGCTGATCGGCGACGGCGCTCACCGGGCGCTTCTCGGCCTCCAGCACGCGGATATCGATGCGGGTCTTCTCCGGCAGGATCGCCCCGCGCCAGCGTCGCGGGCGGAAGGGGCTGATCGGCGTAAGGGCGAGCAGCGCCGAGCCGAGCGGCAGGATCGGCCCCTGCGCCGAGAAGTTATAGGCGGTGGAGCCCGCGGGCGTGGCGACCAGAATGCCGTCGCACACCAGTTCCGGGATCACGATCCGGTTGTTGATCGTCACTTCCAGCTTGGCCGTCTGGCGGGTTTCGCGGAGCAGCGAGGCTTCGTTGATCGCCGGCAGGACGCAGGTCTCGCCCTCTACCGTGATGGCGGTCATCGCCAGCGGCGCGACGCGGAAGGGCCGGGCGCGCTCGAGCCGCTGGGTCAGCCCGTCGAGCCGCCAGTCATTCATCAGGAAGCCGACGGTGCCCAGGTTCATCCCGAACACCGGCAGCAGCCGTCGTCGCTCCAGCATGGCGTGGAGCGTCTGGAGCATGAAGCCGTCGCCGCCGAGCGCGACGACTTCCTCGGCCTCGTCGATCGGTACCCAATCATATGAGTCGCGCAGTTCCCCGGCCGCGGTCTGGGCTGGCGGGGTGGGCGAGGCGAGCAGGGCGCGGGGCTTGGTCGCGCTCATCCGCCGGTGACGCTCATGTGGCGGGAGACGGCAGGTGCGGCGCCTGCCTCGATTCGGAAGTCGTGCCGCTCCGGCTTGGCGGCGAGCGCCCGATCGATCTCGTCGTCCACCGCCTGCAGCCCCCCGCTGCGAATCGCTGCTTTCAGGTCCACCGAATCCTCATGCCCCAGGCACATGTGCAGCCGTCCGTCGGTCGAAAGCCGAACGCGGTTGCAGCTTGCGCAGAAATTGTTGGTGAGCGGCGAGATCAGTCCGAGCCGGCTCGTGCTTCCGCCGACGCGCCAGTAGCGCGCGGGTCCGCCGCTGTCGTGCGAATCGGCGGCCAGGTCGAAGTCGCCCTTCAGCCGCGCCAGCACCTCGGGCAGCGGCAGGAAGCGATCGGCGCGGTCCTCGTCGATCAGACCCATCGGCATGGTCTCGATCAGCGAGAGGTCCATGTCGTTCGCCGCGACCCAGGCGAGCATCGGCGCGATCTCGTGTTCGTTGAGCCCGCGCAGCGCGACCATGTTGATCTTCACCCGCAGCCCCGCATCCCGCGCCGCTGCAATACCTTCCAGCACCTGTTCGACGTCGCCATGACGAGTGATGTAGCGGAACGTCTCGGGATCACGACTGTCCATGCTCACGTTGATGCGGCGGACGCCGGCAGCGGCGAGGCCTTGCGCATATTGGGCCAGCCGAGTCGCGTTGGTGGTGAGCGTGAGTTCGTTCAGCCCGCCGCCGATCCGCGCGCCGAGCTGCTCGACCAGCGTCATCATGTTGCGACGAACCAGCGGCTCGCCGCCGGTCAGCCGGATCTTGGTAACCCCGCGATCGACGAAGCGGCCGGCGATCGCCGCCAGTTCCTCTAGGCTCAGCACCGCCTCGCGTGGCAGGAAGGTCATGTGCTCCGCCATGCAGTAGCGGCAGCGCAGATCGCAGCGATCGGTTACGGAAATACGCAAGTACCGGATCGCGCGACCGTGGCGATCGACCAGCGTGGGCGGCGTCGCAAGAGCTTGAGCGCTGGCCATAGCCCGGGAGGTAGGGCGTTGGACCGCCCCGCACAAGGCTTGGATGGCGGAGCGCGAAGGGAGCCGCTATCGGAGGAGCATGGAAGAAGGGTTCACGATCGTCCAGAGTACGGCGCCGGCCGCGGAAGTGCCGGTTTTCGTACTCTCGTTCCGTCAGCGGGACGAGGTGGCGGCAGCGGCGGCGGGCGGAGGCTGGCGGGTCGTGGCGGCGCGGCGCAGCGAGGGGCTGGAAACGCGGTTCCTTGCGAGCGGCGCCTCGGTCGCGGTGATCGACGCGCGCGGCGCGATGACCGAGGGGCTGGATGCGGCGCGGTTGCTGGGTCCCACGATCAAGGCGTACGGCGCGGCGCTGCTGATCCTCGTTTCGCAGAGCGACACGGTGCATATGGGCCGCTTCTACGATGCGGGCGCCACCCATTTTCTCGGCAGCCCGATGTCCTCGGCAGCGATCGCCCATGCGATCCGCTTTGCCGAACGCTATGTCGAGCGGTTGTCGGGCTGGGCCGGGCAGGGGACGAGCTTTGCCAATCCGCTCGGCTGGCGCTTCGATCCGGCTGCGGGTTCGATCGAGCTGACCCCGGCGCTGGCGAAACTGCTCGATCTGCCCGAGGCGCCGGGACCGCGCGCGCTGTTCGGCCGGCTCGAGCTCTCCGACCGGCGGCTGGCCTGGGCGGCGCTGCGGCGGCTGCGCGAGGCTGGATCGACGGCCTTCGCGCACGACCTTCCCGGCAAGGGGCGGGTGGTGCAGCACCTACAATATGATGCCGAGACCGGGCAGATCGACGCGCTCGTCGAGCAGCTCGGCCTCGCGCCCGATGCGGGTGCCGCGGTGCGCGACGTGCTGACCGGCGCGCGCGACGCCTCCAGCGCGCGGCGCTGGATCGACCGGCTGCTCGAAAAGGGCCAGCGAATCGGGCTGGTGCTGGTCGGGCTCACCCGGTTTGATACGATCAATACCGCCTATGGCCGGGCCGCCGGCGACGAGCTGCTGCGCAGTATCTCCCGCCGCGTGGCCGAGGCGGCGCGCGAGACGCTGGGGTCGGACGCGGTGGTCGCGCGGATCGGCGGCTCCGATTTCCTCGCGGCGGCGGTAGACCCCGGCACGCCGGCGCTGCGCAACGCGGTGCGGCGAATCGAGGAAGGCCTGTC
>JAIYAA010000259.1 GCA_027489295.1 Sphingomonadales bacterium | reverse complement strand
TGGCGCCTACGCTGTTGGCGGCGCTCGGTTGCTTCGTCGTCGCCATGCTGGCGCTGGGCACCGGCAACGGATCGGTATTCCAGCTGGTGCCGCAGCGCTTCCAGGCGGAGATCGGCGTGATGACCGGGCTGGTCGGCATGGCCGGCGGCGTGGGTGGCTTCTACCTGGCCTCGTCGCTGGGGGTGGCCAAGCAGTTGTCGGGCAGCTTCGCGCCGGGCTTTCTGGTCTTTGCCGCGCTGGCGCTGGTGGCGCTGGCCGGGCTGGTCCGCGTGAAAAAGACCTGGCGGGCGACCTGGACGGGCGCGGCGCGGATATAATTGGTAACTGGAATGACGGCGCCGGCTGCAGTAGCGGCGCCGTCTCGTGATCGAAGGGGAACTGGCATGCGTTTGTGGATCACCGCGGCTGCGGCTCTTGCCGGTGCCGTCCCGGCATGGGCGCAGGACGTCACCCTCAAGCCGCTCGTCGAGGCGCGGACGCGGTACGAGCATGTCGATCAGGACGGCCTCGCCTCGGCCTCCGACGCGGTGACGATTCGCGTGCGCGCCGGTGTGGAGGCAACGCGCGGTGCCTGGTCGGTGCTCGGCGAGGCGCAGGGCAATCTTGCCGTCGTCGACAACTATTATGACGGGCTGCACGGCATCGCCGACCGGCCGGTGATCGGCGATCCCGAAAATGCTGCGATCTATCGTGCGCAGATCCGCTACCGGTCGCGGCCGTTCACGGTCACCGCCGGGCGGCAGCGCATCACGCTGGACGACGAACGCTTTGTCGGCGGCGCGGGGTTTCGCAACAACGGGCAGACCTATGATGCGGTGCGTACCGAAATCGTGCCGCTGAAGGGCGTGAAGCTGGACCTGACCTATGCCTGGAACGTGCGCACCGTCTGGGGCAGCGACGGGCGCGGTTTCCGGCAGCGCGGGGTCTCCGGCAACAATGTGTTCGCCAATCTCTCCGCGGTGACGCCGATCGGCACGCTCACCGGCTTCACCTATCTGGTGGATCAGGACGAGGCGGCGGTGCAGGGCTATCGCCTCTCGAACCAGAATTACGGGGCGCGGCTGGCGGGCGCGCGCCCGATCGCGCCGGGGGTGAAGTTCAACTACCAGGTCAGCTATGCCCGCCAGTCCGACTATCACCGCAACCCGAACCGCTACCGGGCGGATTACTGGCTGGCCGACGGTGCGCTGGACGTGGGCAACTGGACGCTGAACGCCGGCTATGAGGTGCTCGGCGCCGGCAACGGCACGGCGTTCACCAGCTTCCAGACGCCGCTCGGCAGCGTGTTCAAGTTCCAGGGCTGGGCGGACAAGTTCACCACCACCCCGCCGAACGGCCTGCACGATCTGTATGTCGGTGGCAGCCACAGCTGGAAGAAGATCGGCCGGATCGACATGATCTCGTTCCAGGCGCTGTACCACCGCTTCCAGAGCGACCGGCTGGATCAGCATTATGGCGACGTGGTCAATCTGCTCGCCACGGTGAAGGTGAAGAAGACCGCCATTTCGGCGCGCTACGCCCGCTACGAGGCGGACCGGTTCGCGACGGACACCACCAAGATGTGGCTCCAGCTGGACTGGACCTACTGACCGCGCGGCAGCGGCACCTCACTCCAGATCGCGCGCGTCATAGTCGATGAAGCGACGGCCGGTCCTGCGCCGGTGCCGGGCGCGCAGCCACAGGAACGCATAGAAGAGCAGCGCGGGGATCGTCGCGAGCGGCGTGTAGTCCAACGGCACGCTGTGCTCGATCAACAGTCCCAGGATCAGGGCCGTGCCCGGAATGGCGACGCGGCCCCAGGAAAGCCATAGCTGCAGATCCTGATCCGATCGGAACCGGGCGGGCTGTCGTTGGGCGCCCGCCTGGCGCCCGGTATCCAGGGAACGCGCCCAGCGCGGAGGATGCGGCTTCATCCGTTGGGCGGTAGATCGGCGGCCGTGTCGGCGCCAGTGCGGCAACATACCGGAATCGCTTGAGCATGGGGGCGAATCGGGGTACGCTGCACCGCAGAAGGACAAGGCTGTCCTTCCCCAATAGCCGCACCGGCCCGACGATGGGCAAGGCGCGGTCTCGTTGATGGCAAAGCCGCCATCCAGCACTCGGTTCTCGTGAACCGGATGCCGGATGGCGGCTTTTTTCGTTTTGGAGCGAAGCGGATGGAGTTTCTCGACCCCGGCACCCCCCTGGCCGACGACAGCCCCGCACAGGCGGGGGAACCGGTCGTCGCCTGTGCGCACCTCGTCGTCATCGGCAACGGCATGGCCGGCTGCCGCGCGGTGGAGGAACTGCTCGCCCGTGACGGCACGCGCTTCCGCATCACCATTTTCGGCGCCGAGCCACATGTGAACTACAATCGGATCATGCTCTCCCCGGTGCTGGCGGGCGAGAAGACGTTCCAGGAGATCGTGATCAACGATTCCGACTGGTACGCCCGGCACGGCATCGAGCTTGTCGCCTGCGATCCGGTGGTGGCGATCGACCGCACTGCGCGCACCGTCACCGCGCGCTCGGGACGCATCACCGGCTATGACAAGCTGCTGATCGCCACTGGCTCCGATCCTTTCCTCATCCCGGTGCCCGGACACGACCTGCCCGGCGTGATCAGTTTCCGCGACATGGCCGATGTCGATGCCATGCTGGCAGCGGCGAACGGCGGCGGCGACGCGGTGGTGATCGGCGGCGGGCTGCTCGGGCTGGAGGCGGCGCACGGCCTCTCCCTGCGCGGGATGAAGGTCACGGTGCTCCACCTGATGCCGACGCTGATGGAACGGCAGCTGGACGAAGCAGCGGGCTGGCTGCTCAAGTCGGCGCTGGAGGCGCGCGGCCAGACGATCCTCACCGGCGCCGACACGGCCGCGATCCTCGGCACGGACAAGGTGGAGGGCGTGCAGCTGAAGGACGGCCGCGTGATCCCCGCCAAGCTGGTGGTGATGGCGGTCGGCATCCGTCCCTCGGTCCGGCTCGCCCGCGAAGCGGGGCTGGCGGTCGGGCGCGGCATCCAGGTCGACAATCATATGGTTACCAGTGATGCCAATATCCTCGCGGTCGGCGAGTGCGTCGAGCATGACGGGCAATGCTACGGCCTGGTCGCGCCGTTGTGGGACATGTGCCGCAGTCTGGCGGACGGGCTGGTGGCGCGCGCCAATCCCTATCGCGGCTCGGTCACCTCGACCAAGCTCAAGGTCGCCGGGCTCGACGTGTTCTCGGCCGGCGACTTCTCCGGCGGCGAGGGCTGCGAGGACATCGTCCTGCGCGATGCGGCACGGGGCGTCTACAAGCGGGTGGTGCTGAAGGACGACCGCATCGTCGGTGCGGTGCTGTTCGGCGATACCGCTGACGGCGGCTGGTATTTCGATCTGCTGAAGAAGGGCGAGGACGTCGCCCCCATTCGCGACGTGCTGATCTACGGTCAGGTCTTCGCCTCGGGAGGGGGGCAGGCGGACCCTAAGGCGGCCGTTGCGGCGCTCTCGGACGATGCCGAGATCTGCGGTTGCAACGGCGTTTCCAAGGGCCAGGTGGTCGCGACGATCAACGGCGGCGCGTGCAGCCTCGATGCGGTGCGGGCCGGCTGCAAGGCCTCGGCCAGCTGCGGATCGTGCACCGGGATCGTCGAGCAGTTGCTCGCGTTGACGCTGGGGGAAGACGGTGTTCAGGCCGGCCTCAAGACGATGTGCAAATGTACCAGCTACGGCCATGACGAGGTGCGCCGTGCGATCGTCGCGCAGGGCATGAAAGCCATCCCGGAGGTGATGCAGACGCTGCACTGGTCGACGCCCGACGGCTGTTCCTCCTGCCGCCCGGCGCTCAACTATTACCTGCTCTGCGCGTGGCCGGGGGAGTATGTCGACGACCAGCAGAGCCGCTTCGTCAACGAGCGCCTCCACGCCAACATCCAGAAGGACGGCACCTATTCGGTGGTCCCGCGCATGTGGGGCGGGGTGACCACGCCCGGCGAGTTGCGGGCGATCGCCGATGTGGTGGAGAAGTACAATGCGCCGATGGTGAAGGTCACCGGCGGCCAGCGGCTGGATATCTTCGGCATCCGCAAGGAGGATCTGCCCGCCGTCTGGGCCGATCTCAATGCGGCCGGCATGGTCTCGGGCCATGCCTATGCCAAGGCGCTGCGCACGGTGAAGACGTGCGTGGGTTCCGAATGGTGCCGCTTCGGCACGCAGGATTCCACCGGATTGGGCATCAAGCTGGAGCGAGGTTTCTGGGGCAGCTGGATGCCGCACAAGTTCAAGATGGCGGTCTCCGGCTGTCCGCGAAATTGCGCCGAGGCGACGATCAAGGACTTCGGCGTGGTGTGCGTGGACTCCGGCTACGAGCTGCATGTCGGCGGCAATGGCGGCATTCACGTCCGCGCGACCGACCTGCTGGTGAAGGTCACGACCGAAGAGGAGGCGATGCACTACGCCGCGGCCTTCGTGCAGCTCTACCGCGAGGAGGCGCGCTATCTGGAGCGCACCGCGCCGTGGATCGAGCGGGTGGGGCTCGCCTATGTGAAGGCCCGCGTCGTGGAAGACGAAGCGGGGCGCGACGCGCTCGCCGCGCGCTTCTGGCATTCGCAATCCTTCAGCCAGGACGATCCCTGGGCCGAGCGCGTCGCCGGCGCCGATGCCGGCCTGCACCAGCCCCTTCTCGCCGCTGCGGAGTAAGCCCCATGACCGACTGGATCGATATCGGCACGCTGGCCGATCTGCCGCTGCGGGGCAGCCGTACCCTCACGCTGGGCGGCGCGCCGGTGGCGGTGTTCCGCACCCATGACGACCAGGTCTTCGCGCTGATCGACCGCTGCCCGCACAAGGGCGGGCCGCTGAGCTCGGGGATCGTCCACGGCCATGCGGTGGCGTGCCCGCTGCACAATATGCGGATCGCGCTCGCGACCGGCGCCGCCCTGGGCGAGGATGCAGGCTGCACGCCCGTGGTGCCGGTGCGGCTGGAGGGCGAGCGGATCCTCCTCGCCAGCCCGGTGCGGGCGGCGGCGTGAGGGAGGGTCTGTGACGGTCCAAACCACCTGCGCCTATTGCGGCGTCGGCTGCGGCATCCGCGCCACCGTCACCGGCGCGCGCGCGGTGCGGATCGAGGGCGATCCCGCGCACCCCGCCAATCGCGGCCGGCTCTGCTCCAAGGGCACACATCTCGGCGAGACGACCGGGCTTGAGGGCCGCTTGCTCCACCCGATGATCGGCGACCGCCGCGCCAGCTGGGACAAGGCGCTCGATCTCGTCGCCCGCCGCTTCCGTGAGGCGATTGCTGAGCATGGTCCGGACAGCGTCGCCTTCTACGTTTCGGGCCAGTTGCTCACCGAGGATTATTACGTCGCCAACAAGCTGATGAAGGGCTTTATCGGCTCGGCGAACATCGACACCAATTCGCGGCTCTGCATGTCGAGCGCGGTGGCCGGGCACCTGCGCGCGTTCGGCGAGGATGTGGTGGCGGGGAGCTATGCCGATCTCGATGCGGCCGACCTGATCGTGCTGGTCGGCTCGAACACCGCCTGGTGCCACCCGGTGGTCTATCAGCGGATCATGGCGGCACGCGCCGAGCGCGGTACGAAGCTGGTCGTTATCGATCCACGTCGCACCGAGACAGCCGAAGAGGCGGACCTGCACTTGGCCCTGCGTCCCGGCAGCGATGTGACGCTGTTCAACGGCCTGCTCGCATACTGCCGCGCCGAGGGACTGGCCGACGCCGCCAATCTCGACGTGCCCGGCGGTTTCTGGGAAGCGCTGGGGAAGGGGCATGATCTCTGGTCCACCGCCCAGACCTGCGACCTGTCGCCGGCGGACCTGCAGCGCTTCTACCAGCTGTTCGCGGCGCATCCGCGCACCGTCACGCTGTTCAGCCAGGGGATCAACCAGTCGATCCGCGGCACCGATCAGGTGAACGCGATTCTCAATCTCCACCTCGCCACCGGCCGGATCGGCAGCCCCGGCGCGGCGCCCTTCTCGATTACCGGCCAGCCCAATGCGATGGGCGGGCGCGAGGTGGGCGGGCTCGCCTCGACGCTGGCGGCGCATCGCGGCTTCGACGATCAGGACATCGCGGAGGTCGGCCGTTTCTGGGCCGCCGAGCGCATGGCGACCAGGCCGGGGCTCAAGGCCGTCGATCTTTTTCGCGCGGTGGGCGAGGGGCGGATCAAGGCGCTTTGGATCATGGCGACCAATCCCGCGGTGTCGATGCCCGACGCCGGCCGGGTGCGCGAGGCACTGGCGGCGTGCCCTTTCGTCGTCGTGTCGGACGTGGTCGCCGAGACGGACACCAGCGTGCACGCCCATGTCCGCCTGCCGGCCGCCGCCTGGGGGGAGAAGGATGGCACCGTCACCAATTCCGAACGGACGATCAGCCGCCAGCGCGCCTTCCTGCCGCTGCCGGGCGAGGCGAAGCCGGACTGGTGGATTGTCGCCCAGGTCGCGCGACACATGGGGTTCCGCACCGCCTTCGCCTATGATCGCCCGGCCGAGATCTGGCGCGAGCATGCCCGCCTGACCGCGTATCGCAACCAGGGCGCGCGGATGCTCGACCTCACGGCCAGGGCGGCGCTCGGCAATCACGACTACGACGCGATGGCGCCGTTCCAGTGGCGTGCTGCGCCCTTTGCGGACGGACGCTTTCCCACGCCCGGCGGCCGCGCGCGGCTGGTGGCGGTGGCGCAGCGGCCACTCGATCCGCCGCTGCGCGACTGGCCGATGACGCTCAACACCGGGCGCTATCGCGACCAGTGGCACACCATGACCCGCACCGGCCTGTCGCCCAGGCTCGCGCGCCATCGCGAGGAGCCGCTGGTCGAGATCCATCCCGAGGACGCCGCGGCGCTGGCGCTGGCCGATGGCGCGCTGGCGCGGGTGGCGACGCCGCAGGGCGACAGCCTGTTTCGGGTTTCGCACCATCCCGGTCAACGCCGCGGCGAGCTGTTCACCCCGATTCACTGGACCGATCGTCAGTCCAGCGGCGGCCGCACCGGCTTGTTGCCGCGCGACCTTGCCGATCCGCATTCGGGCCAGCCGGGCTTCAAGCTCTCCCCCGCGCGGATCGAAGCGGTTTCGGTCGACTGGCGCGGATTCCTGATCGTGCACGGCGGTGCGCCGGCGCCCGATTGCCTGTGGGCGACGCGGGTGACGGTTCCCGGCGGGGCCCTCTACGAGTTGGCGGGAACCGGTGATCCCGCGGTGCTGGAGCGTGCCCTGCCGCGCGGCGAGCGTATCGAGGCGAGCGATCCGGGGCGCGGCACCCGGCGCATCGCGGTGCTGCGCGACGGGCGGCTGGCGGCGGTGCTGTTCGTCACGCGCGCCGGCGAGCTGCCGGGCCGCGACTGGCTGATCGCCCAGCTCGATACGCTGCAGGGCCCGCCGGTGCTCGCCGGTCGCGCACCCGGCCGGTCAACGGACCGCGGGCCCGTGGTCTGCGCCTGCTTCGATGTCGGCCTGCACACCATCCTCGCCACGATCCGCGAGCAGCGCCTGGCCGATGTCGCCGCAATCGGCGCGGCGCTGGGGGCGGGCACCAATTGCGGATCATGCCGCCCGGCACTGGCCCGCATCCTCGCCGATACGCCCAAGGAGATCGCACATGGTTGAAGACTTTCCCGCAGGCAGCGTCTGGCTGGTCGGCGCCGGGCCGGGGGATCCCGAACTGCTCACCCGCAAGGCCGAGCGGCTGATCGGCGCGGCCAGCATGGTCTTCTACGATGCACTGGTGGGGCACGGCGTGCTCGACCTGATTCCGCCGGGCGCGCGGCGGGTGCCGGTCGGCAAGCGCGCAGGCCGCCATTCGAAGGACCAGGCATCGATCAACGACCTGCTCGTCGCCGCGGCACTGGCCGGCGAGCGGGTGGTGCGGTTGAAGGGGGGCGATCCCTCGATCTTCGGGCGTTCGATGGAGGAGATGGCGGCGCTGGCCGCCCGCGGCATCGCGGTGCGGATCTGCCCCGGCATCACCGCCGCCAGCGCCGCCGCAGCCTCGGCCGGCGTATCGCTCTCGCTGCGGGGCCTCGCCCGGCGGGTGCAGTTCGCCACCGCGCACAAGCGCGGGGATGCGCCGCTCGATCTGGACTGGACGGCGCTCGCCGATCCCGCCTGCACCACGATCTTCTACATGGGGCGCGGCGCTGCGGACGAGATCAGCCGCCGGCTGATCGCCGCGGGTCTTCCGGGCAGCACACCGGTGCTGGTCGCCAGCGACATCAGCCTGCCCGCCGAGCGGTTGCTGCACAGCCGGCTGGACCTGCTGCCGCTCGCCGCGCGGGCGATCACCGAGGATCAGCCCACGCTCATCCTGGTCGGCGCCGCGGTTGCGCCCCCGCCGGCCCCGGTCGGCGGTGCCCGCACCGGAACGCTGGGTTTCCGGGAAGCGCTATTGCGCGAAGCCGGGCGGTGAACGCACCTTGCTCGTTGCGGCAGCGATTCGGCGTGCGGATCCGCTGCCTGCGAGAAGCGAGGTGAGACGTGGCGAAGTTGACGGAACGCTATAGCGGGATCGCGATCCTGCTGCATTGGGCGCTGGCCCTGCTGCTGCTCTTCCAGCTCGGTCTCGGCTGGGCGCTGGAGGATCTGCCCAATGCCACGCGGTTCACCGCTTTCCAGTTCCACAAGTCTGTCGGCATCCTGATCCTCGTCCTGTCGCTCGCGCGCTTGCTGGTACGGCTGGCGGTGCCGCGCCCGGCGGCGGCGGAAGGGGCGCCGGCGGTGAAGCTGCTTGCCGGTGCGGTGCACTGGCTGCTCTACGGCGTGATGATTCTGGGGCCGCTGACCGGCTGGATCATCGTCTCGACCGCGCGGGTGAAACTGCCGACGCTGCTCTTCGGCGTGGTGCCGCTGCCGCATCTGCCGGTAAGCCCGGCGCTCAACGTGCCGGCCGAGACGCTCCACGGCCTGATCGGCTGGCTGCTTGCAGGGCTGTTCCTGCTCCACGTCGCCGGTGCGCTCCGCCACCATCTGCTGCGCGATGACCTGATCGCGCGCATGATGCCCGCGGCCGTCGGTCGGCGACCGGCGCTCTCGATTGCGGTGGTCGTGGCGCTCGCCGCCTGCGTCGCGGCGTTCCTTACCGGGTCGTGGCGCTACCGCAGCCATGCCGAGACCCCGCTGCCGTCGCAGCCGCTGCCGAGCCCGGTATCCACGCCCGATGCGCCGCTCGCTGCAACGACCCCGGCGCCCGAGCCCGGTGCCAGCCCCACGCCGAGCCCGTCGCCTTCCGCTTCGCCTACCGACGCGGCGCTGCCGGTGCGCAGCTGGAAGCTGGTGCCGGGCGGAACGCTCGGCTTCCGCACGGTCTATAGCGGCGAAGCGATCAACGGTCGCTTCACCCGGTGGACGGCCGACATCCGGTTCAGCCCCGACGACCTTGCCCGTTCGAAGATCGCGGTCGATGTCGACCTCGCCTCGGTCAGCAGCGGCGATTCCGAGCGCGACGATACGCTGAAGGGCGACGATTTCTTCGGCATCGCCGCGCATCCCAAGGCCCGCTTCACGGCCACCCGCATCCGCAAGCAGGGCAACGGCTATGTCGCTGACGGCACGCTCGATCTGGCGGGTGCAAGCCGCCCGGTACCGGTGCGCTTCACGCTCAAGATCGATGGCGATCACGCCCAGGCCAGCGGCACCGCGACGGTGCAGCGCCTGGCGTTCGGCGTCGGCAAGGGCCAGTGGAGCGACGCGAGCACGATCCCCGATGCGGTTGCCGTGACCTTCCGTTTCGCCGCCGACGCGACGTGAGCGCAATGCACGCGGCGACCGCCGCCGATCGCGAGGCGGTGAGCGCGCTGTGGCACGCCGCCGGGCTCACCCGGCCGTGGAACGACCCTGGCGCGGACTTTGATCGCGCGGTGGCGGGGGTCGGGTCGACCATTCTGCTGCTGCGGGCGCAGGGCGTTCTGCTCGGCACCGCCATGGTCGGCGAGGACGGACATCGCGGCTGGGTCTATTATCTCGCGGTCACGGAGGCGGCGCGCGGGCAGGGGCATGGCCGGGCCCTGATGGCCGCGGCGGAAGCCTGGCTCCGCGCGCGAGGCTGCCCCAAGCTGCAGTTGATGGTCCGCGAGGGCAATGATGCGGCAATCGGTTTCTATCGCGCGTTGGGATTGGAGCCCCAGCCGGTTGTGACGCTCGGCCGTTTCCTCCACTAGGAAGCGCATGACGATCGCAATGTACGGCATCAAGAACTGCGACACGATGAAGAAGGCGCGGGCCTGGCTCGACGCCAATGCGGTCGCCTATGGGTTCCATGACTACAAGGTCGAGGGCGTCGACCCGGCGCGGCTCGCGCGGTGGATCGAAGCAGAAGGCTGGGAGCCGCTGCTCAATCGCGCCGGTACCACCTTCCGCAAGCTGCCCGATGCCGACAAGGTCGATCTCGACTCGACCAAGGCAAGCGCGCTGATGATCGCCCAGCCTTCGATGATCAAGCGGCCGGTGCTGGAATATCCGGGCGGGATTCTGATCGGATTCGCGGTGGAACGCTACGCCCGCGCGTTGCTTTGAGCGTGATATTTCTGAGACTTCGTGGTCTAAGCTCCGTGTTTATCCTAGATTAACATTGTAACAGACGCGGAATATTGGGTTCGCATGGCATCTTACATTCGACAACGACCGGCCAGCTGGTTCCGGACCGTCGCGACGATGCTCCTGCTTTGGGGGCTGCTCGGCTGCCTCCTTTTCTATGCCCATGCAACGCTCTCGCCGCAGCGCGCGATCGAGCCGGCCT
>JAIYAA010000016.1 GCA_027489295.1 Sphingomonadales bacterium | reverse complement strand
TGAGAATTGGAATTGGCTTGTCAATTTGAGGACAAGAAGAGGGAAACAAAATATCAGCCTGAGATGGTATTTTCCCGATAAGGCTGTTGACGGCTGTAAAGATTAGGCAACGCTAAGATTGCCTAATCTGGCCTGGACCGGGTTGGACTAGCAGGGGAAGGTGTATTGGGCTGCCTTGATGATGGCGTGGCCAAGTTCGCCGCTGGACTTCTGTCCGGTTGCTGGATCCGCCTCGATGTAGCGCTCGAGCATTGTTCGGACGCCGGAGACATTCATGACCAGTTTCTCTGGCACGCAGAAGGCTGGTTGCGCACCACGGACCTCAAAGTAGGCATGCATCCACAGTGCGCCCTCCCAGTTTCCATAGATGGCACTGGCATAGTAATCGTCCGTGTCTGCGAGGCGAACGACGTCGCTGACCGACATCTTGCCCTGGGCATTGGCTGTCGGTGCGGTGAGTAGCAGGATGGCTGCGAGTGCAGTGCGCAGTTTCACCATGGATCAGAACAGCCGTGTGATCAGCCAGGCGATCGAGCGTTCGTCAGCCGGCAGTTCGTCCTCGAGTATCTGGCCCTCTGCTACCTGTATATCGAGCACACGGATCTTGCCGTTCTCTTCGGCGACGTAGATGTGCTGGTCCGGCTCTTCGCTGTGGGTGTAAGTGCTGATGACCGCATCGAGCCGGATGGAGCCGAGCCGTGCTGCCACTCGATCGAGGAATAGTGCCTGCTCGGCTTTCTGGGTGTGCTCTCTGAAGACCTTGGTGATCGAATCGACGTTTGCTTCCAAGGCTGGACTGCGGAAGCCGCGGTCAGCGACCTGGCGACCGATGAACCGCTCGGCATAGTCGGTGAAGCGCTTGTCGAGGATCTCTGCGTTTGGCGCCTGTCCGTCGGGGAGATTGTCGACCAGGATGATTTGAACCTCGGTGCGGTGCGCGGTCGTGTAGTTCCGCTGAAACGTGCCGATCGCGACGTTGGATGGAATGTCCATCCAGTAGGCTGTGTATTTCGGATATGCCTTTGGGGTTTCATCTGTCGACATGGGTTCCTCCTGGTTGTGGCGACGTTAGCCGGAACCGGCCTGGTGATCAATCAGGCTGCTCTCTTGAATGATGCGACTGCCATGGCGCACCCTGTAGAGCATGCGGCTGCCAGGCTGGTCGGTCATGATTTCGAATGCCTTGTTGGCTGCAAGGATGTTGATTGAGCCTGCGACCCGCTCCCAGCGCTCCTCTGAGGCGTGCCGGCGTTCGACGGTGAAGGCAAATTGGTCGCCATGGAAGTTGGTCTTCACGCCTGGGAGCTCGAGGACCACCTCTGTCTCGTTGACACGGCAGAACTCGAGCCTGGCTGGCCCGTAGATCCAGCAGATGTATGGCTGACCGCTCGCATCGAGGCGCCGGGCCTTGGAGCAGACCTGCCATTCTCCTCTTGCGCGCACCAGGCGATAGTTTCGTGCCATGTTAGCCCTTTCTCATTGAGCGGGAACATAACAGGAACGAATTGTGAGGAAAAGATGCCTATTCGGCGCTGTACTGAACCATCGGGATGACGGGCTGCCCAGCCGGAAGCTTGGAGAGGTCAACGGGGATACAGGCGAAGATGATGCCGTCGTCGGCCGCGGTCATTGCCTGGAGCTGCTGCTGCAAAGATGCCTGGCACTCTGCGAGCGTCACCACGGCGTCGGTGAAGAAGATCCGGTTGTCCTCGAGCGGCGTGCCGGTCGGTGCGATGGTCATCGGTCGGACCATGGTGTCTGCCGGGAGCTCGTCGGCTCGGGCTGCCGGTGCGATTGCGGCGAGTCCCGCGGCGATGAGTAGGAGCTTGGCTTTCATGATGTCCTCTGGCTGTTGTCGAGGTCATCGAATAGAGCCAGAGGTTGAGGGTTGCAAGTGTAACGGTCTGCGCGTCAGTGGACGGTGGCTGCGATCAGCTTGCGAATGATGGCTGCAGGCTCGATCCAGAAGTTCGCAGGCAGCTTGCCGTCGTGCGCCTCTTCGAAGGTCCAGGTGTCGTAGCGATCGTCACCCTCCGGCTGCTTCATGCAGCTCATGGAGAACGTGAAGCTGCCGTCTGCCTGCTGCTCGACATAGACGCCGTGTCCGTCGAGCACGAAGGCGCCTGCCACGAGCTCGTCTTCCTCGATTTCGAGCTGATAGACCTCGAGCGTCATGCCTTGCAGCTCAGTGAGCCCCTGATCTTCCCAGCTCAACTGCTCACGCGCCGCGGCGACCAGGTGATTGACGATCTGCGCCGGCATGACCGTCTCGATGCGAAAGTAGGCGCTGCCGTTGAATTGGCAGTTCGGCTCAAGGGTGATGTGGGGAAGCTGGATCATTGTCGCTCTCTCGTTTGCGTTGCTGACAATTGAGACAGTAGCAAACGAGAGAGCGGAACTCGGCTGGCAGTATCAGGCAGCTTTCAGAGCCTGGAGTCTGGCGAAGATCTCCGCGGTGAAGGCCTTGTCTTCTGCCGACGGCTGCGGCACTTCGAGCTCGGCGACGAAGAAGTCGAACGGCTCGAGATCGGCAGAGTGAAAGCCGTTGTCGTCGTGGCGCTTGCGGAACTCTGCGGTGAAGGCGCTCAGGAGCTGGACTTCGAAGACTGCATCTGTGTCCTCGGAAGACTCGTAGCGGATCGAGCGTGTCACGGCGTCATCTTCATAGGCGAAGGTGATCATGGCACGCTGCTCGAGGTCGACGCTATTGTCGTCGAGGATCTGGCGCACTTCGGCGCTCAGCATGTTGCGGTCGAGGTCGTAGGTGAATCTCGTGACGCGGTAGTTGATCTGGATCTTCTCGGCGACAGGCTCAAAGGCTTCGTCGCCGGAATAGGAGACGGTCGGGCCATCCTCGGCGAGCTGATCGTCGGTCGGCCATTCCTCATAGCCAACGTCGATCACTTCGGATCCGCAGGTGTCACGCAGACGGCGTTGTAGCTCGATGACCTGGCTCTCGTTCAGCGGCTTGAGCAAGCGGAATTCATGATCAAGCATGCCGAACATGCTCGTGGCGAACGACGCAGTCTCGATCTTAGGCTCGTTGTTCGCCGGCTCGGCGAGAAGCTGCTTGGTTTCGTCGTCAACGAACTCCTCGCCGACAAACTCAGCAAGGACTCGTGCGATCGCGGTGCAGGAGACTTTGGCCTCGGCGTTGATGTAAAGCTCATAGGTGACTTCGGTCATGCTTCGCTCTCTCTGTGCGCTGTTGATGTTCAGAGAATAGCGCTGTCGAAGCAGGAGTGCGGCAGGCAGTTGCAGGAAGCTTGAAAGCTGCGCGCCCATGGGCTATCTTTCAGGAGTGAGGCCAGGAGCGCGAACTCCTGACCTCGGTTTCGCTTAGGCTAGGAATTGGACCCGGACGCGCAGTGACCAGCCTGTCCGGGTTTTCCTTACCTCAAGCGTGATTACGATAGGTATCCCCATCTTCATCACTCCTGTTCGAGAGCAGAGCCCGTTGCCACGGCTCGTGTGGCTCATCCTCACGAGTTAGCGCCGGCTGGCTCGGCGCTTGCTGCTTCGCTCTCGAATCTCTTGACTATACGGGCTGCGTCGCTGCGACGTAAACCTGTTCGAAGAACTCGGTCGCACTGATCAGCCCATCCTGCAGCATCTGAATCGGCGTCTGAAACGCATCCGAAAGCTTCTTGTCGAGTGCGCGGCAGGCTTCATCTTCACTCTGCAAATGCGCAGGAAGCTCGAAAGGGTCGACGCCGCGCTTCTCTGCGAGCGCTTGCTGAGAGGACTTAATCGCGTCGTAGATCGTCTGCATGTCGGTTTCTCCGCTGTTCGTGTTGACGCTTCAAGATCGCACGTCACGACGCGGAATGCGGCCGGCAGCTTACGGCTCACGCTTTTGGGGAAACGCGATGATCTTCGCCGTGGCAGAAGGGGAGGGGCGCATTTCAACCTCTGGCCGCGGGCCACGACGGATCTTACCGACGGCTGCCTTGGCGAGCTGCTGTGCCGAGAGCTCTTCCCCGTCCTCGAGCGGATCGATGACCCATTTCCCGTTTTCAAGCCGCAGCACAGCTCCACCGAATGACTTGGCAAGGCGCGTGGCCCGCATGACGACGTCCGGGCCCGGCGTTTGACGATCCGGATCGGTCGGTGCGTGCTCAAGCCCCATGATGTGATGGGCCAGGTCAAAGGCGCTCTGTTTCAATTCTACGCCGTTGAGGGAATAGTGGTTCAGGGCGAGCTTGCGGATCTCGTAGCGGTCAGGCATTCAGTCAGTTCCTATTGATCGTGAGTCACACGTAGCTCCAAAATTTCGGAATCCAAGTGAGCAGGAAAAGAATCTTCAGAGGGAGGTGAATTATGTTTCGAGCAGCATTGATCCTTATGCTTTGCGCCTCGGGCGCGCAGGCACAGACCTATTCCTATTTCATCGACGGGACTGGGCTGACCAAATACTGCCGCTCCTATCTTGCGCAGAAGGCCAATGGTGATCGACAGGGCTCGGTTCAAAGCGCTTATGACGCCGGCTTCTGCCAAGGTGTCGTCTACTCGGCTCTTGATGCACGGGCATTTCTGCCTGAAGGGCAGGCGCCAGTGATGAATTTCTGTCTGCCCGATCAGATCAATGCCAATGACGCGGTCGAGGTTGTCGCGCGCTTCCTGGATACCAACCCGGCCCTGCGCTCCCAGCCCGCCTATATCCTCGTCCGCAGAGCGCTTGCTGAAGCCTATCCCTGCTAGAAACGCCCATAGAGCGGGTTTCGCATGCGCTCGGCAATTCCATCGGCGAGCTCCTGGATCGTTGTCTCTGCGCGGTGTACGGCCTGGCTCAGCTCGCCAAGGCGCTTCTGTGCCTGCGCGATAAAGCCGACACGCTCGAGGATCGCCCAATGAGGCATGCCTTCGACCCAGATCCAGATCGCAACCTCACCGGTGTCGCGGTTGCTCATCAGATAGAGCTCGCCGTTTGAGGACAGCCCTCGATGCCATTCCCAGCCTATCGGACGTTCTGGAAGCACGGTTAACAACTCCTTGACCGCAATGGTGAATTTTCTCTTAACGAACCGTAACTGCGCCTTGGGATTCGCCAGTGGGCAGTTTGACCAGGCGCCTGCCTCACTTCCGATAACTAGCCCTTATCGGAAGCTATCCTATTGTCGTGCAGAATGACCTTCTTGCCATCGCGCCTGACCCATTTGATCGTCACCCAATAGAGCTTTTGCGGATCCCAGAACTCGTCGGTGTGGATCTGTTCACTCATGACTTCTCCTGCGTGATTTCCTGGCAGGACGGGCAGATATCCTCGCCGGTGTTGGTGTGACGATCGTGCTCCACGATCCAGCCGGCTTCCTCGGCTGCCTTTCTGGTCTGATGATCGTGATTCCAAGGAAGATTCAGGGAGAAGGTCGTGACCTTGCATCGGTCACAGAGAATGTATCGACCGCCTTGAGGCATCAGCCTTGCTCCTTCGCAATCTCTTCTGCCGTCGCCGGCCTGACGCCGGTGTGATCGAACCGCATGTCGTCGTCGGTCATCCATCCGTCGCCACGGCGGTAGACCGCAGTGACACCCTCGACGACGAACCAGCCCTCGCCGGGTGGATTGATCATCGCCTGGATCGTGTAGTCCAGGAAGCCGTGCTCAAGCTCGTAGCTCGCGGCGCCGGCGACTTCGCTTGTGGAGATGATCGAGGTCGACTCGATGCCGAAGCTCGCAGTGCCGGCCGGATCGTGCATGATGACCTCGATCAGCACGTCCTCGGGCACTGCGAAATCCCAGGTCGGAACCTCTGGGTTAGGATCTGCGACAGGAATGAGCTCCATCAGAATCCCCACACTTCTTCGGCGCAAAGCTCGTATTTTGCCTCGAGCTCCTGCACCTTGGCCGTCATCTGCTCGTAGGTGAGGTTCTCGTGCTCCTCGATCTCCGGAATTTCACCGTCATCGTCGCTCTCGCCGCGCACCAGAATGTCGTAGTATTCGACGCATTCGCCGCGCTGGGCGATCCGGCCGTCACCTGTCTTCTGGTCAGTGACCATACCGAAGACCTCAATCTCGCTTGCCTCAGTCATCAGATTTGATCCCTCATCCACTGATCGAGCTCGGCGATCGCCTTCTTGGCAGCCGTGGTTTCGCTTTCAAAGAAGGCGTTGAAATCCTCGCGCTGAGCGTCGTCCTGAATCTCGCGGGCGACGCGCTCATGATCTGCGAGTTGATTGAGCAAGCCGGCCAGTTGGATCTCGACGGTGCGACGGTCGGAGAAGCCAGCGAGCGAGCCATAGTGCTTGTCGACGGCTGCTCGCCAATTTAGATAGGCGTTTATGTTCATCAGTATTCCTCCGCGTGAAAGACCGACATAACGCGAACAGTCTTGGCGGGATCGGCCGGATCTTCCGAGCCTTCCTCGAGACCTGGCGCATAGTAGTCGATCTTGAACATGAACCGCTCGCCGTCGACCGTGACAGTGCCGAAGTCATGCTCGCCGTAGGGGTCATCGCCATCGTTGAAGCCGGCGCAGGTCGCGACCTCGACCAGCACCCTCTTCTGCTTCTCCTCGTCTTCCTGCGAGAGCTGGCCGACGATGTGCACCTCACCGGAGCCGCGCAACGTGCGGAGCTGGTCGTTGAGCTGCCGGATGCGATCGGTGCGCTCGGAAATGGGGCTGTTGTCTGTCACCAGAGATCCTCCGAATAGAGTTGCGGTGTCTGCTTGGGGCCGTGCAGAAGCTGCTCGGCGCGGTAGGCGATGTAGTAGGCCTCGACCCGGTTCACGAAGCGTCCGGTGTCTGTGATGAAGCCCTGGGTCTGCGGCGTCGCATTGACACCCTCGATACCCATCTCGAGATCCATCGTCTGAATGATGTGCGGATGCCGGTTAGGAGGCGGCAGGCTGATGATGGCGCCGAAGTTGATCGCTGCGGCGATGATGCGTTCCGGAGCGCTCATGCCTTGCTCCAGTCGTAGCCACGGTAGCGCTCGTCCATCTCGGCATGGCTCAGACTGTGATCGACCTCGACGCACAGAGGCTGCTTATTGCCTCGATTGATGGCGTGTGCGCACGGCGCGCAGTAGTAGCCATAGGTGCCGAGATTGTAGGTCGTCGCCGGGAAGCCGTCGCAGGCGGTGCGATTGCACAGGCCACGGTAGACCGAGCCCTTGGCCGCGACCTCATGCTTCGGATACTTCATCGGGTGGGGCGGTGTCGTCGCGATGATGCCCATCTCGCCGTGAACGAGCTTCACCAACTGCTGCGTTGGCGACAGACCGTGAATGGTGCGTTTCGGCTTGTCGTCGATCCGGCGAATGTTCTTCCTGATGCGGCCCAGGCTGCTCATGCGGCTGCTCCTTCGATGAGTGCGGTGAATTCTGTGCTGACCGTGTAGTCAGCAACCTGCTCTTCCGGATCGCCCTCGAATTCGTTGACGATGAAGAAATTGCCCAGGAACTTGCCGGCAGCGTCGTAGACGCCGAGCCGCATCTCGTCGCACGCCTCGAGCGCTTCACGAGCCTTGGCTGCGTCCTTGCCCTTGTAGTCAGGCTCGTTGATGTCGTCGTAGTAGGCGATGAGCGTGAGCTCGTTCGCGGTGCAGACGTCGAGGACTTGTGCGAGGGTGGTGATCATGCTGCTCTCCTGTTGTTGACTGTCTACAGAATAGCGACTGCAAACGCGGGTTACGGCAGGCAGCAAAAGGTTGTTTTCGTTGAGGAAATGCATAGTCAGAACCTCCCGAAGTCAGGATGCGTGGAATAGTCTGACAGGGGCGTATCAGGCAGAATGACGAGCAGGTCGAACAGCGGAAGGATGGCCTGCAGCTCGCCGTCCGCGTGAAGAATCCAGTGTCGATCGTCGTCCTTCTCGTAGAAGGTAAAGAGAGCGGCGCGAGTGGTCGTATATTCCTTGAGCACGACGATCCGATCGCCATTTTCGAGCTGCTCGCGCTTATGCGTGACCCAGTCTCCCATAGGATACTTCGCGCGCCAGCCGGCTCTGCCAATTCCCTGCTCCAGCATCAGAACCTCCCATAGAGAGGATTGCTGGCGTAGGGATCGACCGGCGCAGGCTTGATGTATTCCAGGGCCGCGCGGAAGCGCTCAAACGCTTCCTGCTGATCCTGGAGCTTGCCCTGCGTTTCCAGCTTCCAGTGAAAGTCCACGTTCTCGTCATTCCAAACGGTGACGACACAGGCGGGTGGGTTCAGCGAGCGAATGCCGTCCTGGACAATTAGATTGTATTCGACCTCGGCTTCGGTCGCGAAAACCTGCTTCAGACTCCATTCTTCTTGGGGAAACGCCTCGTCGAAGCTGTCGTACCCAATGCCGCCCTGTGGCAGCGTTGGAGCCGGCCCGCCGACATGAACCGCACTGATCTTGCCGTTCGCCGGATTGGCGACGTAGATCGTGCCCGAGCCATTCGGCAAGGCGACCCGCTCAAACTTGTCCTGCATCTCCTGGAGCGTGCCGGTGTCGTTCAGCTCCCAGTCGCCATCGACGCGACGGGATAGGCTGCACAGGCTCGAGGATCTGCTCTGATAGAGCGCCCAATCAGCGGTATACTGGATGATCTTCCACTTGGTCTTGTCGTGATCGGGCGGGTTCATAGGCCGAGCTCCATTTGACTGTCGACCATGCGCCAGCAATCGATCACCATGCCGTTGTCAGCCTTGAAGCCGAGCTTGTCTTGCAGGTGGTTCGCCAGGCGGAAGTTGACTTGTTCGAGGTAGATCCAGTCGATGCGTCGAGCGAGCTGCGGCTGCGTGGCGAGCCGCTGCATGATGCTGGTGAAGATGCCTTGGCCGGTCAGCTCCGCGGCGATCGTGATGTTGTGGATCGTGAAGACGTGGTCCCGGCGACGATCTTCGATGCGCCGCTCACCGTAGCGCCAGGTCAGCCGGATCGGATGCGAGACGATGTCGCCTTGCGAGCGATGCCGCATGATCGAATCCTCGATCTTCGACCAGATGGCTTGTGTCACCCCTTGAAACTGCATGACGTCCTCATTCAGTTTTGATTGATCGTCGTAGGCGGCAAGACAGCGAGCTCCTGCAGTTCGCGGATTCTCCGCTTGATGCTGCAGACCAGATTCTTGTGATTGCGACCGCGCCCCTGGCCGTCACGCTTTTGCCCGTGCGGCAGAATGCCGACCTGCCGGCCGGCGACTTTGATCTTGGTGTGGCGCGTGCCCTGTTCCAGTTCATATTCGCCGGCCACCTCGAGCACGTCGATGATTTCCTGGGGCACTTTGGTCGATCTTGACATTCATTCCTCAACTTGTTGATTACATTTTACAATCGCACAAAAGCGCGCGGGTTCCTACAGGGTTCAGAAGCGCCCATAGAGCGGATGCGAGGTGTAATTCTCCACGGGCGGCGCGATGATGTCCGGATCGGCAGCCGGATTCATGATTGTCACCCAGTCATCCCAGGTTCGTCGAGCTTCTGCGAGGGTAGGGTGATCCGCCTGCAGCGTAATCGTGCCATCGCTCGCATCGACCACCTTCACACGGAAGAAAGCGGTCGGGTCGTCGTCCCAGAGCGTTGCTTCCGGCTCTACCTCCATCAGCATGACAATCAGGTTGCCACACTCGGCGATATCAAGCGTGGCAACCTGCTCGCTCATTCAGAACGTCCTCTTTTTGCCGAAGCGTGTAGTGACTCGGCACGGGCGGATTTTGCCGCTGAATTTGTGCCCGCCATTCTTGAAGGTGCGGTAGGTGCCTTCGAAGACCCAGACGCCCCAATCACGATCGGTCTTCATCGTGTGCTGTCCGACGAATTCGTGCAGCTCCTGATAGATCCAAGGGTTCGAGCTGACGCCTTCGAAGTTCCACTCGAGAACAACGATGTCGCCATGCACGCCCAGAGCGAAGAGAATATGCCCCGGGTGAGCCTCGCCTGGCTTGGTATCTAGATGACCCCAGGTGTCACGCATTACGGCAGCGCGATATCGGCCCTGAGCGGGAGCAAATGCATCAGCGAGGCTCATAGATCAGGATCCTCCCAGGTTTCGGCGAACCGGCAGTTATCAGGCATGCCGTCGAACATTGGCCGGATCTGCGGGCGCTTGTAGCCGGCGAGCCCGCATCCGATCGGCGTCACGTAGAAGGTGAGCTCCGGATGCAGTCTGGCAAACTCCTTGAACACCTCGACATGCCGCTTGATCGCGTCGAGCGGCATGGTCTGAATGCGCTGATCCTTGGTCGGGATGGCGTAGGAGGTGCCCTGCAGCCCGATACCCTGACCCCAGATCGCGCCATGTCGCTGCTTGGCGAACTTCGCAGCGCCAGCACCATGAACACCGGCAAGGTTTGAGCCGAAGACGAAAATGTCGGTCATGCGGACGGCTCCTTTGCGCTGAGCGAGGGGAATGTGAGGCTGGCCTCGATCGGCAGTTTGGTGCTGCCGAGATGCATATAAGGGCCGAAGGTGTTCATCAGATCCCAGATCTGAAACGACACCTGCCCCTCGTCATTCGTCTTTCGCGGCACATATGAAGGATAGCTCGGCAGCTTCTGCCGCATCTCTTCATGGCGCTCTTTGAGAATGCGATGCCCGTCCTCGGTCAATCGAACCAGGACACGATCGTTGAAGTTGACTGTCGCCTGCAGCACGACGTCCGCTTCGACCTTACGGCAATCGTCAGGCTTGAAGCCGTCGGTGATGTAGCCTCCCTCGAGCAGCGTGATGCACGGCACAAATTGACCGCAATCACGCTGCAGCTCGATGCCGATGATGACGCCCTCAAAGCTATCATTGTCGGCGCTGGCATCAACGATCACCTTGTCGCCGATCCGGAAGCGATTGAGCGCCGGGATATCGATCAGGCGGTGTTCGTCCGTAAGTTCAACCATTGCTAACCTCCTTCTCCAGGCAGCCCTGCTCACGCGAGTAGATCATGAACTTCTCGATCTTCCGCTTCTTTGCGCGGATCAGGTCGGAATCGCCAAAGAGAGCGATTCCGGTCTTGTCGTGCAGCATTTCCTGGGTAGCCAACAGGTCATTCCATTCGAGCAGGAGCCGATGGCGATTGCTGTGCTGCTGGCCCGGCTGCACTTCATCGATGCCGAAGCAGAGCGCCTTGGTCGCCCGCTGGGCGACCTCGAGGCATTCTTCGACGAGTTTGGTGAGGAGATATTCCTGCTCAGTCATGTCGATCCCATCCAAAGCCGGGTGAGGCGAGTGCTGCGGCACCCAGGGCAAGCGCCAGGGAAGCGCTGTGAAGCGATGCACCGCGCTGATGAGCGCGAATGCGTTCTCGCTGCTCCTGCGCGCTGGTGACTCGCTGTGACGGTTTCTCGCGCTCTTTCTTCTGGTTCGAGCGCTTGCGGGGCTGATGCTTCTTCATGCTGCCACCGGCAGCATTGTATCGGCCATCTTCTGCGCCCAATTCGCACGCCGGATGAACTTCTCGAGATACTTCGCCTGGTCCGGCGTCACGCCGTACATGAGCAATTCCTCGGCCGACCCTTCCGGCAGCCCGTGCTCCTTGAGCCAGGCGTCGTATTCGATCGCCAGATCAGCCAGGGACTCGTCGCCGAGGTTCTGCAGATGCATCACGCAATGGATGGTCGCGTGGTTCCAGAGCGTCTTGTCGCCCTCGGTGAGCACTTCCAGCACCTCGAGCTTCTCGCCGAGATAGACCGGCGCGAACTTCTTGTCCTTTTCCACGATCGTCTGCGTGTTGTGGATGAGATCGGCGAGCTTCACCGTCTTCGCTTCCGGCGAGGCCTTGGCGAGCTTCTTCTTGTTGAGCTGGAACCGCTCAGCGCGGTTGCCGGCGTCGGCCGGAACATTCGTGAGCGCCGCGACAATCTCGCCGACCTGCTCACCGAACATCGCAGTGATAGTCTCGATCCGCACCTTGGTATCCTCGACAACGTCGTGGAGAAGGGCAGCGCACACCATCTGCCACGTATGCCCTGGCACCTGCATCACGATCTGCGCGACGGCGACCGGATGCACGATGTAGGGCTCGTCGGTGTAGCGGCGCCGCTGATCGACGGCTTCGTGAGCTGCGGTCGCGAAAGCGAGCGCCTGCTGGATCATTCCTTCAGCGTGCAGCGAAAATCGGATCTGGGATTTAATCACTGGTCTCTCCTCGTGTCTGTTCATTCAATGTTTAGTTATCGCATCAAGCACGACGGGAAGCGACAGGATGCTTGTCTGCATTCGCTGCTGCCACCGCGCGCTTGTGCCTGTTCTTTGCGTGAAGCTGAGCCTGGGCCTTGTTGTAGAAGACCTGCGGATCACCGGCGCCATAGACCGTCCATATGGTCTGCTTGCCGGCGCGTGGATTGCGGTTGCGCGGATCGCGCCGGTCGAGCTGCTCCTCCACGACGCGCACGTCGAGGTCTGCCCACATGGGATCCTTGAAGATTTGGATCAGGACACTGGAGATGTTCGCCAGCTCGTCGCGCAGGAAGAAGTCCAGCTCATTGCCGGTCAGGCGCGGTGATCGCTCGAGGTCATTCACGCTGACGACGATGCCGGCCGAACGGCGATTGTCACCTAGCAGCTCTGCGCGCGCACGCGCCCATTCTGACCAGATGAGCGATTTGCCGTAGCCGCTGGCGACGGCGCCGGCACAGGCGACGATAACCGGGTCGATGTCTTTCATGGATCTCTCCTGTTCAGTTCGCACTTATCGAAAGCCGCCCGGCTGGTCAATCAGTTTTTACTGATCGCCAGCCTGACGCGAAAGCCACTCATGGAAGCTGTTGTCTGCCTCCTGCTGCGTGGACTTGATAGCCTGGCCTACCGCCTTCATCAGCATGGACCGCTGTTCAGGCGGGTAATCGACCAGTGCCTTCACCGGCGTCTCCGCATCGGGATTCACCGCGGCATATGCTCTTGCCATCTGCGTCAGGAACGCCTGGCAGGCATATTCGAGCCGCTTCCTACTCACTGCCGTCATTACGCAGCCCTTCGCGCTGGATGATGTAGTTGATGGCCTGCCGGCTCCACTTCTGCGACCGCAAGGGCTTGATGCCGGCCGTATCGAGCCGATGCTTGATCTGGGCGAGTGAAGCACCTTCCTCGAGCGCCTGCCGGATGACGGGCACGACCTTGGTGTAGCGCTCGTCAGCCAGCTCGCGTGCGCGAACCGCGGCTGCTTGGGCGGCGAGCCGCGTGCGCTCAGCCGTGGTCATCTTCGCCTTTACGAGTTTGTGGTTGGGCGCGAGTTCCTCGATCGCATGCGGCTCGTCTGCCAGCACACCCCGGATGACGGACAGAATCCGATCCGGTGTGCGTGCCGACGTGTCGAGCTGGGCGATCGCTTCGCTGATCACCTTACGATCCGCCATCATTCGCTGCCTCCGGCTTGATCACCTGTGCAGCTTTAAGCTGCTCAAGGATTGCTATCTGCAGTTCAGGCAGGGAAGCGACGGTCTGCAACACCATGAGGAGCTCGCCGTTCTTCAGAAGCTGCTGATCGGCCGGCGCAAGCGTGTCGAACGGCTCGGCCAGGCGATCCATCGGCATCCCGCGCTGAAAGATTTCCACACGCCCGGACGGCTGGATCACGATGCCACAGGCGCCATCTTCGAACGGAGTTAACGTCGGCACAAAGCCTTGATCGAGAGTCATTTTTCCTGCGTTTGTCTGCATTTGTGAGGCTCCTTTCGTATAAATCGTTTGCGTGCTCGTTGTCAAAACACTGTCGTATAATAGACAGTTTAACATCGGGATGCTTACATTACCGCGAATTTTTGTTGCTCATTTCTTAGGATCTTGTTAATTGACACTCAGGATCTACCCCGGAAACGGAACAAGAACAAAGCCCTTGCCAAGTCCGGCGATGGCGCCTAGGAATATGATCCTATCAGTCTCCCAGAAAGGAATATCGATGAACCGGCGAGTCTTCGAGGAAAGCGTGAGCGACCTTACCCAGCAACTATCCAATACCCTTGAGGTCTTCATGCGCGAGCGCTCCTTGCCGTTCGATCGCCTGAGATTTGAGGAGCAGACCAGCGTTGATATCGCTGATCTGGCCCGCGAGGCTCACTTTTACGGCAGCGACGTCTTTCCGGACGACTGATAGCGCTACCGCTGGAGAGGGCCTCACCCTCTCCAGCTTTTAATTGCCTTCTCCATGCCTGCTTGAGCCCTTTCCTTCGTGAAGTTAGGATGTTTTTCCCAAAACTTCATTTTGCGCTCGCAGATGACCAATTCCTTCTCAGCTTGCCACTTCTCCCCTTGCGTCCCCGAGGATGCAATGAATGTCAGGTATAGCTTGTTTTCGAAATGTTTCAGATACTGCTTGGTTCCGTCCATCTCACTGATGCGAAGGTTAACCGGCGCACCGCGCGTGCTTTCGTCGTATACTAGTGCCATGTTTTGCAACTCCTCTGATGTGATTGAAGTAATCTAGCAGAAAAGAGCGCGGGTTAATCTTGGCAAGTAACGGATATCACAATCCGCAGAAGTTGACGAAAGGCAGTTATAAGAAACAACGAAGGGCGCGGTTCCATGATGGAATCTCCGCGCCCTTTTTATTCAGTCAACACTGAATGGAATCTGAACCGAGTCCAGATTGTTGCAATCGTTTACATTCCGGAGACGGAGAAACTACCACCGCCGCCCGACTGAACGCCGATCGTGGGGTCGGAGAAGTTGCGGAAACCGACGACAGGAATGTCACAGCGGCGATCGAACTTGCCGACAGGGGCCGTGCGCTCACAATCCTTGGCTGTCTTGTAGGGATGACCGGCGATTTGATACTCGCCAGAGGAGAGCTGCGCATAGTCGCCACCGGTGCGGGTGCAGGCGGTTGCCAGGAGGGCGACGAGAGAGACGGCGATGATCTTTTGCATGGGATACCTTTCTGTTCGTGGATCAATCAACATTGATTGATTAACTGTTTCGATGATGTATTATCTCGCATCTCTGCTTGGGAAGCGACAGGCGAGTTGCGGCAGGCTCATTCGCCGGCCGCGATCTTGTCGGCGCAGTCAGCGCATTTCCCGTCCCAACCGTCGCCGGCGTCGTCGAGATCCTCACCGCATTCCTCGCATGCGTCTTCCTTCGCGGCGCATTCGTCGCAGATGCCCTCGACCGAGCAGTAGCGCCGATCCAGCGTGAAGACGCCGGAGCACTCCTCGCAGGTGAAGCGGCCAGCCTGTTCGTCGGTGATCCAGATCCAGGCATGCACCCAGGCGCCTTCGTCATCGCCATTCGAGACAACGGCGTCCTCGTCGATTTCCAGCTCGTCATCAGCCTGCTCCTGAGCCGCTGCGCGCCAGGGATCGGCCGGATCGAAGTCAGCAATCGCCTGTGTCAGCCGATCATGGAGACGGTCGTGATCGTTCTCGTCGCCCGGCCTGTCCGTGCAGTTGCTGCGGAGCGCTTCCAAAACAAGCGCTCGCTCCTTTTCGTCGAGATGAATCCACATCACGGCTTCTCCTTGCGATGTCCGAGGTAGTGGAGCTGGTTCTTGTCGTCCCAGGGCAGAACGCCGACATGGAACAAATCGTGCTTGACGCGCCAGCACCCCGCCGTGGACTCGCGAGAGACGGCTACCGGCTCGCCGGAAATGAAGCCATCTTCGAACGGGCACTCTTCAGCGCCCCAGTAGTAGGTTTGCCAGAGCTGAAACGCCTGCTCTGGCGTAACAGCGCTGACGAGGAGCGACAGATCGTTGGTGACGTCGCCCGGGTCGGTCGCGCCGATGAAATAGAGGTCAGCCATTGGTAACTTCCTCAGTTGTGAGATCCTGGATGCGGGCGTCTCGCCAACCTGTGTTTACGAAGCGATCGCCGTAGTGATCGCGCCAGGTGGTCTTTTCCTCGACCTGGAGGATGAGCCGCCCGAACCAGCCGCGGCGAAATCGGCGCCGGCCGGTCAGGTCAGACATTGATCGCCTCGCAGAGCGCGTCGATGGCGTCGAGGCTCAGCTCTTCGTGCTGCCCGCCGTTCGTGGCGATGTCGATCAGATCCTCATTGATGCGAGCGTCCGGGCCGAAACGCTTCTGGTCCTGCCAGAGCCTGAGCGCTGCAAGGATCGTGTCGCGCTCTTCGCTGGAGAACTCGAAGGTGACATTCTCGTCATCCACCTCGATTTCAGCAGGCTCGGTCGCCGGCACCTCGACCAGCGTCGGCAGCTCGTAGCTCACCGGCTCGAACATGACGCCGTTGAAGCGCTTGCCAGGGCGCTGCTCGAACTCGATGAAGTTGGACCAGCCGTCCACCTCGATAGTCTTGACGGTCAGCACCTGGTCCTTTGCGAAAAGCTTACGGGCTTCCTCGAGCTGATGCGGATAGCCGTTCTCGTCGATGAATTTCATCAGGTCGCCGGCAGCCGGCCAGATTACGCCGTTGATTGTCTGAGGCATGTTTTCTCCTTCTGCGGCAGGGATCAGCCGCGGAACAGTCAGTGTTGATTGATGAAGAATGGCGTCAGCTAGACGCCATTCCGAAGAACAGGAATTCACCTGTGCCGAGATCGAAGCAGCCTGCAGGCCCCCATTTGTCATGGAAGGGGTTGAAGCCATTCACCGTGAAGTCATCGTCGCGCATGAGCTTGTCCACGCACTGCTGCGCATCCATGCCAGCCGGAACGGTCATCAGGCGATAGTCGGTTTTCTCGACAATCGTGCCGGAATATCCACCGTAACCGCTCTCATAACCCGCCTCCTGTCGAGCGGCATTAAATGCCTCGTCTGCAGTGCGGCCCTTGGCCTTGTTCGTGAAATCGCAAGCACCCATCTCTCTTCTCCAGTCAGTGTTGATTGATCGGCGAGGCCGGAGCATTAAGCTCCGGCAGCACCAGCGTTCGCGTAGATCGCGCGCAGCTTCTGCGCCACGACCGAGTCAGCCTTGAGCGTCAGCGTGTTCTTCGTGCGCTCGGCGATACCGACAGCGTCGAAGAGGACCATGATCTGCCCTGCCTGCGACTGCGCGGTGCCCTGGCCGTAAGAGCCCTTGAACATCGCGGTGATGTCGGCGCCGGTGACGCTCCTCTTCTCGTCGATCAGGGCGAGCGCCTGCTTGACGTAGACCGACGGCTGACGGTTGGCCGCAAGCGACATGAAGAGGTTCTCGTACTTCTCGGCGATCTTCTTCTGCGTCGGCACCTTGGCCAGCGCGTCGGTCTTCGCCTGGTCGAGCGTCGCCTGGTCCATCGTCGCGGCATCGCCGGACAGAACGAAGACGGAAGGATCGAGCGCGTTCAGATCGCGCGGCGTGCGGGGCGTTGCGACAGCGCCGGCTGCCTTCGGCGTCTTCGCAGCGCGTGCAGGCTTGGCCTTGGCCGTCGTCACTGCAGCCTGGGCGTTCTCGACCGGCGAGACGTCGCTTTCCTGCGCCGAATAGGTCTCGTCGCGCTCGAGGGCGAGGTCAAGCTCCTCGATGTCGACCGAGGCTTCGAGCTCTTCGTCCGTAACCGGCTCGACGACGGTCTGCTCGACAGGCGCTGCCTCGAGCTCCAGATCCTCGATCACTTCATCATTGACGTCGCCAGCCTCGAGCGAGTCCAGTTCCAGATCATCGAGCATATCCTCGATCGCCTGGATGGACGGAGTGGCTGGTGCGGATGCGTTCTGTGCTGCGGTCTTCATGTCTATCTCCTTTGCGATTGCGATTAAGTCGCTGTTCTCGTTTGCATTCTCTTTATAGCGCATGCTGTTTTGGAACTCGGTTGGATAATCACGCGGCCTGCTGGATCGTGTCGCTTTCCGCGCCGGCCGAGACCTCGATGAAGCCCCAGCGCCGTGCGTTGAAGTAGGATCGCATCATCACGTCCACGTCGTAGTCCGCGGCGTGCGCGCCAGTGCCGGTCGTCGAGGTCTCGGCGTATTCGACGCCGCAGGCCAGGCACAGCTCCTTGAGACTCGGCCGCTTGCCGTCGGGCGTCGCCCATACGCAATGCATGGTGTCGATGATGGGCCGCTTGGGCATGGTGATGCCGACCCGCTTCAGCTCGTAGGCGATGAAGGGCATGTCGAACTCGATGCCATTGTGCGCGACGATGCGCTCGGCTTTCGCGAGATAGGCCGCGATCGCGGGCGCGACCTCCTTCCACTCAGGCTTGCCGACGAGCTGGGCCGGCGTGATCTTGTGAACTGCCATGGCCTCGGCGCCAATCGAGCGCTTGGGGTCGATGAAGGTATGGAAGGCGCGCAGCAGCTTCTCATCGCGGTAGAGGCCGATGTTGATTTCGATGATGCGGTGATCGCCGACCTCGAGGCCCGTCGTTTCGATGTCGACGCCAGCTTCAATCGGACTTGTGCTCTCGGTCATGCTTGTTCCTTCCTTGCGGCAAACAGGCGATCGTAGTCGGCCTGGCTGATGCCCTTGTGGTCGCGCACGATCGCCAGGATCATCCAGGCGAACGGCATGTTGTTGGTGGTCTTGTGCTTCTTCCGGTGCGCTTCGTATTGCGGCCAGTAGAGGTCATTGAGCTTGTGGGCGCAGTCCTCGGCCATAGCGCGGCCAGGGAAGCGGATCTCGAGGTCCGGGAGCAGTCTGGCGCATGCGTGGACGATCGTGCGCCCACGACGCTCACAGAGGCGCCAGACGCCGTCTTCCTGTCGAGCTCCCCAGGCCATCAGGCGTTGGCCTCAAGCCACGGGATGAGCTCGTTATAATGCATCCCATCCAGAGCTGCCGTTGGCGAGGCGCGTCGCTCGATGCTAGCGGACCACTTCTCAGTTTTGCCGTCGACCTGAACGCATCCTGTATCGCGATGATAGGCGCCGCTCCAACCTCCGTTGACGCAGTCGAACTTGAAACCTGTCTCTGTGAGGCGCGTGACCTTAAAAGCGCAACCGTGAGAGAGCAGAAAGTCGCCGCGCTGAATTTCATCGAAGCTTACAGATGCTGCCATGTCTTGCCCTTTCTGATGTTGACGATGGTCGAGCGCGCGACGCCATACTGCTTGGCAATGTCGACATCGCTCGCCTGGGACGCGCGGATGGCCAGCACATCATTGCCGGTCAGCTTCGCGTTTGAATTCTGTGAGCCGCGGCCCGTCTTCAGGCCGGTGCGGTGTGCGTGCTTCTCGTTGTCGACGCCGGACGACCATTCGAGCTGAAACTCGCCCCACTTCGCGCGCAGCTCAGGCGTCGGCTGGCGCAGGTAGTTGTGCTCCTTGTCACCGTCGATGTGGTTGACCTGCGGCAGGTTGAGCGGGTTCGGCAGGAAGGCCAGCGCAATGACGCGATTGAGGAGCACCGACTTCTTCACGCCGAGGAAGGTCAGATCGAAGAAGACGCGGCCCGTCTTGCGATGGACGCGCGGCTTGATCGGCACGAGCTCCTTGCTCATCGTGCGCCCGTCGACCGAGATATGCTTGCGCCTGTAGACCGTGCCGTCCTCGCGGGCGACGAGATAGCCCATAGAGAGCGCCTTCTTGAGCCAGGCGTCCTTGTTGAAATCAGCCATTGGCTTGTGCCTTTCGTGCTGCTGCGATCGAGGCGCGCAGCTCTTTGTGGATTTCCTCGAGCAGACGCAGCGGCGGGCCTTCACAGAGGCCCGAGCAGGTGTCCCACAGCGCCGAAACGACCCGGTAGAACTCCAGGTCGCTCAGTTTGCCGTTGGCGTGGGCGCTGACGTGCCGCTCGATTGTCTCGGTGAGCTTGCGCGTCAGCTCTTCACGATGGGTCGGCCAGTTGTCCGGATCGACGCTCATGCTGCGGAGGTGTCCTGATCGCGCCAGGAATACCAGCGCGTCTCGGTTGCGGTTTCAATCGAAAAGCTTTCCTGTTCGAGCCAGGTCCGAAGTCCGCACGCCAGTTCAAATGCGATCCGGTCGATTTCCCACGGTGCTTTCGGAAAGCGGGGATAGTTGATCAAACCGATGCGAACGCCAGGCTCTCTGCCGCCCGTGTAGACGTAGAGCGTTTCGGTGACGGTTACGCAGAGACCCTTGGCGTCGCAAAACGACTGGCAGAACTGGGTGGCTTTCTGACAGTCGCCGGCGATGTGGATTTGAACCGAGTGGCTCGACGCGCGCTGCATATGGGGCTTAGTCATTTCGGTCCTTGTCGTTCAATCAATACTTACTGACTAATAGCGTCAAGCAGCGTGGGGTGCAACAGGCGCGTAGAGGTGCCGACGACTCATCAGCTCCTCGTAGCGCAGCAGGAAGAACTGCTTGGCGAGGAACGGGTCCATCATCTCGATCTGGTATGGCGCCATGTGACTGTCGTCATGCAGCTTGCTCGACCAGTCCTCACCGGGAGCCTTGACGATGATCTGCGCGACCTCGGCGTTGGTGACGGCTTCGTCGGCGAGCTTCACGGCCTTCGGATACGGATAGACCAGACCGAAGCGCTCGGCGCCGGCGCGCTCGTTACGCTCCTCGACCACCTTGAACGGCTCGCGGAATAGCTCGTCGTATTTCAGGGGCCGGATCAGATCGCCGTTGTAGGCCTCGGAGCCGTCATGTAGCAGACCCTCGAGCGCGTATTCCGGCTGCTTCAGCACTTCCTCGATGTAGCGCGACACCAGGACCGAGTGCTCAGCCACGGAATAGAAGATGCGCGAACGGAAGATCGGATGCTGGACAGCGCCGTTGTAGCGGCAGCGCGTCGCCAGGTGGTGCGCCACGACGTCGATGTGAACCTCTTCCGGACGCGGGTCCATAGGCCAGTATTTCTTGCCGTTCGAGGTATGCATGTAGTGGCCACGACGGGCGTTTTGCAGACTGGTCATGCGGGTCTCCTTAAAGGGGCCGGAAGAGGAAGAGGACGAGAAACAGCAAGGCGAGCCAGTAGACGCAGTAGGCTGCGTGTCGCGGGCGAAAGCGGCTGCGGGTGCGATAGAGGTCAGATGTGCGCATGAAATGTTCCTTGTGTGCTTGCGGGCCGACACTGCGCCGGCCCGCCTATGTGCCAGGGATCAGCCGTTGGGCTTGAGGCCATTCTTGTCGAAGAGCTTCTTCAGGGTCTTGCGGCAGATGTGCAGCTCAGCCTCGATCTGACGGTTCGACTTGCCTTCACTGTGCAGCTTCAGAGCTGCGGCGTGCTTCTCGGGCAGGGGCTTCAGTGTCGAGCTACCAGCGACCTCGCCCTTGATCGGTCCTTCAGCGATCTTCACCGCTTCAGTTTTGACCTTCTTCGACTTCGGAGCTTCGTTGATCGCAGCGCTCATGTCGCCGGTCGCAGCAGCCTCGGAGATCTTGTCGCTCGACTGAGCCTTTGCGGCAGCCCGCTTCTCGCGCTTGATGCGATTGCGGCGCTCGGCAGCAGTCTCGGTCTCGACCTTCTCGCCGTCGACCAGGAGCTCACCTGCGATCATCTGAACGTGGCTCTTCGTGATCTCGGCTTCAGGCTCGACATTGTCGGTCATCTCGCGGATCTCGCGAATGACTGCACGCGGATCGACCTCGACCTTGTCATCAAGCGCCTTGGCCTCGCCGGAGATGCCGGCAGTGATTTCGACCTCGTTTGCGAGCGGCGTGATGACGACGCCACCGCCTTTCGCTTCTGTGATGCGCACCTCTTCGATGACAGGCATGTGATTGCCGGCAATGACGTCGGCGAGCAGCTTGCCGGCCGTGCTGTCAGTGGTCATCGGGAGATTGGAGCGTAGCTCAGAGTGAACCTGCCTCGGGATCTCCGCGACGATGTGGTAGGCAGCGACGCGCATCTTATCAGGCTCGCCGACTGGAACGGCGATGACGTCTTCCGGTGCGATCTTCACCAGCATGATGATGTCACCACCGAACATGCCGAGATATGCGCGCCGAGCGATGTGCAGACCGGATGAGCACTGCGTCCGACGGCTTGGATCGACGAGCTTCTCGTCCATGACGACACGCGAACCGACGCGCTGTGTGACCTTGCCGCTGTGGCAGTCGACAATCTGGTTTTTGGCGTTCGTCTTGAGCACCTTGTAGGCGATGATCGAGCCGTCCTTTGCGATCGGCAGATCGCCGCGGCGCATGAAGTTCAGCAGTTCCTGGATCGAGTGACCGCGCTTGTCGATGACAGCAGCGCAGCGGCGCATGAAGTTCGCGACGCCCTCGGTGTCATTGGTCTCGACGGCGCGCTCGATGTGCTTTTCCAGCGCATCGACGCCAGGCAGCCGCTTGCCGTCAACGATTGCGACGACGGTCTCGGATGCGGGATCAGCGGAGACACCGTATTTGTGCCCCTCGACCTCTGCACTTGCCTGGAACGCCTCGAGGTTCTTCGAAGCTTCATCCTCGGCCGTCGGCTTGAACCACGAACGGACAGAGGCGATCTTCTCGCGGACGAAGCTGAACAGCCCGCCCGACTTCTTGGCAAACGCTTCATGCACGTCGAGGGTCGCCAGATCGATTTCGGCTTTGCCGGTGCGATTGATCAGCGGTGTGACCTGCGCCATGATTTCGCGGGTGCGCCAGCCATCCAGCGAGAGGTTCGTTTCCTTGCCATCCTCATGATAGAGGGTGATGCCCTTTGCGCCGGCGATCGCGGCGACGATTACGACTGTATTGCTCATGCTGCCTCCTTCAGGGCCATATTGCTGTTTCTTGCAGTCAGTTTTGATTGATCATTGAGGCGCTGCAAATGCTTCACCACGCTGATGACGGTCTGGACGTCCTTGCAGTCCTTCGAGTATGTGCGGGACGTCCAGTTGGAGCCGGCGAGCAGCGCCAGATATCCGAAACGGGCGGGGGCGTCGGCCTGCTTGCAGTAGAGCTTGGCGAAGGTCTTGAGCGACTTCTCCAGCGCCTTTTCCTCAAACTTGAAGAATGTGTAGCTCAGCCCGGTTTTCGCGAGCTCTTCAGGCACTGCTGCTTCCTGCTGCGTGAACGGGAAGTTGCGCCAGATCTGCAGCAGTATGCGCGCGTCATTCCAGGCGCCGGTCATCTTGACGCGATCCGGAAAGATCGCCTTCGCAATGTCCATGTGACCCTGCGCAAGTTTCACTGCGGTCTTGCCGACTTCGCTGGCGTGGTAGTGGTCAAAGTTCTGGACGATATGCCCGCTGCTGATGAGGTAGCCATACTGGACCTCACGCAGCTTGAAGAGCTCGGTGACGCGCGTCTGCAGTTCCTCGATGATGTTGATGGCGCCGGTCGCCCGAAGCTTCTGCTCTTCTTCCTTCGTTGTGATAACGGCGATCTGCCCCGGATAGTATGCTGACAGCCAGTAGCGCTCGCTCATATCCAGCCCGAGCCGCATGCGTCCGTCAAACGTGAAGGCGCGCATGAAGAACTTGGCGCTCTGTAGGGCAGGTGGAACGAGCAGCACATCGCCACTGACATAGCTGTCGAGGGAGTGATAGCCAGTCTCGACCTTCGGCGCACGCACGACCTTCGGCTTCACATAGTCGAAGTCATAAGGCTCGGTGAAGAAGCCATACTTGTTGGCCATCTCCTCGATCCGCTCGAGCAGAGCGTCAGAGGGCTTCTGCCCAACGACGATGCCGAAATGATAATCACCGGTGCGGCACGCATAGTCATCGCGCCCGCCGACGACCATCGAGGTGAACTCGCGCTTGTTCGGCACGATCTTGATATCGCGGCAGACCGGCAGGGACTCGCCGAGGCTCTTGCTGAGCGGCAACAGGCGCTTATCAGCCCTGCAGATCGGACCATCGTGATAGACGACAGCCGCATCCAGCATGTTAAGCTTGTTCAGCATGCGGACGAACCGGCGTCGCGTGTGAACCTTCTGCGCATCGGCGAAGGACGTTTCCTCACGAACGGCGCGCAGCAGCTCGCGGCGCATCTGCGGATAGGTTCGAATGAGACCCTCGGCAGCCCAGGCGCGATGCTTATCGAGATAGACGTTACCCGGATCACTCAGCAGCCTCTCAGCGACGATCTGACCGGGATGCACAAGGATCGAGGGGAACCTCCGCCCCGAGACAATGCCACGCAAGGTGTGAATTTCATCGACCGTATTCGGCGTCATGCGACGATTGTGAACGCCGCGTGCCAGGATCTTGTGCAGCACGCCCGACCGATGCGCGGTGATTTCGTTGAGGGCGCGCGTCAACAGCCGCTTGATCGTGTCTGTGGTGAGCTGGGAGAAGGACAGCGCTTCACGGCTCGGCGTCACGCCAACCGAGTTAGGCGGCGCAACCAGGACAAGCCGGTAGAGGTCGCTGGTGAGATGAGCGATCTTGCCGACAAGCTGGGTGATCTCCTGATCAGTCGTCAAGACCGGATAGACCACAGTGCCGTAGAGCACGTATGCGTGGGACTCGCCCAGGCGATTTTCGAAATTCTTGACCGCGCAATAGCCGCGCGAACGCGCCTGGCGATAGTCGACCGTAACCAGATCGGTGCCATTCAGCTTCGCCTTGATCCCGCCGAACATCACGACCTGCCGGATGAGCCGCAGGAAGTCAGGTCTGTCGCCGGCCTCACGCAGCGGGATCGTGACGGTGATGCCGCTCTCTTCGGTCGGCACGCTGACGATCTGGCGGATCTCGGGCTTTCCTTCGGTCGCGCTGCCACCGCGGCTGATTGCGTAGACGATCTTGCGGCCGGCATGGCAGCTCGTGACGGTGAAGTGATCGGTGTAGGCGAAAGGCGCCTTGGAGCCGAGACCGAACCCGCCCGTCTGGCTCTCGTCGCGCACCTTGGTCGACGAGCCATAGATGCAGTAGATCGGCACGATGCGATCGTCGGCGATACCGGGGCCGAAGTCGCGAATGATAAGCTCCTGATCGGAGAGCTGGATCTCGAGCGGAATATCGGTGCGGTCGTTGAAGATGTGCGCGTCCCAGCCATTGCAGATGACTTCGCGGACGACGGCGAGCTTCTTGTCGCGATAGAGGGTGTTCGACAGGACGGTGAAGAACTCAGCCGAGTCCGACATACCGAAAGAACGGGCCTTGCCACCGCCGATGACGGCGTGCGTGTCGAGCTCGACCAACTGGGATACTTGCATGCTTATCTCTCCTTCTCGCTGCGCAAGCTTTTCGCTTGTCATTCAGTATTTATTGAATAGCACGCGCACCGAAGGGATGCGCGTGGCTATGTCTGGTATCAGTGCATTCCCACGACGTTGCGCAGGCCCTCGATGTCGTTCATCCGGGCGACGATCTGGTCGCAGATGAAATCCACCCGCTTCTGCTGCTCCATCACCGGCACGATCGCATAGTTCAGGTTGAGCGAATGCGCCTTCGACAGCGCGCCGTGAATGAGGGCGTCGATATGCATTTGGAAGGCGGGATTGACCGCTGGCGTCGACTTGGTGTCATCAACGACATAGACGGGCAGGGGATCGAGCAGGAACACCATGTCGTAGTTCATGACCGTGGCGTTGAGGCAGGCCTGGCCGAAGTCCCGCACTGACTGCAGCGTCGTCTGGTCTTCGATCTGCAGATGGGAGCGAATACCGTATTCGGCCATCGTATAGGCGAAGAAGTCGAGCGGCGTGCGGTCGGTAATCGCCGGACGTTGCGCCACGGTGATCGTTTCGATGTGGCGCTTGAAGACCTGAAGCTGCATCATCAGCCGGTCCTCGAGCGAAAGCTCGGCATTGGGCTCAAAGCCGAACTCACGCGCCACGTTGAACGAGGAATCGACAAAGTCGATTCCAAGCTGTTCAGCGACCTTCTGTGCGGTCGTGGTCTTGCCTGAGCGATGCGCTCCGATGCAAGCGTAGAGCATCAGGCGCTCACACCGGTCGAGCCGAAGCCGCCCTGTGCGCGATGCGTATCACCCAACAGTTCAGCTTCGAAGAAGATGGCGCGCACGTAAGGCTGAATGATCAACTGCGCAATCCGGTCATCCTGCTTGACCTCGAAGTCTTCGGTGCCGGTGTTGAGCAGGATGACGCCGATGTCACCGCGATAGTCGCTGTCGATCACGCCGCCCAGAACGGCGATGCCATGCTTGTATGCCAGGCCCGAGCGACCTTCGATCTTTGCGTAGAAGCCGGTGGGCAGCTCGAGGGCGATGCCGGTCTTGAAGAGCTTGCGCTCGCCCGGCTTCAGCGTGTAGCGCATGCGCTCATCGCCCTTGGTGGATGCGAATACGTCGGCGTGCAGGTCTGCGCCTGCAGCCTCGGACGAGCCGTAGAACGGCACCTTTGCCTCTTCCTCGAGGCGCTTGAAGGCGACGTTAACTTCAGTGGTCATTGTTCCACCCATCGGAATTCTCCTTATGCAGCGAGGCCCAGTGCCTCGTGAACCATGTCTGTGAGGGCCTGCTGGACCTCGGCTTTGGCAGCCGCATCTGCGGCTTCCTTCGTCTCATAGGGGCCGAACAGCTCCGGCTCCTTCGTCGTGTCGAAGGTGAAGAACCATCCGGCGCCAAAGCGTGTGGCGATTGGATCGTCTTTGTGCTCGGACAGCTCGTAGGCAATGGTCTCGTTCATGCTTCTCACCTATCTGTTCGGTTGCGTCTAGTCAATAATGACTGATCATTAATAGACATGAATCTGTTGGGATGCGACAGGATCAGTCGAGATAGACAGTCATGCCTTCGACCCAGGACTTGCCGCACACCACGCCAGTCATCAGGCGACCCTCGTGATTGATGCCGGCGAACCTTGTGCCGTAGTTCTCGTTCTCACCGCAGCCCTTGCGGCTGTTCTCGCCGAGGATGATCTGCTTGAGGCCCTGCGCCTGGAGAAGGCGCGAGGACTGATCGCGGTCGACGCCGGACGTCGACATGAGAAGGATGCCGGACAGTGCGGCGAGGGCGCCGATGCTGTTCATGCCGCATCCTCGACGTATTCACCCTTGAGGGTCTTGCGATACTGGATCCAGCCCGGGCCGAGGTTGCCGGACAGTTCGGGATAGTCCCAATCGTTACCCTCGCTGACGGCCTTCCACAGGTCGTGCTGCTCGGACGGACCTTCGTGGATCTTAACCTGGCGCCGGTAGGTGGACAGACTGTCCGGTGTCGCCTGATGCTCGGCCGGCGAGGCATGCAGCGGGTCAGAGCCGACAAGCTGCTCGTAACGCTCCAACTCGCGCTCGATCGAACCATCGCCGTCGAATGGCTTGTAGGAGATACGCGCGCAGCGAGCGACAGAGAGCTTCTGCAGGTAAGGCATCGTCGGGTGCGTGGTTTCCGAATAAGGCTCAAGATAGTCTTCCACCGCGGCGACATCTTCTTCGGTCACATAAGGCAAGTGCCACTGACCAGGCCTCAGTTCCTGGAAGTTAGCTTCCTCCTTCGCCACGAGCATCAGCCGGGCGAGATCCTGAAAATGCGGCTCGGCGTCCTTGTGATCGCGCAGATGGAAGAAGTTCGCCCAGCTCGTCGAGGTGACAAGTGTGTCGATGAAGGAGAACGGCTCGATAAGCCGGTTGGCGATCTGCTTATGGTAACCAACGATCGAGAACTGCTCTGCGAGATTTGCGGCAAACTGAGCGCCCTCTCGCCAAGCTCGCTCGCGGGAATGGCGAGTCACTCCCTGCATTCCTTCATCTGCAGTTGGCGTCAGCACGCGCTCGTTGCACTCCTCGGAAGCCTGCATACCCTTCTGATTCTTGCCCCAGTGCCAGGGAATGAAAGGCTCCTCGCGGATCTCCTTGAGCATGGTCGCGACCGGCACAGCGCGCGAAGAACGAGCGTTCCGCGACTTCTTGCGATGGGTCATGATTTCGCCGTGAATGATGCGCGGGTAGCGCAGGTGCATCGTGATGATCGGCGGGGCACCGTTGGTCGGCTTCGAAGCGAGCACGACCTTTGCAAACATCTGGTGTTTCGACATAAGCGGTCAGTCCTTCTGCTCGAGGATGCGGCTGGCGAGCTTTACGAGGCTGTCTTCGATGCCGTTGCGATCAACGACAGCCAGCGCCTGATGAACATGATCTGCCAGCGTCTTCATCTCGGCGTAGGTCAGCTTTTCGATCAGGCCGGCAACATGCTTCAGGCGATTCTCACCCTTGCTCTCAGTGGTGATGCGGCGCGAGCCAGTGCCCGGCATGCCGTAAGGTTCATCGTTATGCCTCACGTTTCAGTCTCCTTTCGAGGTCAGCGGCTTCCTGCTCGCATTCCGCGGCTTCGGCGCGTCTGTTGTTGATGAAGAGGGTGGCTGCACGCTCGCGCAGATCGGCGAGCTTGCGCTTCTGTTCCAGGGACCAAGCCCAGGAGCCCACGTAGGGCGTGATCGGACCAGTGGTGCTCAGACCCACCTACGCGATCCTTGGGCCGTCGGTGATTTCTTCGAGGGAGACGAGGACGCGGTAGCGCTTGCCCTCGTATGCGAAGTTCGAGCCGAGGAACTTCTGGCCGGCGAGGAACTGGCGCGTTGCCTGTTCGCCGGCATTGACGACGTCGAGCGAGTGATCGGCGATCATCTTGATCTTGTCGAGCAGCCGGCACTCGCCCTCGGTGATCTGAGGCGACGGCTGCATCGGTATCGGACGCTTGCGTTCGGGGAAGGTAAGGATTTGGCCCATGCTTGGATCCTCTCGGTTGCAGAATTAGCCGCGGAAGAAACCGCCGATGACGAGGGCGACCAGAACGATCATCTGGATCGCGATCGAAGGCGCAGCGCGAACGGTGATGGCCTCGCCGTTCTTGCTGGCGATGGAGAGCATTGTGAATGCAATCCATGCCAGGATGAGCCACTGCGGCCATTCGAAAGAGGTGAAATCGATCATGTGATTCCTCAAGTTGTTGATATGGCGGGGAAATTCGTTGTGTTTAAACCGGAGTATCACCTCTCCACCGTCAGCCCATTTACGCGGTTGGTCTACGGCTACGTCTTTCCACCTCGATGCCGTCGCTATGCAGCGCCAGCGAATTGATGGACCGATCCGAGGCTACACTTCTCGGCTTTAAGCACTGGAACCCTCGCGGTATCCAATCAGTCACCCCGTTGCCCGTTCGGGCGAATTTGGCGCTCACGAGAGGAGTCGAACCTCTAGCCGGTTGGCCTGCAGCTTGCGCTGCTCCGACTGCTTCCTGTGTCACCGGACAACTAGCCGCTCCATATCCGGAGTCTCGAGCGGCATCGTTCGGAAGCTAGAGCATGTTGCCGGGCTTGTTTTCTGACGCTCCCGGCACGTCTTGGTCAGTCAATACCGATTGATCGGCCTCTTGAGATCAGAACTTCATGTGCGCCTCGCTCGTTCGTTGAACACTCGTTGATCAGTCAGTGTTTACTTAATAGACGAGACGCACATGGGACGCAACAGGAGAAACGCTTAGGGCAGATATTCCTTCAGCTTATCGAAGCCGCCGACATGCTGACCGTTGTGCCAGACCTGCGGGAAGCTGTTGAAACCCGTGGCATCCTTGAAGTCGAGTTGATCCTGCCGCGAGAGCTTGATCTCCTCTTCGAACGCCTCGTTGCGGATGGCCAGATGTGCCTTGGCGCGAGCGCACCAGATGCAATCAGGCCGGCTAACGATCTTCCACGCCATTACGCTGCCTCCTTGTCTTCCGAGAAGTCGATCGGGCAGGCACCGGCGCCGCAGTCGACATGCTCGAAGCCAATGTCTTCCTTGACGTCGTTGTCGGCCTGGATCGCCTGCGCAATCAGCTCAAACTGCGCCTTGCTGACCGGCTGTTCCGGCTGATACTCGTAGGCCGAGGTGTCGGTCTGCGGCATGACCGAGCAGCAGCGGATCGAGAACTGGCCCTCGAGCAGCGTTTCCAGGAAGCGCTTGAAGTCCACCTTCTGCGGATCATACTTCAGGGTGTAGCTGACCTGGTTGCCGGTCTCGTGCGCCAGGGACTCGCCGTCCTCGTCGACGCCGTGGATCCAATACTTCTCCAGCAGACGCAGGAACTCGTATTGATCCTCGGGTGTCGCCTCGGCAGCCGTAACCACCCACTCGCCACCGTCCAGATCGCAGATGCGCGGCTTGGTCGGGAAGCCGACGATGGTCGTGCCTTCGTAGGTGCGCAGGCGCTTCACCGGATAGCCCATGTTCTCGTACTGCGTGACGAGCGGGTCATCGTTGCGAAACTGCACCCAGCGAATGAACTCGCGCATCGACGGCAGGTGGGCACCTTCGGTCAGACCGAAGAGCTTCGAGGTCGTGCCGGCCGGCTTGAAGGTCGTGTTCGTGTGCGGCACCTTCACACCGAGGATCTTCGCATAGCGCTGCGCCTCGTCGTCGATTGCCCGCTTGAACCGCGACAGCGTCATCCACATGGTCTTGGACTTCGCCTCGTCGACGATATCGTGCCAGGTGTAGCCGAAGCGATTGTAGGCCCATTCGTGGAAGCCCGTGATGCCGACGCCGATCCGGTTCGTCCGGTTGACTTCGCGTCGATAGAGGCAGTCCATCGTGTTGACGCGCATCAGGGCACGGGTGGCCGTGCGGAACGCATCTTCGGCGTCGTCATCATCGACCGCATGGAACGGCACGACGTCAGCGATGACGCAGTAGGCGCCGAGCATCAGCAGCGTGATTTCACCGCAGGGGTTGGTGATCATCGTGTAGACGACGCCCATGACCACCTTGGCCAGCTCCGACATCAGCGGAACGGTCTCAGCGTCGACCTGGAAGCGCGAGGAGCCGGCATAGAGCCCGTCGACATATTCCTCGATGCCCTCGTTGTTCTGCGTCAGCTTGTCCTGATTGATGATGCCGGGCTCACCGGTGCCATCGAAATACGCAGCCTTCGCCAGCTCGACCAGAACGTTCCAGGCATGCGCCTCGACGTCGGTGATCTGGATATTGGTGCGCATGTAGAGGCCGGCAACCGTGACACGCTCATCGAGCGGAATGCCGAAGTCGGCGAGGATCCGCTGCACCTTCTGGCAAGCCGTGCGGAACTCGTCATCGATGGTGACGGAGTTGTTCGACGACCAGAGGAAGCCACCGCGCTTCAACTGGATGAAGTCGAAGATGGTCGCGTCCTTCCAGTGCTTCGTTGCCATGCGGGCAGCACGGCGCGCACCACCGACGAGAACGCATTCAGCGAAATAGTGGTCGGCATACATGGCAGCGCGCCAGGGAGCCATGCCGGCGTCGCGCAGCAGAGCGACATTGGCGATGGCAGACATCAGCGGGCCGGGGCCGGACGCCGGGCGATCCTGCATGCCCTTGATCGGCGAGCCGTGCTTGCGAACGCCGGTGAAGTCGAGGATCAGGACTTCTTCGTAGCGCTCTTCATAGGCCATCCGCTCGATGATTTCAGCGGCCTTCGCCCAGCCTTCGCGGCTGTCAGGCACTTCGAACACGGTGATCGTGCGGCCGGCATAGAGATGCTCGGCGTCACGGCGCGTCTTGTAGCCGCTGATGCGACCGCTCTGCACGTCACCATGGCTCCAGTCGATGACCGGAACGACGATCGGCATCTTGTTGTAGTCTGCCTTGATCATCGCGTCGTCGTAGGCGCGGCCGACGCCGGAACCGTTGAGCAGCAGATAGAACAGCAGGAAGGTGGCAGCAGCCGTCGAGCAGTTGGTGAAAACCTCCTGGTTGCGGCTCGGCTGGGTCTCGTCACCGTGCTGCAGATGGCGACCGGACATCAGGAGCGAAGCCTGGCGCAGGTGATGGCGCATGCCGACGTATTCATCCTGTGCAGCGGCTGCACCGCGCGGCTCGAGGAGCGAGTTGCCAAGGGCGACACGGTGGGCAACTTCAGCCCAGGTCTCAACGCGCGTGGTGCCATCAGCCTCGACGATCTTGCGGTTGATGGTGCGGTCGGCAACAGCCTGCCCCATGCCCGGGAAGTAGTCCCGAGCAGGCGTCATCATATTCATGGTAGTCTCCTGTGTGTGAATGGGCAGCTATGATAAGTCAGTTTTTACTTATCAGCTAGGCTTGAATTTTGCGCTGTTTATGCAGCGGCCCGCTGGGACGCCGCAATGATCTGGATGGCCTGCTTGAAGCTCGGCAGCCTGATGCCGGCATGACAAACGCCGACGCCGTCAGCCAGGTGTTCGTTCTTCTGGGTCGGCACGAGCTCGCCCTTGCGCTTCGTCGTCAGCCAGGGTGCGTTCGGATAGAGCTTGAAGGCCCAGTCGATCATCTCTTCCTTCGACGCGGTGCGCGTGCCGACGGCTGCCAGCTTCGTCTGAGCGGGCGCAACCTCTTCCGGCCGAACCGTCAGGCTCGCATAGATGCCGATGACGATCCCGAAGCCGAGGACGGCATCATAGCTCTTCCCGCCGAACGGGACTTCGGCGAAGGTGCAGACGCAGTCCTTCGTGAAGGCGTCGGCCTCTTCGGCGATCTTCTTCGCGCGCTCGTAGGTGTCAGACGACGCGCGCATCTTCTTCGTCTTTTCCTTCTCCGTCTCGATCAGGAGCAGGTCATCGACCTCGAGCGTGCCGGTGACGGTGTCGTAAAGCATCTTTGCGATGCCGAAGTTTCGCAATGAGCCGTCGAGCCCTGCGATTTTGATGACAGCCATTGTCAGAACCTTCCGTAGTTGGGATTCGTTTTCTTGAGGGCCTCGGTGAGCTCCTCGATCTGCTTCTCTTGCGCGTCGGCCCGGACGGTCAGCTCCCTGATCCGCTCGGACAGTTCTTCGATTGCCTTGCGCGCTTCGCTGTCGCTTGCATCTGTGCGCGCGGCCGGCTTTTCGCCGTGAATGGCCTGCATGACTAACCGCTCATTCGTCCGCTCCATCGCTCGCGCCATTTCCTTGCTGATCAAATCCATGATCGCCTGCTTATCCGCAGGCTCCGGCGCCTGTGCGGACACAGTGGCCGTCGTCGCGGTCGAATACGCATCTGGGTTCTGAGCATGGGTGATGAAGCGATCAGTGTCGCGTCGCACCATGTCGCGCGCGCGCTGCAGGGGATTCAACATGCACTGGCTGTCGAGCTTGAACTCGACCTCGTCCAGCCAGCTCGGATTGTTGACCAGCGCCATCAGAACCGCCCGAAGAGAGGATTCTGGGTATATTCGACGTCGGCATCCTTCTTCGCCTGGATCTCGGCTTCAGCGGCCTCCTGATCCTCTTTCAGAAGAAGCTGCTCGGTGGCGAGGATGAGGATCTTCATATCCTCCTCATCCGTCTGACCGATCGCGGCAGCATAGGCGGGACCAGCCAGCGGAAAGACCGAGTCCATCTTCGCCTCGTCAACCTCGACGCGCTCGTAATCCTGATCGTCGGCCGGCGTGAAGCAAAAGATCACCTGGCCGCGCGCACCGATGTAGATGTCCTTGAACAGAAACTCCTGCGACGGATCGACCGGCAGGTGACGATAGCCACCTTCCTTGCGCAGATGCGGGAGCGTGTGCATGCCGTCGATCGTCATAACCAGGTCGAGCTTTTCGAACTCGACCTTCATCCGGGTGATGATCCGCTCCAGCATTGCAGTGCGCTCGGGTGAGAGGGGTGGTGTCTTCGGCTTCTTTGCCATTGGGCTTCCCTAATGTGCAGTCAATGTTTACTTATCAATGAATAGCGCGAAAACCGCGGCTCTGCACTGATCAGACGACAGATTCTTCGATTACCGCCTGGCTTCCGGTCTTCTTCACCGTGACGATCTGGGAGATCCAGTCGGACAAGCTGTTGTGGCTGATGACGAAGACGGAGCCGCGCTCGCTGGCCTTCTCCTCGAGGATCTGGGTCAGGCGCTCAAGGCCCGGCTCATCGAGCGCATGGTCGATTTCGTCACCGATGAAGAGCTCAATCGGCTTCAATGCGCGCGTTGAGACCAGATCCTGCAATGCGAGCGCTGTTGCCACACGCACCTTGCGCTTCTCGCCGCCCGACAGACCGGCGAAGCTCTGCGCGCCCTTGTCGTTCGTCACCTCGATCGTGAACTTCTCCTTCAGCTCGCCTTTCGCATTCGGCACGAGCGTCGTCCAGGTCGCCTGGATATTGCCGTCGGAGAGCGTCGTCAGATAGTGCGCCGTGCGCTCATTGAGATAGGGCGTCACCTCGTCGAGAATGTGAGCGCGCACGCCGGCCGGCGAGAACACCTTCGTTACAGCTTCCGCCTGGCCAAGGTCCGTCGTTGCATCCTCGAGATCCTTTTCGGCCTTCTGGATCGCCTCGAGCTGCTCGGCAAGAAGCTTCTGCAGCCGCTCGAGCTCGGCGTCATACGGATTGACCTCGGCTTTCACACGCTTTGCCTCCTCGCCGACGCGGGTCGCTTCCTCGCGGTAGCTCTTGCTGGTCGCTTCCAGCTCGCGGATAGCCTTCAGCTTTCGCTGCAGATCGCTTCTCTGAGCGATGGCAGTCGATAGATCAGTCATTGACGCTTTGAATGCGTCCCGCGCGCTGGTGAGCTTCTCTAGCTCGTTCTGAGCACTTTCAAGGCCGCTCTTAATCTCGCGATACGTGGCCACTTCAGTTCGCAGCGCATTCGTGGCTGCAGTCTCGGCCGCGGCAATCTCGTTGACCGTGATTTCGCGGCCGCATTCGTTACAGGCGCAGCCTACCTTGTGCTGCACCTGCTCGACGTCGGCCTTGCGCGCCTTCACACGGTTGCCGGCAGTCGTCAGATCGCCGGTGAGCCGCTGCACCTTCGCATTTGCCTGCGCAACAAGCGTATGGTGCTCCTGCAGCTCGGTATTCTCGTGATCGACCGCGGCAATCTTGTCATCGATCGCCTTGATGTCGGCCTCGAGGTCAGCCGGCGAGGCATAGTTCGACAGCGCCGTGTCGGTCGATTTCATGTTCTCGATCGCCAGCTTGACCTGCTTCACCAGTGTCGTAAGCCGCGCCGTGCGCTGCCCGCCCCAGTCTGCCTGCTGGGTCTGGACGCGCAGAATGTCGGTTGCGGTCTGCGCATGCCGCTCACCGGCCCGGGTGACGGCGTTCTGGAGCTGGTCGGTGCTGATCTTCAGCTTCGCCAGGCGTTCGCGCGCCTCTGCATAGGCATCCTCGAGCAGCGTCATGCCAGACGCTTCCTCGATCAGCATCTTGAGGCCCTTGTCAGTCATGCCCGGCAGGTCCGGCATCTTCTCCTGGCCCGCATAGATCGAGCCGACAAAGACGTCGAGCGAGCAGCCGAGGATCTTCTCGACCACGTCCTGCGTCAGCTTGTCGGTGCCCTTGGTCAGATCCTGCCAGGTGGCGCCGATCGTTGTCGGCAGATGATGCACCGTGAGGCTGTTCTTGCCGGTCTTGTGCTTGCGATGGCGCGCGATCTTGTAGATGGCGCCGTCGTCGTTGATGGTGAGCTGCACGCGGCAGCCCTTGCCGGCGACCTCGTTGATCACCGCATCACCGGTGACACCGCGCGCTGTGACGCCGAAGAGGCACCAGCAGACACCGTCGGCGAGCGAGGACTTGCCGGCGCCGTTCGAGACAGCCGATGTGTCGTCGTTGTTTTCGCCCTGAATGAGCACGAGACCGCGGTCGGCGAGATTGATCTTGCCTTCCTTGATAGCGAGGAACTGTTCCAGCTCCAGTTCGGTGAATTTCATGCTTCGTCCTCGTGCTTGTGATAGCCGGTAATCTTGCAGCAGCCCTCGATGAACTCGTAGGCATTCTCGATCACGCGGTCGGTTTGATAGATGGTCTCGGCGCAACTGATCTTCTGCGTCGTGACGAACTGCCGGACGTGCCGATAGAGAGGGTCAATCTCTCTGTAGGCGTCGTTGGCAGGGCTCGGCGCCTCGCCGAAGTTAAGTCCGAGCGCTGCAAGGATTGCGTGACAACGCGCCTGCCACGATGAATGCGTCTCGGATGCAGCCTGACAGGCATTCTCGATCCGCTCGTCAACTGACTGATCCAATGCAGCCCGGATCGCGACATGATTGTCGATCAGCCAGGTGACGGCGTCCGCATTATCGATCGCCCAGTCACCGTCGCCCTCTGCGTAACCGAGGTCATTGCCGAGCACGTCGACGAATGGCTCTCGATCCTTGGTGGGCGGCATGGGTGGCAGCGTCATGTCAGGCTCCGTAGGGCAGGGCGAACAGGAAGTATTCCCGCCCGTCGATCATGGTTGTGGTGAAGTAGGTGTCGGCAATGCCGCACATCGTTCCGTGATCGTCTGGATACTCGAGCGTCGTCTGGCAGCCTTCCTTGTCAGCCACGACCTCACGCGCCTCGAGATGCATGTCGAGGTCGCCGATGCGGATATGCGCCAGCATGCGGTGCTTCGGATCTTCCTGGCCAATCTCCTGCCAGAGGAGCTGATCGAACCGGATTGTCGGCGGGTTGTCGCGATATACCATCACTTGCTCCTCATGTTGATTGCAGCCGACATATCGCCGGCCTGGGCGGCTTCCTGGATGCTCTGCTGACGCGGCTGCGGCGCGGCCTTTGCGACTGGCGCCAGCTCCTTGCTCTGCGAGCGTTTGGCAGGCCGGTGACTGCGCGGCTGCTCCTCGTGTCCCTGCACCTGCGCAGTCATCACGAAGTTGAGCCCCTGCATCCGCTCGCGATACATGCATGCGGTGGACAGCGGCAGGTCATTGATGGAGACGCGGATGCGCTCCTCGCCTTCGTGGATCTTGACACCGAAGGCATCGAACGTGCTGACCAAGGTCAGTCGATCGTATTCGATCCGATAGAGTTGCATCGCTCTCTCCTGTATTTTGTGTTTATTTAGAATAGCTTAGCTGAGAGAGGGTAGCTTTAGGCTTCTTCGCTCACCGACCTGGCAACAGACAGGACGTCGGCGCAGTCGGCTTTCAGGCGATTGCGATTGATGAAGGCCGGCAGATCCTTGAGCTCGTCGACGAAGCTGGCGACGGATTCATCGAGCGTCTTCGTCGCCGAGGTGCCGGCCGAGCCAGGTCTGCGGGATGCGCCGGTCGAACGCGGCGCCATGATCGAGATGCCTTTCGCGCCGGAGTTCTCGAAGAACTTGCGCAGCTCCTTGATGTCGGCCGGTTTCATGTCCTTGCCGGTGAAGCGGACGTAGTTGCCGTCAGCCTCGAGCGCCATATCCTCTTCGGTATAGCCGGTCACGTCGACAAAGCGCGGGGCGCGCGATGCGTGATATTCGACGGCGCCGGTGTCATCGATGAAGAGGAAGCCGGCCTTGCTGCCAACGTCGCTCCAGGTCTGGTGCGTCGTCGCGCCGATTGACCAGACATTGCCGTCAAAACGCTTGTGGTTGTGATAGTGGCCGGCGAACACATTGCGGAAGCCGAAGGCAGCCAGCATGTCGGCTGTGAGGCCGTGTCCGGGTAGGCCCGGGATAACGCCATCAATACCGGCGTGAATGATGAGGTCGGTTTCAGCCGCGAAGCAGTGCTTCGTCTGCGCCTCGATCGCCTGCAGCAGATCGTCCGTCTTTGAGAACCACGGAATGAAGACGATGTCGTGCCCGCCTGCATTCGTGCTGAGGTTCATGCCGCTCGCTTCTCCCCGCACCCTGAACACCTCGCCGTTGACGCCGCGCAGCTTGCCGAAGGTCTTGATCGCGTTGCCGAGCTTGGTCGTCTCCTTGTCGGCCAGGTCGTGATTGCCAGGGATAGCCTCGATATCGAGACCCATGTCGAGGATCTCCTGAAAGCAATCCTCGAGCGGATTGAGAACGTGCGGATCGATGGAGCCGCGAACGTGCATGATGTCGCCGGCAATGACGACGGCCTTTGCATCGCGCTTGACGGCCAGAGCCGCACCGCGCTTCAGCTCGTCAATGATGATCTGGAGCCGGCCGTTCACGCCTTCGCTCGTCGGACGGCTAAACAGCGTCCAGCGGTGCGCGTGAATGTCGGAGAAGAGGACGTAGCTCATGCGGATGCCTTTGTGTAAATCTGACCGACCTTGACGCGATAGCGCGGCTTTTCGGCCTGGGTGACGGGGAGGGGATGCTTGCGCGGCCGACCACGCGGACGCTTGACGACCGGCAGCCCGAAGGCGCCGATCTTCGCATCGGCATAGAGGTCGAGCTGCTTTTGCAGGCGTAGGTTCTCGGCGACGAGCGTGTCGACCAGTTCCTGCAGGGGCTGCATGTCGGCGATCGTAAAGATGAAGTCCTGACCGTCGACCTTGAGCTTGCGCTTGACGTGCAGGGCCTTCTTCAAGCCACCGCCGAAAATCGCACCGAACGCATCTTGCGGAATCTCGGTGCCGTCGTTCAGCACCTTCATCTTCTCTGTCATCTCGAACCTCGCGTGTTCAGTTCATACTGATCACTAATAGCGATCGCGTTGCAGGGTCGCAAGTCAGTTTTGACTTATCGACGAGGAACTTTCATCGGCGCGGGAATGTGATGGAAATGCTTGATCGGGAGATAGCGGCGCTGGGTGTTCGACCGGCCGTGTGTCGGTGCGCTGACGAGCTTCTCGCGATCCATGAAGTTCGACAGGCGGGTGATATAGCGATCACCGTTGTTCTTGACCTCGATCCCGACCCACTCAATACCCTTGAGCCGGATCTCGGTCAGCGTTTCCTCGTCGATTGACCAGGCTGCCATCTCCTTGCGGATGGCGTCAGAGGAGGACTTCTCGCCATACCGCGCGATGTGCTCCAGCTTCTGATAGGCGAGATAGATATCCCGGTTAGCAAAGTGATAGATTCGACCGTAGATCCTTCGGCCGCGCCGAATCTCCGTCGATTTTACCTTCGGCTTGCGCGCCATTTTCAAAGCCCTTCCACTCATAGAGGCCCTGCGCGCCGCGGATGGCGATCGGATGAGCGAACTCTTCCGGCTGTTTCAGGCGCCAGGCGAAACCGCCCAGGTTGAACCAGCCATAGGTCTTTTCCTCCTCGGTGATATCCTCGAGGAACTCCTCGGTGATCTGCTCGTAGCTGTCGAGCAAGACCGTGCCGAGCAGATAGCCACGGGGCAGGTCGTCGAGATGAGGCAGGCCAAGATCGCTGTAGGAGGTCTGGAAGCGCTCGTTGTCAAACTCGGCGCGCTGCTGCGGCACGATGCTCTTCGTCGAGGCGATCCCGATCCTCTGACCGATGACCGACTTGGGCGGCGCCCAGGTCCGTGTTTCGAAAAACTTAAAGCCCTTCACGACGAGCGTCGCATAGGGCTGCCATATCGAGATGCATTTCATGTTTGTGCCGCGTCTCCTGTCTGTTTCATACTGAATAGACAGAATAGACGCGGCACGAAACATCAGGAGTCGATTTCTTCGTCGGCGAAATCAAGATCGACAACGGGAACAACGCGCTCCACTTCAATAGCGCCGATTGTCGGCGCCTCGCCCAGAGGTTCTGACCACTGGACTTCGCCAGCTTCAGCCAGAGCGAGTGCTTTCGCTCCGGCGTCTGCCTGGCTGTCCGACTCGACCTCGACCTTCACCCGTGAGGTGACGGTGATCGTGCGCTTGAGCCGGACTTCAAAGCTGATCATCGATGCTCCGATCAGGCTGCGTCTTGATCGGCTTCGTCGGTGTCGTCAGTCTCGACCGCGACCGGAGCTTCGTATTCCTCGGCAGCCGGCAGCAGGGCCTTCAGTTCGTCGAGGAGGTTCTCATCCTCGATCTTCTGCGCGAGCGGGCCGGCGAAATACTTCTTGCCGTCGGTCCAGGTGATGTAGGCGCCAGTCTTCTTGAGAATGCCCTGCTCACAGAGGAACTCGAGGAGGGATCGAGCGACGGCAAAGTGCCCCTGGCCGTTGTCCTGGAACTCGAAGCGCCACTTGGCAGTCTCGAACGGCCGGCTGACCTTGTTCTTGATCACCTTGGCCGTGATCTGCGCGCCGAGCACTTCAGCATTTGCACCTTCGCCCTTGGTGATCTTAGAGGATCCGAGCGAGATGCGCTGCGAGAAGACGTATTTCGGCGTCTTGCCGCCCGGTGTCGTTTCCGGATTGCCGTAGACCACGCCGATGTTCATGCGGATCTGGTTGAGGAAGATGGCGCAGATGTTGAGGTCTTCGCAGTGCTGGGCGAAGGCCGGGAAGTGCGCCGACGTCGCGCGGGCAAGCGCGGTGTTGTCGTGCATCGAACGCTCGGAGGCGCTCTTTTCCTTCACGACCTTGCCGCCCTTCATCTCGTAGAGCGCCGACTGCGGCACCATGAATGCGAGGGAGTCGAAGACCCAGCAGATCGGCGCGTCATCGGGGATGAGCTTCTGGCCGCGCAGGATGAGAGCCGTCTGAACGCAGAGCGTCAGCGACTCCTCGAAGGTCTTCGGCTTCTTGTAGAGCCACTTGTCCGGATCGACAGACAGGCCGAGATTGATACCCTGCGGCTCGTCGAAAGAGCGCTCGTGGTCATTGAAGCCGGCAAAGCCGCCCTGGCGCTGCGCGTCGGCCATGGCCATCGTCGCGAGTGCGGTCTTGCCAGAGGACTCAGGGCCATAGATTTCGACGATGCGCTTGACCGGCAGACCACCGTCCCAGCGATGCGTCAGCGCATGATTGAGGGGCGGGTAGCCGGTGTCGAGATAGCCCGTCACCGTCGACTGCTCGTCGCTGCCACCGATCGCGCCGGCGAGGATTGAAGCGATGCTTCCTGCAGATGCCATTTTCGTTCTCCTGTTAATCGTCGATGAAGTCCACGTCGTCATCGTCGGACATGCCGGACGACTCCGTCGTGCGTGGGGAATCAGTATTGACTGACTGCTCCAATTCGAGTCTTGCGATAGCCGACTTCGTCAGTCGGCCACCAATCTGTCGAGCAAGGGCGCGGCCATCGGACAGTTCGGCCGGCTGAGCGGTTGCTGCGACGTGCGCGCGCAGGTGCTCATGGATCGACACTGGACGGTCGACGTGTTCGGTCAGAGGCAGATCCACCTGGTCGAGCGAGAAGTTGCCGCTCGTTGCGCTCGCCACGTCGCGCACCACGTCGATGTTTTCCCAGATCTTGCCGATGGTGCGATCCAGGAAGACGCGGGCCTTCTGATACTGGGCGGGCTCGATGTCATACCCATAGCGCTCTGCGACCTTCAAAAGCTCGCCGTAACCCTTGCCGATCTTGCTGATGGCGTTCTCGAGCGCCTTCTTGGCCTCGTCTGTCATGCTGCTGCGCGCTCCTCTTCGATTTCGGTGAAGGCCGGGAAGACGCTGACCCACGTTTCCAGGTTCTTCAGGAAGGATTGAAACATGAAACGGGTGCAGAACGTCCGGAAGCGCTCGACGTCAGGCGTGCCCTTGTTGATCTGCATGTTGACGGGTACGGGACGCGCCGAGGTGCGCAGGTCCATCAGGCGCATGTTGCGCTGGAAGATCATCTGCTTTTCCTCGCTGAGCGCGAAGTCCCGGATCTTCTTGGGCAGCTTGGCCGGATCGAGTGTCTTGTCGAGGATCATGTTGGAGAAGTTCGCGACCGAGCCGTATTCGGCGAGAAACTGGATCGCGCCCTTGTCGCCGATACCACCGACGCCACCGATATTGTCGCCGCTGTCGCCCATGATGCATTTCATCTCGAGGAACTGCTGAAAGCTGTCGACCTTGTAGCCAAGCGCCGGCTCGATATCGGCCGCGGTGCGGATCTTGCGATCAACAATCGGATCGAACCAGATCATGTTCGGGAGAACGAGCTGCACCCAGTCCTTGTCGCCGGATACGAGAACGATCTTGTCGCCACGCTTTGCATAGCGATCGCCGACAATGGCAGCCAGGTCGTCGGCTTCCATGTTCGAGGCGCGGATCTGTGTGACGCCGAGCAGCTCGAGACCCTTCTTGATCGCCGGCATTTGCGCGCGAGCCGTCTGTCGGGCTTCCTGCTGCGCCTTCTCGGCCTTGGTCTCGTTCTTTTCTCGATTTTCCTTGTAGTCGGGGAAGAGCATGTTGCGCCAGGAGGCGCCGTCCCAAAGGACGATCGGTGTCGCGCCGGGATAGGTGGCGCAGATCTTGCGCATCGTGCGCATGAAACCAAAAACTGCCTGAACCTCTGTGGTGCCGGCCGTCAGCTTTTTCGAGCTGTTTGCGGCATGCGTGATGTTGCTGCCGTCGATGAGCAGATACCGGTTCATAGCCATATTCCTTATGCGGAGAGATTAGACCGGAGCCCCGCGAGACGCGGAGAGAGACAGAGCAGGGCTCCGGTCACTCGAAAGCAGAGAATTGCGGCTCTGCTTCGGATCACACCCGATGCGGCATCAGGTGGCCGGTCAGCGCGCAGCGAGGGGGAGCCACGCGCTGACGGTTTTCTTAGAGATCGTCCAGGTCGGCGAGAACGTCGGCCAGGTCGTCGTCATCAGAGGTATCAGCCTCGGGAGCCGGGGCAGGCTTTGCAGCGGCCTTCGGTGCCGGCTTCGCAGATGCCTTCGGCGCAGGTGCCGGAGCTTCCTCCTCGACCTCGAACGGTGCTGCGTCGTCGAGATCCTGCGACAGATCTTCAGCCTCGTCGGCCGCTTCAGCGACAGCAGCCGCCTTAGAGGTCAGTGCGGCAGTCGGCGTGCGTGCAGCAAGGCGGGGAACGTTGATCTGCGCAGTCTGGCTGATCACGTTGAGCGCCTTCTGATCGTCGCCCTTGAAGAACTCCTTGTTGATGTGATCGAGGAGATCGTTCGCGTTCTGCAGGTGAGCCTTCGTGACCGGCTTCGACTGACCGGGCGCGACGTTGACCGTGTATTCGGTGTTCAGGCCCTTGCCGGAGCGAGTGAGTGAGATGTCCATGCCGTTCTGAGCGTCGAGAATGTCTTCGCCTTCCTCGGCATACTGCTGCACGATGCCCATGATCGCGCCGAAGGTGGTGGTCGTCACCTCGAGGATCTGGACGGCGTCCGGATCGGTCGAGTGCTTCGAACGGTCGAGAACGTTGAGAAGGACGGACTTGCGAGCGCGCCAGCTCTCGTAGAGCTTCTTCGATTCCTCATCGATGGCCGAGGCAATGGCCTGGTCGATTGCGGTATCGATTGCGCAGGGCTGCTGGTGAACGACGTCGGAGCAACCGACGACGGCGACCGGCTTTGCTCCGTCGGAGAGCTCGGTCTTGATCCAGTGAACGCCGAGATCAGCCCAGAACTGAGCGTTCACGTCGGGAACGAGGATGCGGTAGCGGTTGACGCCTTCCTTCGGCTTGATGCGGGAACCGGACGAGCGCGAATACTTGTTCGCGGCCTGAGATACCAGTTTCTGAAGGACGGGAGAGAGAGCCATAGCTGTGTTCCTTTTCTGCTTTGGTGCTTGTCTGCTTTGGTGCTTTGCTGCTTTAGCGATTTCGCTAAATCGCTAAAGACATAATAGACGCTTTTCAGCGGGAGTGCATAGGAATTTTCGCGATCAGTCGGCGAAAATTGCAGCGAACTTTTCGCGAGCCTTGGAAGCCTGGCCAGCGGCGCCTTCAGCCTGCGCGGCAGCCTGCAGACGAGCCTCGGCACGCTTGCGTTCGGCTTCGGCGCGCTTCTTCTGCTCAGCCTCGAATGCATCGAGATTGGACATGATCGACGTGAGCGGGCGGGTGATCTGCTCGACAGAGCGCTTCTGGCGAAGGATGCGGGTGATCAGCTTGATGATCTGTTTCATTGGTGTCCTCGATGTTGTCAGTCAATTTTGACTTATCATGTAATAGCGTGAAAATCACGGAATGACAGCGGATTATGCTTCTTCCTGACGATTTTTCACGCGCGAAAGGTAGGCGTCCTTGAGATTGTCGACCTCGCGCTCGCGCTCAGACCGTGCGCCGATAACCAGGTCGCCCTTCATCTCCTCGCGCATGATCAGCCCCTGCTGGACGAGCATGTCGCGGCGATGCCGGAAGGATTCGACCGCGATCTTCGCGACAGCCTCGATCTGCTTGGCTTCGTTCAGATTGCGCTTCGCCTGGATGACGCGCGCATGGCGCGTGACCAGCTTTTCGAGCAGGGCCTCGGTGACTTTCTCGCCCTTGGATGCAACGTCATCGCGGATGAGGCGATAGACGGCTGCCTCGGTGTTCTCGAGCACCAGCTTGAGATTGTCCACCTGGCGCGAGGCCTTGGCTGCCTGCTCGCCGTAATGCGCAAACAGGCTCGCCTGGGTCATCATCGCGTCCGACAGGTTCGTCGTCGTGTAGCCGAGGTCAGCGCGCAGCTTGGTGGAGTCGATGTAGTTCCGGACCTTGATAGTCGGGACTTCGTGGGGTGTTTCGTCGCTCATTGGATTTCCTTTGTTAATCGATCAGATCGACGACCGAGGCGAACACGTTTTCAAGGAGTTCGATTTTCTCGGGCGCATAGTAGAGCTCGCCGGGTGAGAAGCCGACGACCAGGTTGGCGTCCCACTCCTTCGAGTAGATGACCTTGCCCGCTTCGTCGGATGCCTTGCCCTTGAAGTCGGGGATGAACTTGCGCAGGACCGACGAGCCGAGCAGCACGATGACCGGTGGCTCGAGGATCTTGATCTCCCGCTCCAGATACGGCCAATACATGCGGATCTCGTCAGGGGAGGGCTGCTTGCCGGCCTTCGGCCGCTTCAGCATCGCCGTCCAGTAGACGTCCTCGCGCGTGAAGTTGTGGGCAGCCAGCGCGTCGATGACCGGCGCTGACGCCTTGCCGTAGCTGATCTGGCCTTCCTGCTCTTCCGGGTTGTTCGGCGCATCGGTGATGATCATGAAGCGCGCCTTCTTGCCAAAGAGCGGCTGCACCATGAGCCCGTCTTCCGACAGCTCGGCACGATATTCATCGACGACTGCGGCAATCTCCTGCTTCGACTGCTTGGAGCTGTCGAGGTCGCGCTGCACCGGCACGTTTGCCACGATCAGACCTGGCAGAAGCTCCAACTGATCGCGAATGCGGCTCGGATCGTCCGGATTGGTCTGCCCTGGCTCGATGCGCGAGAACGCACCGACGAGGTCGAGCGCCGTCTGCACCTTGATGTTGCACTTGGACTTGTTCACGCGGTCGAGGAAGTCGGCCTTGTTCGCGAACGGCCCGGCTGCCCGCGCTTCGAGGATCGCCTTTGTCGCGGTCGAGGAGATGCCCTTGATACGCTGGAACGGGATCGACAGCCGGACATCGGTGAGGATCTCGAAGCGACCGGACGACAGATTGATATCCGGCATGTTGACGTCGATGCCGAAGCGCTTTGCATCGCGCAGCACAGCCGGCAGGCGATCCTCGTCGAGCAGGGTCAGCGCTGCGGCGAAGAACTCGACCGGATAGTGCGTCTTCAGCCACATCGACTGCCAGGAAATCAGCGTGTATTCGACCGAGTGGCTCTTGTTGAAGCCGTAGCCGGCGAAGCCTTCGATCTTGTCGAAGAGGGCACCGGCCCAGTTCGGCTCGCAGTTGATGGTCGCCACGCAGCCGTCGACGAACTTGCCGCGCTCCTTCTTCATCTCCTCGGGCAGCTTCTTACCCATGATCTTGCGCAGCTTGTCAGCGTCGGCGCCGGAATAGCCGGCGATCACCTGGGAGATCTTCATGACCTGCTCCTGGTAGACGATGACGCCGTATGTCTCGCGGAGCACGTCTTCCATCAGCGGGTGGTCGTAATCGACGCTCTCATTGCCCTGCTTGCGCCGGTAGTAGCTGTCCATCATGCCAGACTCCATCGGGCCTGGACGGTAGAGCGCGGTCGCTGCGGTGATATCGTCGAAGGTGATCAGACCGTCCTTGCCAAGCTCACGCAGCAGCTTGCGCATGCCGGGGCTTTCGAACTGGAAGACGCCGACGGTCAGGCCTTCTGCGAAGTTCTTCAGCACTGCCTCGTCATCGAGCGGGATCTTCATGAGATTGATCCGCTTGCCGTGTCGCTCGCGAATGTAGTCGAGCACCAGCGCGATCAGGTCGAGCGTGCTGAGCCCCAGAATATCCATCTTGACCAGGCCCTGATCCTCGACGATGCGCTTGTCCCAGCAGACGACGGCACTGTCGCCCTTGCGGCGCTCGATGACGGCGCGCTCCTCGATATCGACGCCACCGACGACGATGCCGGCCGCGTGCTGCGACATATTGCGGATCGTGCCCTCGAGGCGCTCCATGATCGACCAGTGCGCCGGATACTTGTCGGAGAACTCACCGATCTCCGCGACCTGCTCGGCGCACTGGGGCAGGGGCACGTTTGCACCGTGCAGCTTGGGCACGAATTTCGAGACCGCGAAGTCCTTCTCGGGGATCTGGAACGCCTTCGAGACGTCACGGATCGCGGACGCAGCCGCAAGCCTGCCGAAGTTCGACACGCCGGCCACGCGCTTCTCGCCGTATTTGTCGATCAGATAGCCGATGATTTCGTGTCGGCGCTCGGACATGAAGTCGAGGTCGGCGTCGGGAAGATCGAGACGTTCCGGATTGATGAAGCGTTCGAAGAGCAGGCCGAAGCGCAGCGGATCACAGTCGGTGATGCCCATCAGATATGCAACGAGCGAGCCACCGACGGAGCCGCGCCCCGGGCCGACGAGAATGCCCTCGCGCTTTGCGAACTGGACGACGTCCTGCACCAGCAGGAAGTAGCCTGAGAACGAAAGCTTGCGCAGGATATCCAGCTCATACATCAGGCGAGGCTTGTAGACCTCGACCAGCTCTTCCTTCGTCGGCTTGTGCCCAAACACTTCCTGACCGAACCGCTGGGCAAAGCCCTTCTTGCACTCTTCGACCACCTTTGCGAACTCATCAGGCGCCATCTCGGGCAGGGAGACAGGCTGTTTCTGCCACTGATACGTGACCTGCGCGACGAGCCAGTCGGTGTTCTTCAGGCCCTGCGTGAAGTGCGGCCCGCATGCACCAAGGCCGCGATCGGTCAGATGCTTGGCTGCCGTCTTGCAGTTTTCGACCAGATCAGCAGCGGACAGGACCGAGAAGTCGCGGTTGTGGGTCGACTTGTGCCAGGGATCGCTCACACGATTGCCATTGGCGATCGCGCCAATAACCTCGTGCGCATCGGCTGCACCGTCTTCGTAGAACGCGGGCCGGATGACGAGCGGTCGAGCCTTACCGGCGTTGATGAAGGCCAGCGACCGTGCGTTGACGGCGCCGAAGTAGGGCGTGTTGACCGGCACGAGCGGCGCAAAGACGTATTCAGGATGCACGAAGTCGGCGAGGGTCTCGACGATCGTCTCCGCATCGCTGCGCATGATAACGCCATGCGTTTCGCCCAGGTGGAATGCGAGATGCCCAGCACCGAGCGCCTTGAGCTCCTCCCAGAGATCCTCATAGCCGAGCTTTGCGGTGTAGTAGAAGCGATCCGGGCCGTTCGCCTTGGTGAGCAGCCGGTAAACTGCGCGCAAGCCCTCCTCGGTCAGCACATAGGCTGTGAGGAAGTGCTCGGGCGGCATGTGCTTCTTCTTCTCGCCCTTGGCCGGTCGCCAGGTCGGATTCTCGCTGAGCCGGAGCCTGACGCCGATGATCGGCTTGATGCTGTTCTTCACCGCGCGGTTGGTGAAGTCGATCATACCGGTGACGCTCATGGTGTCGGTGATCGCGACGGCTTTCGCGCCAGTCTCGAGCGCAATATCGACCAGCTTCTCAGCCGTCAGAATGCTCTCGCCAATCGAAAAGTCGGTGCGGGCTGCGAGAATGCTATGCATCGGACGGATACTCCATGATTGTGAATTTCTGATCGAAGGCGATGACGTCGGGTCGGCGTTCGATCGCATGGATATGAACATCGACGACGGGCATGTGCCGGGAGATGACGCCCTCGCAGACGCGCATTGCAGCCTCGTTTGCAGGACGGGTCATTGCCGAGGAGCGCGGCGGGTAATCGACGTAGCCGGCGATCATAGGTCCGGGCCCGGTTGCACCTGAAATCTCGGCGATACCGGTGAAGTGGATGCGATAGCCTGGCATCAGCCCCTCCGAACGATGACTGCGCCGTCAATCTCGTCGACCGCGCCGATATGCGTGAGCGCCTGCATGGCCATGCGCGCGTGACTGTCGGCAGTGCCCGGCGTCCAATGCAGCTTCATCTGGAAGGCCATTGCGAAGTCACGGCGCGAGAGCGGCCGGTTGGCCCGCACCAGCAGATGCCCGACGATCTTCAGGAAGTTGGAGCTCGTATCGAGGAAGGGGTTCTCGCCACGGGCCAGCCGCTCGGTTACGCGCAGGCTCGACCTGTCCAGCTTGTCGACGAGGGCGCGCACCTTGACTGGCAGCGTCATCTCTGGCGACGCAGCAGGCGCCTCGACTTCGCGCCGCACGGCTGTCTTGCGCTTCGGGATATGAAGCGCTTCCTGCAGCGCCTCGAGGTTCGACAGGTGCAACGGCTTGCACTCGCCGGCAAACTTGCACACCTGGCAGATCGGTGCTGCATCATCATAGGCGAGCGCTGAACCGTAGCAGCCTGGTGCGAAGTCTGGAATATTGCTCATGATTGTGCCTCGATCGCCTGCATCACTTCACTGCGGATCTGCGTGCGCTCCTGACGAGGCGCACCCATGATTTTGAAGACCACTCCGGACGAGATGGTCGCGCTCGCGAAATGGCTGACACCCATCTCGCTTGCATGCTTGGCGCGCTCGCGCAGGCGAAGCATCTCTTTCAGCACCGGCTCGGGCTGCGAGTAGAGGAGCCGCACGTAGACGGCTGCTCGAGGAGAGAGGCGCTCGCAAAACCGTTCGATCGCCTGGGCCTTTTCGAAGTCGTCGCCGACAAGCGCATTCGGATCCGGCAGCAGCTCGTAGAGGCTCGTTTCTTCCTCGGTGGAGCTGTCCAGGGATGCGCCGACTTCCTCTTCGAAGCGCCGGCTGAGCTTGCGCCGAATTTCGTGCTTCGTGCGGCGCAGACCCTCGATCAGGTAGGCCTCGAAGGGCACACCGCGCCCTTCGTCGAACGTGTCACGCGCCCGCATGAAGCTGATCCAGAACTCCTGCTCGATGTCCTCGACAGCGAAGGAGCGAATGTTGGAGCGCAGCATGCGATTGTGAAAAGCGCCGGCATGACGCTTGATCAGCTTTGACCAGTCAGCTTCGCGGATCATCAGCCGAAGTGCCTCTGTACGAGGTCAGAGACAGCCTTCTGGTCGACGCGCGAGCATCGATTGATGAACGCCAGGCGCAGACCTTCGATCGGATTGTTGCCGTAGCAGATCGAAAGCTTGGCCGCGGTGATCAGCTCGCGCGGCGAAATCGTCATCGACAGACCGCCCTGTGCGAACTGGTCGCGGACAGCATTTGCGACCTTCACGAACTTGCCGGCGTCAGCTTTCACGAGACCAGCCTTCGAGCGCAGCACCATGACTTCCTGGTCGGCCGGCATGTATTTCACCTCTTCGGTGATGTGGAAGCGCGAGTAGGACGCGGCGTTCTGGATCATCGTGCCTTGATAGAGGCCGGTTTCGTCGCCGACGCCGTTGGTGTTGCCGGTCGCAACGAAGCGGAAATCGGGATGCGGCTTGATCACGCGCTGATCGATGGGCGCGTCCTTAATGACGAGCGGCTTGCCCTCGAGGACCGGCTGATAGAGCGCGATCACTGCAGGCATGGCGAAGTCGTATTCGTCAGCGCAGTAGATCATGCCGTATTTCATCGCCATCGCGAGCGGCCCGAGCTGGAACTCGGTGTAGGAGGAGCCGTTCTCGTCGACCTTGACGACATACTGGCCGAGAATGTGCGCCTCTTCGGTGTTGCCTGTGTGCTGCACGCGCAGGAAGGCGCGACCGGTGCGCGCGGCGCACTGCTCGAGGACGGTCGTCTTGCCTGTGCCGTGATAGCCCCAGAGATAGACGTTGAAGCCGAGCTCGAAGCCCAGGCAGACCTTTTTCACGAGGTCGATGTTGAAGACGTATTCCTGATCGACTTCGGCGAGATAGGGCTGCGCCTCGGTATGCGCCTCGCTGAGCACCCGGATCGAGATCGGGTTGCCGGTGGACGACATTGCGGCCGGCACGTTGCCGAGCTCGAAGATGTCATGCATGAACTTTTCGGAGAATGCGTAGGGCTGGAGCTGCTCGACGGCTGCAGCGACCGACGTCTGGGCGGCGAGCTCGCGATCCTTGCGCGCACGCTGCTTCAAGGCAGCCTCGCGGCCCTTGGCAGACAGCACCGGTGCGCCCGGATACTCCTCCTTGTAGCGCTCGACCGTCCAGTCCGGATAGTGCTCGCGCAGATAGATGCGGATCGAGTGACATTTGCCACCGTCGATCTGGCAAGTGATGAAACCTTCGTCTTCGTTCTCGATGGTCATTCGCTATCTCTCCTTAGCGTCGAATTTGTTGCGCGCTCTCTGTCGCGTTCATTCAATAATTACTTATCACTGCGTTGGGTTGCAAGTCAATTTTGACTGACTAGTGCGATTACCTCACTTTTGAAGAATGGCGCGCAGCTTGCCCATGACGGCGCCAGGCAGCTCCTCGACCGATTTCAGGACGAGGTTGTTCTCGTAGAAGCGCTCGACCGCGGCAGACTCGATGCCGATACCGACGAGGTCAAAGCCCAGGCCCGTCAGCTTGCGGGTCATCATCATGAGATGCTCGTCGTCATTGCGCGCGCCAGCGGGGAAGCCGTCTGACAGCACGATGATCACCTTGCGCTTTTCCTTGCGGCGCGCCAGGCGCATCGCTGCGTATTCCAGGGACTCGCCGTCGACGTTCGCACCGAGGTTCGGCTGGACGTGTCGCATATAGGCGAAGCGACGCTTCACCTCGCTGTTCAGGCGCTCGTGGAATTCCTTGAAGATCGGCATGTAGATCGGAACGGTGCGGCAGAAGCGAACGCCGGACTTGCTCTCATCGGCTCTCGCCATATCCTGAGCCTTCTGACCGACGTGCTGCGGAATGATGTCGCAGCCCCAGTGCCCGCCTGTCGTGAAGCCCATGACCTCGTGCGGAATGTTGACGCGCTCGAGCGTGGTCGACAGCGCAAAGGAAGAGGCCATTGCCGTCGACACCTTGCTGCCGCGCATCGAGCCGGAGCAGTCGTTGAGCAGCATGACCGCGGTGTCTTTCGCGCGGATCTCCTCGCGCCGAGCGAAGACGCGCGGATCGTTCGCCACAAGCCGATGCAGACCGGCGCCGTTCAGACGGCCGGAACGCTGTCCACCGATGTTGAAGACGCGCGACTGCGCTGCCATCATGCGCTCGATGTCCTTCTGCATGACGCCGGTCATCGTGCGGGTCTGTTCGTCCAGCTCGACGACGCGCTTGTTGGAGAAGTCGGTCGGCACCTCGAGCGGCTTGATCAGATCGAACTCGCGGGTGAAGACGCTGTAGTCCGAGGCGTTGATCGCATCGATCGCGTGGCGCTGAATGATGATCGAGATGGAGCTCGAGATATCCACCTCGTCGAGCGCATCGTCGCGCATCTCGCGGAACGGATCGTCGCCGGCATAGCCAACACCCGAGATGTCGGTGTCATCTGCAGCCTCTTCCTTGCGCTCAGGCGCCTCGCCGGTGAGCTGATCATCCAGGTCGAGCTCGACGGCGACATCATTCTGTCCACCGTTCTCGCTGTCGCTCAGATCGTCCTCAGATCCATCGGCGCCGTCATCACCCGCCGGACCATCAGCTCCGTCATCGTCAGAACTCTCGTTATCCGCTGCATCGCTGCTGGCTTCAGCATCACCGTCGGATTCATCTGATCCGTCGGCACCATCATCTTCGCCTTGATCGTCCGACGCTTCTTCGCCGTCGTTCGCATCATCTCCTTCGCTCTCGTCAGCGCCTTCGTCCGCAGTATCCTCGGCCGTGTCGCCTGAACGATCGTCGTCATCGGCATCGCCGGCATCGTCAGTGTCTTTGTCGTCACCGCTTTTGCCGGCCTGGCCGTCGTCATCCTGCGGATCGTCGCCATTCTCAGAGCCCTGACCGCTTTCAGTCGTGTCGTTGTCTGATCCATCCTCGTTCTCCTCGTCATCCTCACCGCCCGATGCCTGATCGCTGTCAGTCTCGTCGGTGTGCTCGCGCTCACCTTCGCCCTTGCCGTCCTTGCCCTCGGCGTCATCGTCTTCGTCAGCCTCGCCAGCGTCGCTGTCCTTGCCGTCGTCGTCCGACTGCTCGCCCTCGTTCTCGTCGTTCGAGGAGTCGGCGTCATCTTCAGCGTCGCCGTCACCCTTTTCAGGCTTGCCGTCCTGCTCTTCGCTGGAGTCGTCACCGGCGCCGCTGTCATCAGACTGGTCGTCGGTGTCGCCGTCCGAGCTGTCCGACTGCTCGTCGTCATCATTCTCTTCCGGCTCAGGCTGGGGCGGTGCAGGCGGCGGGGGCGGATAGAGGATCTTTTCCATCTCGACGGCGACATCGAACGCTTCCTGTGTCGAAGCGAGATGCGGCATGCGCTTGCGCACAGCTTCCGGGAACTTGTCGAGAAACGCCTTCACCAGGGGATGATCCCAGTATTTGCGATCATCCATGAACTCCTGGAACGGCACATGGCCGGCCAGCGCGCGCATCATGACGACGATGAGGTATTGAAATTCCTCCATCGGGTCTTTGGCGCTGTCGATCGCCTTCGCCGTGACGTTTTCGATGAAGTAGCGCGACAGCCGGTCGATGTTCTTGCGCGAGCCTGGGAACTCATCCGCCATGCAGCGCTCGATGCGGGTGTCCTCGACGATGTTGTGCAGGTTGTGCAGGCGAGGGGTCTTGTTCCCCGCCTGACACAGAAAGTCGGTGTAGAGAACGTGGGCGACCTCGTGATCGATGAAGCCCTGAATTGCCTGAACGAACTCCGAGGACGCATTGTCCGGAATGTTCGGAATATTGACGCGCTCCGGCAGCCCGGTCTGGGGATTCGGAGCGACATAGGCCTGTGTGCCCATCTGCGTGACGCGCAGACCGCGACCGGCGATCATCGGAATGAGCTTTTTGATCGCTTCGCGCAGGATGACAATATCGTTGTTCAAGCGTTCTCTCCGTCAGTCAATGTTTACTTATCATTTATCGCATTCAAGATCGCGGATAGCAAACGGGAAGAGCAGAATTCCGCAGCCCAGAGGCGGCACAATGATATGGATCGGCCCGTGTTCGCGATGCACGCCGGCATATACGGTCGTGCCGTCCAGCTCGGTCTTCTGCACGCCCTCGAGCTGTGCGCCTTCCTCGTGGGCGACATCAAATTCGATGCTGGCAAAAGAGTTGATCTGGTTCTTGGTGATGGTCATCAGCGTTTCCTTGTTAGATCGGGATAGTCAATATTGACTGAATACGCAAGGGAGGAAAAAAGGCGGTCCCGCCGTCCGCCTTCAACCTAATGAATGATGCCGTTTAAGCCTTGGCAGTGACCGTGATGTCAGTGCTGTTGACGATGTTATCGGAGCCAAACGCGCCGATCAGCGCTTCACGGCGATGCTGGTTGAGCCCCGGGTCGGAGCCTTCCGAAATCTCGCGTATGAAGGCAATGATTTCCTTTTCCTTGTCGGAAAGGATGGAGCTCATGAGCATGCCTTCCGGCGTGTCGGCCGGCAGATACTGATCGAGGACCAGGACGAAGAAGTGCGCGGGATCAACCTCGAGCGCACGGGCGAGGCCCACGGCGCGATCGAGCGGAACCTTGGCGTCACCCTTCTTCATCATGTTGACGATGTTGAGCGACTTGAAGCCCGCTTCCGCTGCAACCTGACGCTCGCTTTTCTTGTGCGAGAGGTCAGCAAGACGCTCCTGCAGAAACTTCGTCACCTTGCTGTCAGCAAACGGGTGGGAGGTCGTGTTCATTTCAAAGTTGTCCCTTCTTTCTAAATCCGATGTTACATTTGTTGACAGCGTTTTCTTTTATTATGCTGTCTTAATAGCATCGGTTTATTGGGGTTAGACGGCCGGAGTTAGGTGTTTTCAATATCAAGTCAGTTTCGACTTAACGCGGGATTCGCTGGGTTGTCAACATTGACTGATCACAACGTTTAAGAATTCCGCAGATTCTAAATACCCCTGTGAATCTATGGGATTTTTCGCCGCAGTGAATCCACAACCTGCTCAAACGAAGGATTCGCGCTTGAGTTCCATAATGCAAGTTATGCGATAATTGGGTGCTCGCGTGCGCGCGTAGCTTGCGCGAAATTAAGTGGGTTCACGAATCGGAGCAAATCAGTCATCACTAATCACGTTCGTAGCAACCGAGTCGGACTAGAGCATGACCTACATGGATCACGGAGCACGTCAGCGTGCAGAGAAGTGGCGCCAATCGAAGGAGGCTGACGGCCTCGCACAGATCAACGCCTGGATCGACCATGACCTAAAGGTAAAACTTGACCAATTCGTTAAATCAGGCGGGCTACGCAATCGCTCGGAAGCGGTCGCGATCGCACTGAATAAGCTGATGGAAGAGAATAGAAACTGACAAAGCAAAAGGCCCCGAGGTTGGCGCCTCGAGGCCTTTAAAATCTGAGTGATTCGGAAATCACCGTCTAAGCAATACGGTTATCCCGAATCGACGGTATTTTGTCAACACTTCTTCGGAAGTGGATGGCGAAGCTTTGTCCTTGAAAATGAGGACTTTGATGAGGGACGCTCAGTCAACAGGCTGGCGCTCGCTAAGACCGGTCGTGCCGGATTTCCGCGAGCCGATTACAGTCGACAAAAATGACCTATTCGAGGCATGCCGGTTGGCTGCCCGAGTTTTGAATCTTTCAGCCGGATGCAGGTTCGTCCTGGAGCAGCTTTGCGGCGTCTACGGCGGGGAGCCGATCGAGGGCCGAGTCCTTGTCTGGCCGTCCAACGAGCTGCTGTGCGAGCGCACCGGCATTGCCGAGCGTTCCGTCCGCTACCACCTGGCGCGGCTGATCGAGGAAGGCGTGATTGCGTCCAAGGATTCAGCGAACGGCAAAAGATTCGCCCAGCGCGCCCCGAACGGACAGATCGTCCGCGCCTATGGATTCGACCTCTCCCCTCTCCTCAACCGGCTCAGCGAATTCAGACAGCGCATGCAGGCGCTCAAAGATCAGGAGCGCGAGCGGTCGCTGGCCTTTGATGAGCTGACGATTCACCGCAGAGCAACGCAGGAGGCCATCAGAGCGCTTGCAGAGCAGTTTCCCGATGAAGACACCAGCGAACTGACGGCGCGCGTCCTCGAGCTTGTGCGTCAGACGCCGAGACGTTCAGGCGCGGGATCAGCGGACGTGGCCAGAGATGCATGGAAGACGCTCAGAGAGGAAGCTGAATCCAGGTATTATTCCGCCTGTGCCGGCAATAACTGCCGTCACAAAGACAACAACAAATATGCCCCTGACCAGTCTTGTAACAACGGCCGGGAGGAAGAAGGGGCGCGGAAGCGGCCTGCCACGGGTCTGAACGCCGGGGATTTGGTGCGGGCATGCCCGGATGCGATGGAGTTTGTCGGGCCGGTCAGGTCCGACCAGGAGTTTGTGGCCGGCGTCGGGCGGCTCCGCGGAAGCTTCGGCGTCAGCCCGTCGGCCTGGGAGGAGGCCCGGCGCGAAATTGGGCCGCTTCTGGCAGCCGCGACGCTCATCTATGTGGTGCAGATGCAAATGAAGCCCGCGGCCGGATCGGATCCGATCAAGAACCTGGGCGGCTATTTCCGCGCAATGGTTCGGCTGCTGCGTGAGGGCAAGGTGGATCTGACGAATGAGATCCTGCGGCTCAGAAAAAGGGGCGACCCGTGAGGATCGCCCTAGTCGGAGAGATAAACAACGGAGGTCGTTGCTGGGTCTATAATAGCGCGAAAGTCAGAGGACTGCATTGAAAACGCGAGACAACATTCAATGCAGTCCTCGGTCGCCGGCGATCAGGCGGCTTCGCGCAAGACCTCGCCGGCCTTGTCATCCCTGAACTTCACGATACGCGGGTGGCGCAGCGATCCGTCCGGCGTGACCTCGTTGAACTTGATTTCGCCCATGCGGCCGAGGAGCTTGAAACCGCGCCCGTGAAGCTGGGCCGGATCGAGGCGGAAGCCAGGCTTGAAGCCGACATTCGGATCGATGCCGAGGATGGCTGCGTCGTGGCACCAGTCTTCCCAGAGCTCGTCGCGCTCATGGCTCTTCCAGCCACCGCCGACACGCACATCGACGCCCTTGTGGTCGAAGATCGCGCCGCCCATGCGATGCTCATTTTCGCTATTGGCTTCGCCCTGGAAGAAGCCGTTGATGAAGAGGTCGAGCGTCTCCTCGGGCTTCAGCTTCAGCCAGGTGTGCGTCTTGCGCTTCTCGTAGGCGCCGTCATAGGTCTTGACCATTGCGCCCTCGAGGCACTTGAGCTCGCCGGTCGCCTCGTCAATGGTGATCTTCTCGAGCTCGGCTTCAAGCTCGGCATCACCGCGGGCGAGATAGTTTGCGAGCGTCCGGCTGACCATGCGCTCGTAAAGCGCATCGATTTCCTCGTGCGAGTTTGCCTCGTAGACCTCGGTCGCGAAAACCGGCGCGTCGGTTGCGGCGCGAACCTCGCTTGCGAAGATTTCGAGAAGCTGCCGGCGCTCTTCCCAAGGCTTCGTGTAGGGAATGCTGCTCATGAAGCAGACATAGGGCAGAATGTCGAAGGCATGCAGCTCGGCGGTTTCAACCTGCTCGCCCTTGCGCCGCAGAGCGCCGGACTTCGAGAACAGACCGTTCATCGCTTCGGTGTCGAGAACGAAGCTCGGCTCCTGTTCGACGCCAAGGTCATAGAGATAGTCGGCGAGCTCCAGATAAGGAGCATCGAAATCGCCCTTGTTGGTGTCGGCGTTGAAGCGGATCTTCCGGGCCGCATCAAGAAGCGGCTGCGCCAGGTGCTGCAGAGCGTCGAGCGCCTTGCCGGAGCGAGTGAAGAAAGCACCCTTCCCGTCCTTGGCAATGAAGGTGCAGCGCATGCCGTCAAGCTTCGGCTCAACCGGGACCGGGAACTGCGTGACGCGCTTCTGCTCGTAAGGATGAGCACGCATGACGCCGAACGACGGCAGATAGCCAGGCATAACAGCCTCGATCGTCGAAGCCGCGATGCCGACCTTGAGATCCTTTTCGATGATCTTCTGCAGGATCAGGCGGCTGGGTGCGTCGAGCGCCTTCAGAAGAAAGTCGAGTTCAGCCTTTGCCGCGCTACCGGTCAGCTCGCGCTTGGAGAGCTGGGTGAGAATTTTCTCGACCACAGGGTCGGTGATTGTGGCCGGCGTCGCGTCGTCATGCGCCGGAAGCTTCTTCAGCTTGATGCCGTAGGTGATGAACGGATCATAGGTCCACTTGATAATGAACTGACCAAGCTCCTCCTGCATAAATTCGGCGAGGAGCTGCTGTTTTTCGAGGCGACCAGAGGCAGTCGCCATGTGTTCGATGCGCGCGAGCGCGATATAGGCATCCATTGTTCTCTCCTTATGCTGCTGCGTTGATGGCTGCGGCCAGGTCGCCGGAGCGGGCCGCTTCGTTGATAGAAGTGTCGACCTTCGGCGCCACGCGCGCCGGCTGGTCCTTGATGCGATGTGGCTCAGCCTGGACGATCGTGCGCTTGCTGCGATCACCCCTGCTCTCGCTCGGCTCGTAGATCGTGGCGCGAATGGCCTTCGGCGCGACGTAGCCGGTGTTGCGCGGGGCAGTCTTGAGCTGCGCCTCGACACGCGGGCGCATTGACATCAGAAGCTCGCGCTCTTCAGGCGAGATGCCGACGCGGTCCAGCTCGCGCTGGATGGGAATGATGTTCTTGATGCGCTCGAGGACATCAGCGTGCAGCCGGCCGACCTTCGGCTCGAGCGAGCCGTAATCGTCGGATGCAAGCTCGCGGGCATAGCTGATCTTGTCCACGATGCGCGCGGCCGGACACATGCCGCAATGCATCGCAGCCTGGCAGCCGCGGCGCTTATCGAGGATCCGACCAGCCCAGACCGCTTCGCGCAAAGCCATACAGCTCGCCATCTTCGTCTGGGCATTGAAGACTGGGCACTCGAACCGGAACTCGTTGTTCGGCGCCAGCGTCAGATATCGTGCCATCTCAAAATCTCCCGAAATTCTTGTTCTTGGTCAGTTCGTGATTTTCGATCCGCAGACCGGTCTTTGCCCGATAGGCGCGGCGACACAGGACGCGAATGCGCGCGTCGAGCTGAGTCTTCTCGCTCGCCTCTTCGTAGATGTCGGTTAGGTCGTCGCGCTCGCGGTATTCCGCGATGAGACCAGGCAGCTCGTTGTCCCAGGTCCGCACGCTCCAGCGGTTCATTCGCCTGCGCAGTTCAAGCATTGCCTGGACGCCCTTGCGCATCAGAAGCGCCCGAAGTTCGAGTTGGTGCCGTAGACGCGCTTTGCCTCTTCGACCTCGGCCAGGCGCTCGGCCTCCTTGGCTGCCGCGACCTCTTCAGGCGTGAAGACACGCGGCTTCGGATCGCCGATGAACTTGCCGTCATCGTTGAACCGAGGCGGATCCAGATCCTTGCGCCCGTCGGTCGGAATGCCGAGGTCGAGATGCTGGATGACGCTGGGCGGTAGCTTCGGCCAGACGGCGACGCCGACAGCCAGACGGAGCGCTGCACTATCGCGGCACTGCGTTTCTCCCTGGTTGGTGATGCTGTAGCCCTTGCCCGTCTTCTCGCGCAGGAGCTTTTCGAACAGCTTCTCTGCCTTCGCCTGGGTGTCGAAATTCTCGACGATCAGCTCGCCGAAAGTGCCGTTGTTCTTGCCAAAACGGCGCAGAACGGTCGCCTTGCCATAGGCGTTTACGAGCAGGCTCAGGGCATAAAACTTGTCGGACTTGCGGTCCTTGAAGGTCAGATGGACCTGCGAATGATCAATTGGATAGCTCATCGCTTTCTCTCTCTTGTCTCTCTGTCTCATGAATAGCGCATGCGTTTCAGGGTTGCTAGTCAATATTGACTGATCGCCTATTTGCGCCGCTTATAGTCCGGATATGGATTGCGCAGACGCCACCTGACGTCGAGCGCCGCTGTCCATCGCTGCGCCTGGTAATAGGCTGCGCGCACGACATCGCCGGTGACTTCGTTCGGGTCTTTGCCTTCCGGCAGCAGAGCGATATAGGCCTGCAGACCGATGGAATTGGCCAGTTTTGCGGCGTCTAGCGCTGCAATCAGGGCCTTGGGCTCGCCGTCCCACATGACAGTCAGCTTCTTCACGCCCTGGCGCCGCAGAATGACCAGGCGACCGATCTGGTCGTCACCGGTCGGCGATCCATAAGACAGATGCTTGCCGAATGAGCCGACCGGGACCACACGTCGCAAATTGACATCTTCATCGAAGGCGATCTTGATTGCGGCGACGTCGAAAGCCCCCTCGCCCATCACAATCTCGTCCGTCATGATGACGTTCTGACCGTTGTAGAGATAGCGCCCGGTTCCCGGCAGTCCCTTCGGAAAGAGGTATTTGCGCTCGATGAAGCCGTCGGCCTTCTGTTCGGCTGTCAGGGGCGGCGCCAGATCACGGCCCTGGAAGGTCTTGAGCGTGCCATCGAGGTCATAGACCGGGATGATGACGCGGTTGTCGAAGCGCTGGATCTTGCTTGTGCCATCGTCTTCGCGCGTCTTCCAGAAGCCGTATTCGCAATAGCGGAACCGGAAGTAGCGCGCATATTCGGCCGTGATACCGCGGTTCTCGAGGTATTGCAGGTTCTCGCCGTCCTCTGTCGGCAACTCCATTGAGCATGGCAGAACGACGTCGCCATGTTCCACTGCCACAGAAGCAATTCGCTTTGGTCTCCAGCCCTGCTCGCGCATGACTTCCTGGCAAACCTTGATGGTCTCGGGCCAGCGCTCGTGTCCAAGGGTCTGCTTGATGAAGGTCGTCTTGTTGAAGGGCGCATTGCAGACGAAACAGTTGCCTACGCCGCTCTCCGCGTTGAGATAGACGCGCCAGCGGGAGTCACCGCAAGCCGGACAGTCCTTCGCGTTGATCTGCATGCCCGACGCACCGCGGCCCATCTTGTAGGACAGGCTCTCGCGGTCGAAAAAGAACTCGAGGTCGAGGTTCTCGCGGATCTCGGCAAAGATATCGCTCATCAAGCCCTCCCGAGAACCTTGGTGAGGAACTTGAGCTTCTCACGATCCTGCCTGATGCGCAGCGAGAAGCCATCTTCCGTGTTACGCGATGCGACCCAGTGCAGACGCGCCTCGCCCGAAGCCTTTTCCGGATCGGTCGCGTTGATCGAGATGACCACGTCGGCCGTGCGGATCTTGTTGAAGTCTTCGGCGACGTCGGTCATCTTCGCAGTGTGAGCAGCGGCGCCGGCGCGGTTCGTCTGCGTGGCCGAAAGGCACGCGAGGTCATGCTCGTAGGCGATCGCGCGCAGATCGATATAAATGGAGCGCAGGTTGTCGATCTGATTATCCGAGCGATACTCAGCAGCCATGATGTCGGCATAGTCGACGGTCAGCAGATCCATGACGATGCCTTCAGCACGCCACTTCTCGAGCAGAGCATTGATCTTCGATGGCTTCAGGGTGCCGGACGCGAAGTCGCGCAGGATCAGCCGGCCAGCTTTCGCCTGGGCGGCCCGAATGCGCGCCTTGACGATCTGCGGATCATCCTTGAGCAGCCGCATGGCTGTGTCGGAGATGTTTGCATCCAAACGGTCGGCGATGATCGTCTTTGCGACCTCGAGCGATAGATAACAGGCGTTGTAGCCGAGGAGCGAAGCGTTCTTCGTGAACTCCCCAAGCGAGAGGGACTTGCCGGCCTTCGCAGCACCCATCATCAGCGACAGTTCGCGCCGGCCCCAGCCGTTGTGATAGAGGTTCGCGTCGATCTCGGAATAGCCGGTCGAGATGCCGCGCTTGACGATCTTGCCGGCCTTGAAGTCCTCGCGCAGCTCTGTGCGGCTCTCGATCTCCTCGAAATAGTCGTAGTCACCTTCATCGTCGTTGCTGCCGACCTGAAGCGCTGCCTTCTGGAGCTTCTCGATACCGGCGAAGTCGCCGCGCTGCAGGAGCTCGACGCTCTTGATGAGGGCCTGCTCCATCGCCTGATGCCGGGCAAATTCGGCAATCTCAGTGACGACGAAGCTCGAATTGGACAGATCCGCCTTCATCGCGTCGATGATCATCGTCTTGATGTCGGGAATCATGTCTTCCCGCAGCTTCTTGTCGGCCTTCGCCTTCTTGACGATCTGCGTCAGGATGCGCGGGTCAGGCACCGACTTGTGCTTGTGCAGGTGATCCTTGACCAGGCCGATGAGCGCGCCGTGCGCGGTGTTCTCGAAATAGGCCGGATCGATGAGATCCTTGGTCTGATTGGCGAAGCGACTGTCGCGCAGGAAGAGCGCGGCCACCTTCTTCTGAAAGCCCGCATCGAACTCCCAGACCGGAGTGCCCTGTTCGGACTCTTCGTGTTCTTCTTCTTGAAGCTGTGACATTGATACTCCTTCAGTCAATCAGTGTTGACTTATCACGTAATAGCGAAAAAATCATCGGGATGCTAATGGAGATGACGATAGACGCGCTCTACCATTTCCTCGTCGAAGCGCGCCTCGACCTTGGTCAGGGGCAGCATGTCGTCATTGACGAGGATCGCCAGCGTCTCCCAGGGATTCATGCGCGTCGAAGCCTGGGCGAAGAGCCATTCGTGATAGTCGTTCTGGTGCGCGAGATCCGCATAGTTCTGGATCATGTAGGCCGGATGCTCGGCGAGATAGAGCTTGCCCTTCTGCATCTCCTCCCAGCGCGTCTGGGTGCGCTCGACGTCGGCCATGCTGTAGAGCTGGTGCGGGCGCGGCAGGTGATCCTGTGACCAGAAGCGCAGCCTGTAGCCCATGACGGTGTGAATGAAGTCGGTATAGGGCATGCCGAGAGCATCTGCGACCTGTCGGCCGCGCCAGCAGCCTGACAGAAAGGTCTTGTGCTTGCGATCGCCAGCCTCGACGCCTGCGATCAGAGCTGCATAGGTCGGCAGCCGAACATGAGCTGCACTGCGCCGGTCGATCTCCCTGGCGAAGTAGCCGCGATAAATTTCGGCAAAGGCGTTGATGTAGACTTCGGTCGCCTCGAGGGGCGTCATCATCCGATAGTCGAACCATTTGGTCCGGAACAATTCGGGATCGAGCTTGGTCAGTTTCTTGTCGATGTGCTTGAAGGCGAAGATATCGCCTTCAAGCGGGTTCAGACGTTCATGTTCTTCAGGCAGCGACATTCAAGGTTCTTTCCAGTCCAGAGCGATCAGTTTCGCTCGTGACTGAATAGACTTCTTGAGACGGCTTTGCGTAAGCCTCGACGATTTTCTGCACGACCCCGTGCCGAACAATGTCTTTATCCGAGAACGTGATGACGGCTGCTTCCTGCAGTCGACCGACGCGCCGGACGGAATCCATCAGGCCCGAGCGGACGCCGCGGTCGATCTGGCGCGGATCGCCATTGATGATGAACTTGGCGCCTTCACCGAAGCGGGTCAGCATCATCAGAAACTCGGTTTCGGTGGCGTTCTGCATTTCGTCGGCGATCACCCAGGCATTCTTGAGTGTGCGACCGCGCATGAATGCCAGGGGAACGGCCTCGATAGCCTCGCGCTTGACCAGGAGCTCATAGAGCGACGAGCCGAAGGCCTCGATAAAGGCTTCCTCGAGCGGCACCAAGTAGGGTGCATACTTCTCTTCCAGCTCGCCCGGCAGAAAGCCGAAGCCACGCTCGACGTCGACATTGGGTCGGGTGACGTAGATCTTGTCGATCAGGCCGTCCTTGAAGGCCTCTGCGGCGCGCTGAACGGCGAACCAGGTCTTACCCGTGCCGGCCGGCCCGATGCCATAGATGATGTCGGCTGACTTGAATGCAGCGTCATAGGCGCGCTGGCCATCGGTGAGCGGACGAACGGGCTCGCCGCGGGGCTTTACGGCTTCCTTTCGCTGGGCCTCTTCAGCGGCCTTGTGAACGAGTTTCTGATCTTTGTAGGGAGAGCGGCGATCGGCACGACGGTCTTGACGGTTAGCGGCCTTGCGAGACTGGGACATCGGAAACTCCAGAGCATTACGATGTCCCATAGTGTACGCGAAAGATTGGCAGTCAGTAAGTATTGACTTAGCAGATCACCAATTAAAATGCGCCGCTGCGTGTGCCGGTTCGAAGCCAGACGACAGAGCCACCCGCTAGAATGTTCACGGCCTTGCCAGGCGTGCCGCCTGCAGCGCCCGCAGCACCCGCTAGGCCAGCACCTGCGTTACCAGCGGCGCCAGTTGCGCCGGTGTTTCCAGCGCTGCCAGCCAGGCCCCATTCTCCACCAGTGCCACCCATGCCACCTTTGCCGCCCGCGCCGGCATTCGTTCCACCAGCCGCACCGTTGGCGCCAGCGACACCAGCCGTGGGCGTCTGATTGAAGCCGCGACCGACACCGCTGTTCCCGCCGTCGCCACCTACGCCGCCCGCGGTAGAAATGGTGCCACCATTATAGGTGCGGTAAATCCCGAAATACTGCGTCTGACCAAAGTTATCGATCTGCTCACGAAAAGCACCGCGATAATAGGTGTAGCCCCCAACCGTAAAAGTAGTCACGCCATTAGGCGGATTCCAGGTATTCGCCGGCGCGTTTTGCGGCGTGTAGTTCCAGAGAATCGTCTGCTGCCCATTCGCGACATAGAGACCCCACAGATAGTCCGGAACACCGAAATTGCCGCTGGACCACATATTCTGGTAAATTTCACCAGAGGCGGGCTCACGAACAATGTTCGTCGTCGAACCCGCTCCACCCGTGCCGCCCTTTCCGCCCTTGCCGCCCCCTGCGCCGCCTCCTCTGATCTCGCCGGCATTATCGATAATCAATGCGATCTGAGTTTCGACAGCATGCCCGCCAGCACCAGAATTCGCTACCCCGCCCGCGCCGTAAATAGCGCCTTCGTCGATCAGCGTGACGCTGCCGCCCGCGCCGGCTCCAGTTCGCACAGCCGCGACGGCCGGATTGGCCGATCCGATAGTCACGCCTGCTGCAATCACAACCTCCTTTGGCGCCGAGGAGGTCCATTCCTCGGCGGTAAAGAGGTTTTGCAAAACGAGATTGGTCGTGTTCGAGCTTACCGTCTTGCGAATGACGCCGGTCTTACCCAGCAGATCGCTGAAGGCGATGATACCGCTCGATTTCTGGGCGAGATTGCGCACAGCGGTATCGTTGAGTCCGATCAAGGCGTTTGATGCCTTGGCGAGTTCAACATTGACCTGCGAGAAGCTCAGCGGGCCGGAAGAGGGAAGCGTCATGCAGCCTCCTTCCGAAGTTCATCAACCTCGGCCTTCAGCGCCTTGATCGCTTCGATAAGGACGCCAACGGTATTGCCGTAGGCGACAGCCAGCATGTCGCTCTCGCTCGAGGGCTGGCGAACCAGTTCGGGAGCGACCGGCAGCATTTCCTGCGCGATGACACCCATCGAGCGCTCGCCATTCATCGTGTAGCGGACACCACGCATGCGCATGACGAGGTCGAGGGCGTCTTCAATGGTTTCGACGTCGCTCTTCAGACGCGCGTCAGAGAAGCCCGTGACGTTACCTGACGCGACGATGTTGCCCGTGACGTTGACGTCACCAGCGACTGAAAGCGCACCAGAGAGCGCACCGCCCGTCAGAGGGAGCGCGTAGGCCGCGATGGACTGTCGAACGCGCTGAGCGGTCCAGGCGCGCGCAACGGTCGCCGTTCCCGCTTCAGCTTCAGCCTGGGCAACCGCTGCCATGTTGACGTCGGTCCAGAACGCATTGACCGCGCCGTTGATGTTCATGAAGAGGCCAGACGTTGTAGACCACAGGTCGCCGGCAGCCGTTGCGGTCGGCACCAGACCGTGCGGGATGACAATCGGCACGATGCTTGCCGTGCTTGCCGCGAGGATCAGCTCGCCGGTCAGCGTGCCACCGGTCAAGCTGAGCTTCTCGGCCAGACCACCCTTCACGAAGGCAGTAGTAGCAACGCGGGTCGAATTGTCGGACTGCGCCTGTGTCGGTGCGGTCGGATTACCGGTCAGGGCCGGCGAAGCCAGCGGAGCCTTGGCGTCGAGCGAGGTCTGCAGATTGGTTACATCGCCAATGGCATGCCCATGCGTCGAATTGGCCTTGGTCGCGCCCATGTTGGCGACAGCCGTTGCGACGAATGCGGTCGTGGCCAGCCGGGTAGAGTTATTGCCGGTCGCCTGAGTGCTTGCAGTCGGATTGCCGGTAAATGCCGGTGAGGCAAGCGGAGCCTTGGCATCCAGCGAGGTCTGCAGGTTTGTCACCTGGGCAATCGTGTGATTGTGGCTCGAGTTCGCCTTTGCATCCAAGAGCGTCTGCAAATCAGTGATGTCGGCTGCGACATGCGTATGACCCTCGGAAGCCAGACCTGCAGCCGCGATCGCCGCCTGCACCTGAGCAGTCGTGGCAATCTTCGTCGAATTGTCGGTCGCTGGCTGCGTCGGCGCGGTCGGGCTACCCGTCAGTGCCGGCGATGCGAGCGGTGCGCGCAGTCCAAGACCAGTAGTCAGCGCATCGAGCTCGCCGCGCAGACCGGTGATGTCGAGAATTGCGTGCGTGTGGTTGATATTGGCCTTGGTGCCGAGCTGCGTGACAATGTCGGCCGCATCCTGCCCGTGCTGCTCAATCCAGTCCTGGATCTCGCGGAACGTATCGAAGGCCTGGTCGGCGCCATCGGTCAACTGCCGATAGACATTCCAGACGAAGCTGGTCGTGGCAAGCTGGTCATTGTCGGTCGTCAGCGCTGCGGTCGGCGCCGTCGGCGTGCCGGTGAGCACAGGCGAGTTTGCGCTTGCCTTGGTCGAGATCTGAGTCTGCAGGCTGGAGATGTCAGTATCGAGATCGCTCAGCGCAGTGCCGAGGCCATTGATCTGACTGATATCGTGCGTCACCTGGCCGGCAAAGTGTTCAGCGGCGCGACGAACGGCGTCTGCGCTCCAGAGACGAGCCTCGAGGCTGACGCCGGCCGTGATCTCTGCGAGCGTGACAGCAGCGAGCGCCGCCTGCGCGCCGATATTGACGCGCACCTGTGCAGGGTCGGCGAAGGTCGAACCGTTGCTTGCCCGTGAGACGAACTGGGCCGGGTCGAAGGTCGCAGCGTTCTGTGCCGACTGCAGGGCGTTTGCCGCATGCGTCTGGGCGGTGTTGCGGGCGGCGATCGCGTCAGCTCGGGCGGTCTGCGCGGCATTACGCGCCGTGACGGTCTCGCCAAGAGCGGTTGCCGCATCATTGCTTGCCGTCTGCGCCTGATCTCGAGCCGTCGAGACGAGGCCCTTGTCCGCGACTACCTGGTCACGAGCATTGAGGATCTCGATGCGGGCAGCCTGCACCTGAACATTTGCCTGAGCGGCGTTCTGCTCGCTCTCGGCTGCGCGAAACTCGGAGTCAGCAGCAGCAAGCTCTGATGCCATCGCCTGCGTCGCATCGTCACCTGCACTTTCGGCAAACAGGCGCGCGTTCTCTTCCGAGAGGGCGGCAGCCTGCTTCGAGGCGCGTGCATCGCCGGCCGATAGAACGATCTCGCCGCGCGCGTCCCGGATTTCAAGCAGTGCAGCGGTCGCTTCGGGCGTGATGTCGCCGCGCAGACCCGGCTCGCCCTTCGGCCCGACGGCGAAGGCGACAACCTCGGGCGCAATTGCGTCGCCGCTGAAGAGCTCCAGCTCTTCGTAGTCGGAATCGATGATGATGATATCCTGCATCAGATGCCCCTGGTGATCGCGCGCCGCACGGGCACTTTGAGAATGAAGCCGAGATGTTCGTGCCCGAGGTCAGTGCGCACGACGTCGAGCCAGACGGTGCGTGCCGGCCAGTCCTTCGTGATGTCGCCCTCGAGGCGGAGCTGAATGATCTTGTCGGAGATGCGCGTGACCCCGCCGTTCGCGGACGTCAGTGTGGCCAGAACATCATCGACATTCGGATCGCGCCGGAGCTGGCTGACAAAAGTCGCCGTCTCAGGAAAGACATGCGCCGAGTTTTCGAAGCTGAACTGGATGGTCCAGTCGTAGCCCGTCGTGATGATCTGACCTTTGAACTTCTTGGACATGGCCCACTCCATTGCAGCGAGCCCAATTTTAACACCTGACGGACCAAATGCGCAATCAGTATTGACTGATTACGCCGCCCGCCACTTGCCCTTTTGCAGCGTGATAAGCGTGCGATTTCCATCCGGATACTGCACAACATGCGCGACAGCCCAGCCTGACGGGCCCTTGTTGTAGCCATGCTGCAGGTTCATCACGCCGCTCACATAGACCAGGTCGCAGATTTCCGGGCAGTGCTTGTCGCCGATCGTCATCTTGCGGCCGAGCGAGGCGTAGCCGGCGACCGAGCCTCGAGCGCCATTTGCACCGCGGAAGCCGTGATGACCGCACTCGACGCCGTTCAGCACGTAGCTGCGCCCGTCATGCACCCATTCGACGTTCGACAGATCGAGGTCGTTCTTGTCGGCGACCATCGACACCGCATATTCCAGCAGCGAGAAGCTCTCGGGCGTGCCGCCTGCGTCGATTGCGTCAGCCACCCGTTCGCGCCAGGCAAGGTAGACGTCCTCGAGCTGCAGGCCGAGCCTGATATTGATGCCGTCATTGCGGTAGCGCCCTTCCCGGACGTAACGCTCCAGCGCGATATCATGGTTCGACTCTACGACCGTCACTGCAACCGTGCGCGACAGCTCCTCGATGATCTCGGCGACCCCGCGCAGTTCGTCAAAGACGCTCTCGCGCCCGCGATAGGCCATCTCGTAGGAATGGGCGTTGTCGTGGACGTGGTGATGGTTGCGGCTCTCGTTGTCGTGGACGTCGTGCAGGAAGGCCCGCTTGGCGTTCAGGACGCGCACGATGGAGTCAGGCGACCGGAAGGTAGCGTCGGCGCTCTGGTCGATCATCTTGGCTGTATGGAAGTCGCCCATGTTGATCGCGTCGACGCCTGCATGCAGCGTCACCTCGCCAGCACAGACATAGAACTCGAGGTCATAGAAGGCGCCGTCTTCGCCCGCGGTGATCTGCCGGCAGAAGTGATCTCCATCCTGGTCGAACTCGACCATCGTCGCGCCGATCGTATGGTGAGACAGCGACTTGATGCCGGCCTTGCGCGGGATGATCTTCGGCTTCGTGACCATGCCGGTCGTCATGACCTGATGCGCCTGCTTTGCGGGATCGAGCGTCGGCACGGACTTGAGCTGGATCTTTGCATGCGGAAAGACCATCCACTTGCCCTGGCTATAGGTCGTGAGGTCGCTGATCGGCCGGTTGGCCGTCGGCAGCATGTTCATTTCGCCGGCGAATACGAAGTTGTCGCCGATCTCCATTCGACCAAAGCAGAGATACTCGCGGATCTCCTCGGCGTAGGATCGAACGGCTGGATTGTTTTCAGCCCACCACTGGGTCTCGTAGGTGCCGGGACCGATGACGATGTCGGCATCCATGAAGTCGGCATAAGCCTGAAGGTTCTTCCAGAAATCCTCATGGATCTCGGCGTCGTTCTGGGCGCCGGTGAACAGGAAGCGCCGGCCGCGCGGATCTTCGACGCCTTCAACCCGCAGCGTCTCGGTCAGCCAGGTGCGCGGTGTGCCTTCGATCTCGCGGGTCTTGCCGGTGAGCTTGTCGTAGCGCGTGCCGATCGAGCTATCGACCGTGACAGCGCCAGTGTTGATGACCGGATAGCGGGACGAGGTCAGGAGGCCGCGAAGCTCATCCTCGAGGATCGTTGCTCTGGCCCGGGCGTGCTTGCGCGGGTTCTCCGGTTCGCGCTCCTTTGCGGCGATGACGCGGGAGATGAGCGCCGGCACTTTCTCGCCGCGCTTTGCCTTGCCCTTCAGGATGCAGGCTTTGTTCCGGACAGTCTGGTAGGAAAGACCGAGCTCAAGAGCCACATCAGTCAGGTTCGGGAACCGGCCGGTGTCGTTATAGACGTCCGCAAAGTGAATATCAGCGGCTGAAAAGTTGACACAATCCGGTCCATCGTCAGTCATATTATTATCTTCTCTCTATAGAATAGAATCTAATTACTGCGCACGGCTTCCGGAACCGGCGTAGAAGTCGATGACCGCACGAGCATCCTTGGACCACTCGAGCGTCTTCATCTTGTTCCGGCTGACCTTGCGTGCGTCGGATGGTGTCATGCACAGATAGGTGTCCGGATCCTCGTTGGGACACACGACGAAGCGCTCGTCTTCGAGGACAAGCGGATCCGGCAGTTCTGGATGATATTCGGCGATCGTGACCGCAGGCGCCGGCCTATTGGCTGTTGTGCTCGAGCATGCGGTTAAGATCGAAATTGATGCCATTGAGGCGATCAACGAGACTGCTTTCAGACGCATTGGGGATTTCTCCGGCTGCCTCTTCGATGCGGCGCGCCAGCGGCTGCAACTCGAGACGGTTGGTTTTGCGATTGCGCTCGAGCGCGGCGATATCGTTCAGCCTGGCGTCGAACTTTTCCTGGGCATCGACGAGCTGCTCTTCAGCCTGCAGGCGCTTGTGACGCTCGACGGCGATCTCGGCCTCGACGACCTTCAGTGCCTGGCTGGTCTTCCAGTAGAGGACGGTTGCACACGCACCGGCGAGCGCGATGCCGACAAAGGCGATCGTCTCGATGTTGAGGCTCTTCACGACCTTGGCGATGAGGGCAAGCATCACTCGCCCTCCCCGCTCTTATCCATGCGCAGGTGCCGGCGCTTGTCGTTGTCGTCCCAGGTCGCGCCGAAGACATAGGTGCCGATGATCGCGAAGATCAGCGACAGAAGCGCCACGAGAGCGTTCTGGTGCAGACCGGTGTCCTGGCCGAAGAAGATGATGTATTGCGCGTTCGCCATCGCCCAGACGAGGATGACCTTCATCCAGCGCCGGCGCTTCGGCCAATTGTCGAGAAAGAGCTTGTCGGCGAGCTTGTTCATACCCGCTCCTTGACGCGGGCCAGCAAGGCTGCGCGTCGACGGTCGATCACGCCTGGCAAGGCCAGTTCGTGCTTGTGGGCCAGTTCGACATCGGCCGAACCAAGCTCACCCGTCATGTGATGGAAGCGATCGAACTCCTGCAGAGAGCCCTGTAGCAGAAGGTTTGCGCGCCGTTCGCCGAAATCCCAGGCGTTGCGGGCCATCTGTCCCCAGATTGCCTCTGGGAGAGCGTCATAGCCAGGCGCCTCGTGCAGTTCGACACCAAGCACATCGATTGCGATGTCAGCCGGGATCAGTGCGAACTCATCCTCGGGCGGATTGTCGAGCGTGCGCTGGGCCTCGGAATAGCTGAACTTGAGCTGACCATCTTCCGACGGCAGTTCATTCAGCACTGACTGAATGGCCTGATCAAGCTTCATCGGTCGAAACCTTTCCGTCGCTGTTGAGAACCGGCAGGTCGAAGCGATGCTCTGCAGGCCAGATCGAGGGCCAGCGATAGGCGGTGACGCGATCGAGGCTGAACGGCGAGATCTTCACCATGTTGCCCTGGTTGCCGCCGAGAACCATGAGATTGCCGAAGCGATCCTTGCCGACTACGAAGCCGACATGCCCGCCGCCCTTGCGGCTGAAGACGACGATGCAGCCGACGGCCGGACGGGTCAGCTTGACGCCGAAGCTCTCATAGGAGCGCGCGGCTGCCGAGCGGGTCGACTTGATGCCGTTTTCCTCGAGGCAATAACCGACATAGCCGGCGCACCATGGCGTCTCGTCATCCTTGAACCAGCCCGACTTGATGGACTGCCACATCTTGAGAATGAGCGGATTGTGCTTGGGGCCGGGAATCTCGCGTTCGCCAACCAGCGAATAGGCGGTGTCGAGCCAGGAAAGACCTGTCTTCATCGGATGCTCCTTATTCGACGCGGGTGCCGATGATGCTCATCGGAGGAAAGAGCGGACGCTCAAGCTGCGCGCGATCAGAGACCGGCTTGCCCTCGATCACGGTCGTCAGACGAACCATGACCTTCGTCAGCTCGCGGGTTTCGGCGGTGAGATCCTTCATGGTCTCCTTGACCTCGCCGAGGTTGGTTTCGGCCGTGCCGATACGAATGTCCTGCTGAAGATCCTTCAGCTCGCCGGCCTTGAAGTAGCCGAAGACCGTCGAGATGAAGGTCGCAATGGTGATGCAGCCGACAACGATGGCGACGATCGCCTGGTAGCGCGTGATGGAGAGGGGCTCGCTTGCCATGATACCTTGCCTGTCGTTGGGTGTGCAGTCAGTATTGACTTATTATGGCAGAGGCGCACAGGCAAATCCACCCCTTTCTAGTTCCAGGTCGCCTCGGCCATGATCCGCTCGATCTGCGGCTCCGTGACGGCTTCGTGGATTGCCTGTCGCAACACCTGGCGCCGCGCTTCGATCATCGGCACGGCTTGATCCTCGGCACGGATCATCTGACGCCACACCTCTGCCAGCTCCGAAATCGAGCGGCCTGTCGCTTCTGCTTCTGCGTGCATGACGGCCAGACGTTCAGCGCTCGTCTCACCTGCGTCGAACGCGCTCAGTTCGTCACGCTTGCGCGCGTAGACAGCGAGGGCGAAGTCAGACGACGAACGATAGCGCTGAAGCTCACGGAGCGCGTCAGCGTCGATCTGTGCGAGTTTTGCGCTTTTCAGCGACGTGAGATCCTTCTCAAGTTTAAGCCGCATGGAACGTCACCTCGGAATACACACGGAGATAAGGGAAATGGTCGATCAGCACGCCGTAGGTCGCCGGGTGATCACTTTCGAGGATGAGCTCACCGTCCGGAACGACGATTTCCTGACCATCGATGATGCAACGACAATTCAGCGGAAGACCTGCAATTACGATTTCAGCGCCCACCGGAGCCTGGTAGGTCTTCTCGATATCGATCGTAGGGCGTGAGTGGATCGCGCCCTCGGCAACGTAGTCCTTCGAGATATCCACCTGCTGACCAATCGGCGTTTCAATGAAGGTCGAACCGCGCTCTCGCATACCTGCAATGACAGTCTCAGGAACAGGATCGTTGATGATGTGGGTGATTTGGCCCGCAGGCGTGTATTCGATGATCATTGGCTAAAGTTCCACACGACGTATTGAATGAGATAATCCTGCTGCGAATCGAGGATCAGGGTGAAAGAAGACCTAGTTATTGAATAGCCGGCAAAAGACGGCCCTCCGTAGCCAAGGGTGTAGAACGCCCCTCCGAACTCTGGGCCATAAACGGAGCCGTAGAGAAAGACGCTCACAAGAGGGATGCTGTTGGTGAAGGTCTTGCCGAAATTGACCGTGAAGGTTGAGCCTCGAGGTGGCGAGGCCTGTCCGGTCATGTAGGGTCGCAATGACCCCCAATCTGAAGAGAACTGGAGCTCGTTCTTGAGCGCGGTCAAAACGTCCTTGCCGGGCGCAGAGACCTTCAGGCCATTGGTGTTCAGCAGAACTCTGTTTGTCATAGCGACTCCAAAGCCCACACCTGGTAAAGGATATACGGCGACGCATATTCTTCGATGCGAACGATCTGCTGGGTGTAGATGCCCGGTGATCCGGGCGACACCGAAAATCGAATTCTGGTGTTGCTGAGATAAGTCATGGCTACATAGGCGTAGCCGGCAACCCAGGTTCGCACCATCGGCCGAAAACCGAGGTCGACAATGTCAATCTCCACCGGAGCGAAGGAAGTAGGCAGCGCGACAGTGCCGGCTTGGACGATCTGTCCAAGCTTGATCGACGTATCGAAGAGCAGTTGATCGCTGGTCAGCGGCTGCAGGACGTCGAAACCTGGTTTCGAGATCCACAAACCATAATTGTTGTTGCGTTCACCAAATAGCACTCTGTTGGTCATGGCGCCGCCAAAACATAATAGCGGCAGTAGCCCCATGGGGTGCCATTGTGTCGAACGCCATTATCGGGAACCCAAATCGAAGATGCACTGATATTGATCTGGCCGGACGGCGCGTTGTATCCACCTGACAGAACATCGCCGACTTCGATACCAGAGGCAAAGATATTGCCGAAATGCTCGGCGCGGGCCTGCAGAACAACGTAAGGCGGCTGACTAAGTCGAGGAGCCGTATAGAACGTTCCCTGCCAAAGCGTTCCAAGCATGTCCACATATTGCAGATGCATCTGAAACGTCCCACTGCTGATCACTCGAGCGACGGAAGACCAGCGCGAGTCAAACGAAACCAGCTCAGGCGGCAAATTCGGATCCATGACGTCGGCCCCGGGCCGTGAGGTCCGGAGCACGTATGTCCCATCAAATGCACCCAAAATCGTTCGGTTAGCCATCAGTCAATAATGATTGATCACCCCTGCCCCGTCAAGTGTTGTCCGAAATCAGAATGAATCGGTTGTCGAGGTCGATCCGCATTTTGTTGTCGTTCGACCGCAGCAGACCAGAAACGATTGTGCCGATATTGGCAGAGATCGCCGACAGCGACGTGACGTTCATCCGGTCAGCCGTGACCGATGCCACCTTGAGCTGCTGTGCCTCGATCGAGCCCGTCTTGATGTTGGAGCCATCAACGATGGTGCGGCCGAAATTGGCATTAAGATCGACGCCGCCCTGGTAGGTCGCCAGCACAACGCGATCGGCCCCGAAAGCGACGCCAGTCGCCGTCGAGATCTCAAGCGTCGACTGTCCCTTGCGCCAGTAGAGATACATGGTGCCGGCCGTCCAGAGCCCGCTGCTGCCCGCATTGATCGCGATCGTCTTGGTGATCCCGTCGTCATCGACGAAGGTGATCGAGCCGGCCGTCCAGGTGACGCGATTGGCCACGGGCGCATTGTGTTCGAAGACCACGCCCGACACGGAGATGTTGCGCCCGCCGATGACGAGCGAGTTGGCCTTGATCGAGTTGGCCGCAACCTTGCCACCGTCGATCTCGGTCATATCAGGGCCCGCGAACAGGCTGGTCAGCGTGGTCGAGCCGGCGATCTTGATCTTGCCTGGCTCGATCAACGTCGAGCCCTGGTTGATGCGGTTGGCCGGGTCGCCACCGACGTCCTCGAGCGGCACGTTGCCGGCCGAGGTCGATACGACGACCGATCCCGACATGATCGAGCCTGCCTTGATCTTGGCCGCATCCATCTCGACGATCTGGGCGCTCTCAATGAAGGCCTGGTCGATCAGGGCAAAGCTCGAGATCAAGGCGTCGGGCGGCAGATCGCCGGGATTGATGGCGCCGACCGTCGCACTGACGACATCGCTCCAGTCCGAACGATTGCCGGACGTGTCGACCGCACGGATACGATACTGCCAGCTCTCGCCTACACCGAGGTTCGAATGAACGGCTGGCGATGCGCTGAAGGCGAGGATCTCGGCCAGACCGTTGCGTGTCGCCTCGATCTCGTAGAAGGCGAGATCGCTGTCGATGACTGGCTCAAAGCCAATCCAGATGGAGCGGAACAGGCCCTGCGCAAATGGATCCTGCGGGATGCCAGGCGCGACGTCGTCAAGCGCTGCGGTGATCGCCACTTCGTCCGAGAACAGCGAGTAGTTGTTGGTCTTGTCGACCGCACAGACGCGGAACTTCAGGCTCACGCCCGGGCGAACCTTCCAGCTATGCGAGGTCTGCGACGTGGTGATGCCGACCCAGCCACCGTTGTTCTCGCTGACCTGCACTTCGTAGTGCGAGATATCCTCGTCGGTATTCGCGTCCCAGGATGCGATCGCGACGACATCACCATTTGCATCGAAGGACGAAACGGCAACAAGACCCGTCGGGATCTCGGGCGGCTCCATATCAAAGGGCGTCTGCGTGCGAACTTCAATCGCAGGCGAGATATTCAGGTCGGTCTTGCCGAAGGCGTCATAAGCGGCGACGCGGACGAAATACTGGGTGAGTGGCTCGCCCGCGAAGACGAAGACACCCCCTGCCCCATCAAACTTCGGCTCGGTCGCATAAGGATCAAAGGTCTCATTGGTCTCGATCCAGATCAGCACGCCGGCGAAATCGCTGTCGACGGGCGAGGACCATGCCAGATGAATGTTGCGATCCGCGACGAAGAAATCGGGATTGAACGCAGCCGGAAGCGGGTTGGTGACAGCAAGGCTGACCGGCGCCGACGTGCGGCCGAAGGTGTCGGATACCGATACCTCGAAGCGCAGGGAGCGCGACGGCGGGCGACCGGCGAGCTGGTTGTCAGAGCGGTTCATTTCGAAGCTGTAGATGAACTCGCCACTGCGCGAGGAGTAGACCCCGAGCTGGCTGTTCGTATTGGTGTCGAACACCGTGATGGTGTTGCGATCGAAGAACGGGCTGTAGCGCTCGTCAATCGAGCCATTGATCGCCGTCGGATCGCTTGCACCCGGGAAGCCATTGGTCCAGCCGATGCGCACGTCGCGCCCGGAGAACTCGTTGCCCGTGCCACCGAGGAGATGCACTTCCTGAACGATCGGAGCGGCTGCCAGGCCCCAGCCGGCGACCTCGTAGACAAGGTTTGCCTGGCGCGAGCGCACAGCCGCATAGCTGATCGCCGTGACGTAGAAGGTGTATTCGCCCGGGATCAGGTCTTCGATGTCGACGAAGGTGTTGCCGGTAAGGCCAACGACATAGTAGCCGCGGGTCGGCGACAGGATCGCGACCTCGTATTCACGGGTCTTGAAGTCTTCCGGGTTTTCCCACGAGAAAGTGACGGTCGAGCGGTCCTGCCCGTTCAGCAGATAGGAGCGCTCGATGCACTTCAGATTAACCGGCGCACGCGAGATCACGGTCGGCCGCGAATAAGTCGGCGGGTCGAAATTCAGCCCCTGCTCGACGCGGGCGTATTTGGTCGGATCGTGGAAGAGCGCGGTGATCCGGAACTTGTTCTTTTCCTCTTCCTTGTTCGCGATAACGCGATACTGGCGCGGCGCGATGTCAGAGCCGGTGATCACCCAGACAGAGTTGACGTCCGGAACCGCAGACAGCTCCTCCTTCAGGTCGACACGCAGATACGCGACATTCCCATCGGCATCGACAGTCTCTTCGGCGAAAGCCTCGATCTCGCGCTTCTCGACGATACCCGACGGCAAGGTGCAGTAGATCGAATAGGTCTCGTTCGGCTTGGCCGCAAAGGGGAAGTCGAGGAGGACCGACAGGGCAGTCGCCATCTTCAGACGGCCACCCAGGCGAACCTGCGCCTTGTGCGGGTCGGCGATCGCAATGATATGGCCCGGGCGCACGTCAACGTGATCCCAGGACGCGAGGTATTCGACCGTTTCAGTCTCGTGCTGCTCAATGTCGAGCACCCACTTGCCATAGCGGTGTGCAAGACCACGCGAGGTGCAGCCGATGAGATCGACCTTCTTCTCACGCCAGCCGTAGCGCTGCAGCATCTCGTCGTTGATCACGACCTCGACGGCAGCGTTGTAGAAGTCGTTCGGATCTGTCCAGGTGACGAGGGCTACCGAGTGGCGCGCCTTCATCGCTGTGCCCGAGTAGTTGAACTCGTTCTTGATGGTATTGGCCGGCGTCACCAGCTTGAACGGGTCAGCCGGCATGTCAGCAGTTGCCCAGACCTGGCCGAGCGACCAGAAGGCCATGCCGCGCCAGGTCGTCGTGATCTGCTGGAGAACCTTGTAGGCTTCCTCGCGGCTGTTGATCACGCCGTTGAAGGTATAGCGGGGCTCATAGATGATCGCGCCCGTGTCGGCATTCTTGAAGCCCGACGGGATCATCTGGTCGCAATACTGGGAGATCGCATAGAGCGACCACTTGTCGACGATCGCCGGGTTGACGAACTCACCGAGGCCATAGCGGTTGTTGGTCAGGATATCGTAGAAGACCCAGACCGGATTGTTGTGCCAGGCCGTCTTGAAGGTGCCGTCCCACAGGCCGGTATAGGTGCGGGCGATCGGATCATAGTTCGACGGGACAAGCGTCTTCAGGCCGCGCCAGCGATAGGCACGCGCCGGGATCGACTGACCCATGTCCTCGGCGTTGACCTCCTGCGCGACGACCGCGGTATGCGGATAGGTGAACTTGCCCTCGACGAGGACCGTGTAGCTCTCCCACCAGAGATCATTGGCGAGGCGTTCGTCTTCGCTGTCCTGCGTCAGGCGCACGACACGCAGATCCCACGGGTGGCCACCGAGGGGCAGCGGAATGCGATGGGCGCGCTGGACGGCAGAGGTGGTCTTCTGGTTGTTCAGGTGCTCGATGTGCGCCACCTGCCAGGAGCCGTTCGAACCGCGCACCTCGATCTGATAGGAGAGGCTCGTCGTCTTGATCGAGCCGTCTTTCTTGTCCTGAAACGCGAGTGCTGGAATGCGCATGATGACGCGGACGGCATCACCGTTCTGTTCGGAGATCGTGCGCTGGACCGGGCCGAGCTTCTGCTTCACCTGCACTTCGACCTGGCGCAGCGTCTCGACGGTCGGATGACCGTTCAGGTGCGCCTGATCCGGCAGGCCGGTGCGCTGCTCCCAGATGACGTTGTCGAAGTTGAAGGAGCCGTCAGCGTTCTGAACGGGCGTCTGCTCGTAGTAGAGCCCCTTTTCTCCACCGACGAGACCTTCGCAGGGGCCTTCAGAGATGATCTCGACCCAACGGGCGCGCGCTTTTGAGCGCAGCGTGTTGTCGGCATCCTGCCCACCACCGCCTTTACCCTTGCCACCGCCCTTGGAGCCTCGAATGAGGTTCTGATCGTGAATGCCCATATCAGTTCTCCAACTGCTCGATATCGAGGCCACCGGATGCCATCTGTCCGCCCGTGATTACTTCGCCGTAGACGAGAGGCACCGGGTTGCCCTGGGTGTAGGAATTGCCTGGACCACCGAAGAGGTAGCTTTCCTTCTTCTCCTCATCGTCAGCTTCAGGCGCGAGGAGCTGCGAGGCGCCGGCTGCAACGAGAGCGACACCGACCATTGCGAGGTTGCCGTAGGTGAAGCTGCCCAGCATGCCCCCTCCCCCGCCGATCGCAGCGCCGAGACCACCTGCGGCCGGCGCAAAGGCGAAAGCAGCGCCGATCAGGACGACACCCAGAACGATCTTGAGCAGCCCGCCCCGCTTGGAGCCGGCAATTACGGGAACGATGTGCAGGTCGCCCTGGCCGAGATTGAAAGCGACAATCGATTCCTCGTCACCAATGTCGAAGCCGCTATCGACGTCTGCACCGCGCACGACATGGAACTCGCCCGCCCGAATGGCGTGCTCGAGACCCTTCATCTGCATGCAGAGCGCGCGGATAGCCTCGCTGGCCGTCTGGACGTCGAGCCGATGACAGCTCCCGAATTCCTCACCGAGGTTGCCGTGCAGGTGAATATTACGCAGCATAGCGGAGCCACATATCTGCCTGCCGCGCCCAGATACCCGCAGGCTCGCGCCTCGAGGGTCGCGCCGGCAGATGGTGCAGGATCAGGTTGTTCGGCAGCAGCAGGCCACCGTGATTGAGCTTGTCGGAGCGGATCGAGCACAGGAAGAGATCACCCGGCTGCGCTTCCTCAAACGCGATGCGCTTGAAACCGGCCGGGCCGAAATTGTCGATGTAGAGATCCTCGCCGGCATCCCACCAGTTGTCGTCGCGCGGGCCTTCCGGCAGCACGATCGGATCGAAGACCCACTCGACATCGAACTTCGCGCAGCCTTCGCGGCCGAGCCGATAGACGTCCCTGATGAGGCTGTAGCAGTCGGAGATCCCGTGAACGAAGGTGCGGCCAATCAGCGGTTCGATCGGCGTGTCGCCACCCCAGATCAGCGGCTCACCCATGCGTTCGTCATCAAGCGGCACGATCGCCCAGGCAACGCCGGACCTGACCTGGCCTTCCATGTCGGTGCGGGTTGGTGCGAGCGGGCCGTCCGGGTGACTGTGAACGACCATCTCGAGCGTGCCGTGCGACAGTGCGCGCACCTGGTCGGTCGGATCGATGACGAAGTCATTCTCGGGATCGGCCGCGATGTTGCGACAGGGGTAATAGGTGCCAGCGACAACGAGGCCGCAGCTCTCCTTGGGGTATTCTGCGCGCGCATGGGCCTGCGCCGCCTTCTTGATCTCAGGCGTCATCACGATCCTTGAACCCTTCCAACTCCGGGGAATCCGCCAAACGGCAGTGGTGCGCTCTCGCCGAACCGGGTCTTGCAGCAAGAGAGCGTGCGCGACGGGCGGTCCTTGTCGGGCGTCGTCGGCAGATTGTTGACGTCGTAGGCCTGGTTGCCGGTGTATGGGCACTGGGCGAGCGAGTAGTCGAAGTTGGAGCCGGTCCAGGAGCGATAGCGCCACAGGCAGGTGTCGCGGATGACCTGTCGGCCAGGCACGCGCTTACCCTCCTGGTCGATGGCCGCTGACAGCTCCCACTCGATGTAGACGTTGTTCTCCGTCACCTTGCGCTCGACGAGGAACACATCAGGGCCGAAGAAGGCGGTCGGATCGGCGTCCGGCTGCCCGTCGAGGAAGTTCTTGAAGGTGCGGATACGCCGCAGCTCACAGCCCAGCAGATCGCCCCAGGTGTTGATGGCCGACTGGGCAATGCCGTCGGTGTTGGCAAGCCGGATCGTCGGCGTCGGCAGCGAGCCGGCGCCAGAGACCTCGAGGCCCTCGAATTCGATATCGACAGGCTGATATTCCTGCCCGCCAAAGCGGATCGCTTCGCTCGCATCCGTGCCCTGGACGAAGAACAGCATTCCGCCGCCCACCTTTGAGGTGTCGAGGCGGAAGAGCTCGATGCGGGCCTTCGGATTGAGGCTCTGCGCGGATTGATAGACTGTCACCATTCCCTAATGATAAGTCAACGTTGACTGATCATCAAGCGAGAAGGTCAATCGACCAGCGTAAAGCTCTGCTTGAACTCGGCCGACACCTTGAAGATGCCCTCAACCGTGTCTTCCCAGGTGTGACAGATCCACTTGACCGGTCGCGTCTCACCGGCCGGCGTATAGTAAAACGGCTCGGTGCCCTCGTGCTCCTCGAAGAAGCCGACGATCCGGTTATACTGATCCTCGCTCAGACCGTTCCACGACAGAGACAGTGTGCGGCGCATGTGATTGAAGCCGTCCGGCGTCGGCTGGCTGTAGCCGTCACCGAATTCAGCCTCGAGCACCTTGATGTCGCGCCCCTTGCGCGTGCCCGGCGAAGGGCCGGGCTCAGGTTCGAAAGTTTTCAGGGCCATGCTTATCTCCCACTCAACATATTGCCAGGCCGGGTCTGCTTGCGAAGTTCGTCCACGACCACCCCGCGCATCGTGCCTTCCATCTGCTTGCGCACCTGCTCGGCGAGATCGGCGTTCTGCTCGGGCGTTCCGCCGTTTGCATTGACCGTCACGGGCGAGTTGATCACCACAGACTGATTGTTGCTCGAGGCAGCCGAACCGAGAGCGGCCATCTGCTCGGGCGTGAAGATGCCCTCTTCCTTCTTGACGATCGCCGGCATCTCACCAGGCATCAGGCGACGGCCACCGAAGCTGTTTGCGCCAGAGTGGAACTTGCGGGCATTCTTGAAGATCGCGGGGTTGACCATCGAGCGAGCGGTCAGCGCGCCGGCGATACCACCGGTATGACCGGTCGGGATGCCGACAGCCTTGCCCATCTTGCCGGCCGCATTGCCGGTCTTGCCGCTTTTGCCCATCTTGCCACCGGCGCCGGGAGCTGCAGCCTTGCCCTTGTTGCCCATGAAGCTGCTCATGGCGTATTTCAGCGCCATCTTGATCATGTCGTTGGCAATGCCCTGCAGGGTCGAGCGCAGATCGCCCGTGCCGGTGATGAGACCGGCCAGACCGTCGGCGAGCGAGTCCATCCAGCCGCCCGCTGCCTTGTCCAGATTGCCCTGGAGATCACCCCACTCCTTCAGCTTGGCGCCGATCGGATCCTGCTGGGTGTATTTCGCGCGGATAGCAGCCTTCTCGGCTTCGAACTGCTCGGTTGCCTGGACGTCGAGGAGACCGGCCTGCTTGTAGTAGGCGATCTTCGCATCGACCTCGGCGAGCTCCTGCTGCATGGCAGCCTGACGCGCCTGGCGCTCAGTCATCAGCGAGCGGTTCAGCTCCTGGGTCTTGGCCGCGGACGCGGATGCATCCTGCCACAGCTCCTGCTGGGTGAACTGGGCGAGCACCTGGCGCTTGCGCTCGGTCGCAGCCGCGTATTCCGTCGACTCCTTGCCGTAGACCGTGACGACGTCGGCGAGATACTGGTCAAGCTGCGAGCGCAGTTCGACCAGGCCGGAGCTGTCGAGGCGTGCGTTCGGGTTTGCAGCCTTCGCCTTCAGCTCGGCGATCTTGCGCTCCATCTGGAGCTCCTGCTCCTTGAAGCGCAGGTTGGCATTCTCGATGTTGCCGGCCGCTTCCTTTCGATCGGCGCGCTGCTTCTCGACCGCGTCGAGCTGCTTGGCGATCTCGAGCAGTTCCTTGTTTGCCGGCAGCGAGGCATCCTTGCCGACGCCGATCTCACCCTTTTCGATCAGGGCGACGGTCGCGCGGTAGTTCTTGTCGAGGCCATCGAGGCTTTCGGTTGCCGTGGTGATCTTCGTGCGAAGCTCATCCATGTAGTCGGCAGTGTCCTGCGCGCGAGTTGCTTCGTCGAGGCTGCTCTCTTCGGTTGCCAGTTCGGCAGCCTGGCGCAGGAACTCCTCCTGCAGCGCATTGCGCTGGGTCATGTAGCCGTTGATCTCGGCCTGATCTTCAGCAGTGAAGCTCGGCACGACGGACGGCAGCATCGACATTGCGGGTGCGGCGTTCGGCGCCGACACCATAGGATCGACGTAGCCGGCCGCGCGGTCGCGGGTCGGGCCGTTCGCGGACGCTGCAAGCGCCTGATTGATCGCGCTGTCCGAAACGTTCTTGAGCGAGGTCCATTCAGCGCGCAGGCCGGCAAGCCCACCACCGCTCTGCATGCGTCGATTGAGCAGATGCGAGGCCATCTGGTCCTGCATCTTCTCGTCGAACAGCTCATTACCGGACAGGCCCATCTCCCGCATCAGGCCTTCGAGGGTCTGACCGACGATCTGATACTTGCCCAGTGCCGACGAGCCCTTGCCGTTACCATAGAGCGCGCGGTTTGCGGGCGTGCGCATGCCAGCCTGGAGCTGACGCACCTGGTTGAGCGTCATGCCGACGAGGTTCTGCGGCCCGCCCGTCCAGCGGCCATTGTCGAGGGTCGCGTTGTAGTCGCCGCCCGACTCGCCCTTGGCGATCAGATCGAGGATCGAGCCGGACCAGTTCGTGATCCGCGGGACATTGCCGCCCATGATCGCGCCGAAGCTGCCGGATGCGTTTAGGCCGTTCGACAGGCCATCCCAGGAGATGCCGGCCACACCGTTGCCAATGCCGGTGACGATGCCCAGCATGTCACGCAGCTTGTCGTTGATGGTCTCGATCTTGGTCGCCGTCGGATTGCCGAACGTGTTGTTCTGCATGACGTCGCCGACGCGCGTCGCAACCTTGCCCTGAAGCGCGAGGCCTTCGATGAGACCGTCGACAGCCTTCTGTGCCGGGTTGTCCTTGCCGAAGCCCTTGTAGTAGCCCTCACGGATGCGCAGGGCGATCTTCTCGCCCTCGGTCAGCTCACGGTCGCGGGCGCGCTCCTCGAGCTCCATGCGCTTCTCAAGCAGCCGGATACGGGTCTGCTCGATGTCCTGGCGGATATCCTTGGCGCCGTCATTGATCTCGTCGAGCGCCTGCTTCCTGCGCAACAGGGCTTCCATCTCGGCGCCGAGTTCGCGGGTCTGCTGAAGCGAGGTGTCACCATAGGCTCCGCGGGCGAACTTCGCCTGGAAGTCGGCGAGCTCCGAGTTGGCGCCGCTCAACTGGTCTTCGAGCGAGGCGACGTCGTCCTTCGTGCCGTCGACCAGCTTGCGCAGCTTGTCGAAAGACGATTCCGTATTGTCACCCTCGCCGATATCCGGGATCGTGCCAAAGTTGGTCAGGCTCTCACGAGCGGCGCGCACTTCCTCGAGCTTCTCCGACAGCTTGTCGGCGATCATCAGATCGGTCTGCGACATGACCGTGTCTTTGCCAGCGCCGCGAACGACGTCGAGCTGCTTGGTAAGCTCGTCGATCTGCCACTTGTAGTATGCCGCTGCGTTCTGCTTCAGGAGTTCGGTGCGCTGTGCTTCGATCTCGCTGATCTTGCGATTTGTAGTGCCGGCCGTTGAGACCTCGAGGTCGGCCTTCTCGTTGATCGCGTTTCGGCTGTCGCGGTAGGCGCGCTGCTCGACCTGCAGAAGCTGGTCGAAGTTGCGCATGCGCCGGTCAGCCTCACGCTGAGCTTCGCTCTCGGCGTTCTTCTGGCGCGCTTCGGCAAGCTTCAGTCGATCCGACTCGAGTTCGGCCAGACGACCCTCGATGTCGGCCTCTTCCTTTTTCTGCTCGATGATCTCGGCGACCTTGGCCGCACGATCTTCCTGCCGGCCGAAGATGACCGAGCGGCCCGCGCTGTATTCGATCTGTGCGATCTCCTTGGCGAGATCAGCCTGGCGCTTTTCGATATTATCGGCAGCCTTGTCGATCTCGGCCGCAGACAGCTCGCCGAATTCGCGCAGGGTCTTGATGGCCTCCTTGCCGCGATTGCCGAAGACGTCGAAGGCGTCGGCGACCTCGTAGATGGCGAGACCGAGAATACCGGCGACCGGCGCGACGCGACCCAGCATCGTGACCATGGCGCGCAGATTGGTTGCCGCAGCGACACGAGCCGCGCGATCGACGGATGCAATGCTGATTGCGGTGTTGCGAAGCGCTGCCTGATGGAGAGCTGCAGCCGCGTTGGCACGCACGAAGCCGAAGCGGAGCATTTCGATCGAGGTCGTGGCCGACGCGTAGAGCCCGCGCAGCGTGCTCAGGCCAGCGCCCAGCAGCTTCAGACCTGCGACAAAGGCCAGAAGCTCAGCGGTGTTGCTGATTGCCTGGCGCCACTCATAGGCCGTATCGATTGCAGTGCGCAGCCACATGACTGCGGTGTTGAGCCCGTCGCCCAGCATGCGTGCGAAGTTGCGGCCACCGGCGCTGTCGAGGGCGTCGTTGAGATCGCGCACCTGGTTCGTCAGGTTGGCCATGAAGCCGTTCTCGCCGGCGATGCCCGTCTCCTTGTCGACGCCACCGATGATGCGAGCGAACTCCTGCATCTGCGTCTGCGTGCGGGCAATCTGACCGGAGAAGGTCTGCATCATGCGCTGCGCCGTGCCACCGAAGGCACGATCAAGCTCGGCATAGAAGAGATCGAGTGCGGGCTTTGCAGCCAGGCGACCGGTCGAGATCTTGTCGATGAGGGTCGCCATCGATACGCCCATGGACGCGGCCATCAGCGAGACGGCCTGCGGCATGGATTCACCGACCTGCTGGCGCAGTTCTTCCATCTGGATGACGCCCTTACCGGACATCTGCGAGATACCGAGGATGGTGCGTTCGAAGACGGCGTCAGTTCCACCGAAGGCCGCAACACCGTCCTGCAGCGCCTGGAGTGAGCCGGCGAGCGGGTCAGTGCCAGTTGCCTTCAGCTTGGTGAAGCCGTTCGACAGTGCCTGTAGGGAGAACGGCGCGTTCTTCGCAGCCTCAACGAGGGAGTCGACTTCCTTGGCAGCCTCTGCAATCGGATCGGCCGCGCTCGACATGGCGCGCATCTGGAAGACCAGACGCTCGAATTCGGCATTGGTGCGAACGACCTTGCCGATCCAGGTATCCTGAATATTGACGATCTTGTTGAAGCCCATGGAGACAGCGGTCGTGACGACTGCGATGTCGCGGAGCGTCCCCAGGAAGCCCTGCGAACGCTCGTTGACCTGTTCCATGCTTTTGATGACGCTCTGGCCAGCGGCTGCCAGGCGACGCAGTTCCGGCGAGGACCGGGCGACATTCCGGTTGAACTGGGCAATCGTCTCGCCCGCATGCAACATGCGGTTCGTGAACGAGCCATCTACGAGTTCCAGTTCAACCTTGATTGCCGACATTTGCCTCTAACCAGTCAGTTTTGAATTACCGCTTACCGCGGACCTTCATTCGCAGGGCATCGAGAGCAGCCTTGTCGAAATTCGGATCCCTTTCCTGACCATCGACGACGATGGTCCGCTCGACGGGTGCAAACACGCGCACCGTGCCGAGCTCTTGATTGAGGCGCTCTGCTTCCTTCGTCATTGCCTCGCCGCTCTGTGCTGCTGCGAGGACGCGAAGAAGGCGAAGATCCTCTTCTGCCCGGATCCGATCCACCTGCCGGCTATAGAACCAGAACAGGCGAACCGGCATTTTCATCATGTCCGCATGCGAGAACCGGAAGGTTCGGATGATGCGGGCAATCAGGAATGGAAGGTCGACAGCCTTTAGCTGTTGGTAGTCGACTTTCCCTCTGCGCCAGCGGCACCCTCCTCGGACTTCTCAGCCATCTCGCCGTTGGCCGTCATGACGAATTCCTTGATCGCCGCGACCTGCGAGAAGCGCAGCTTCAGGAGTTCGGCTTCGTCGACCGTCGGCACCGAACGCTTGATGATCTTGACCATCAGCTTCAGCTCCTTGGCAGGATCCGAATGCAGGCCCTGAGCCTCGACGAGCTCGGAGTTGGCAATGAAGTCCTCGATCGTGGTCTCGATGACCTGGTGCTCCTTGCCATTCAGCTTGATGGTGAAGTTGACGTCGGAGGCGATGGAATCGAGGTCGAGATACTTGACGCTCATGAGAGGTTTTCCTTGGTTGAAACAAAAAGACTGACCGCCTCGAAAGACGATCAGTCAATTTTGACTTATCGATTAGGAGAACGCAAGCCCATTAGGCTGCAGCGGTCTCGTCACCGACGACAAACAGGTCGCCGCTCTCGTCAGCGTAGCCCTTGAAGACCACGTTGAAGATGCGCTCCTGGTCGGTCTGGTAGGCGAACTGCAGGGCGCCGGAGGTCATGGCCTTGAGAACGACGAAGTCATCCTCGCCGGTCGTGCCCTTCGGACGCAGGACGAGCTTCTTGGCGAGCGACAGAAGCGAGATCGAGACGCCGGTGGAGACCGCGACCTTCTTCTTCGTCGGATCGGCCGTATCGGTGATGAGGGTCGAGCCCGGCATAACCTTCACGAGGTTTTCCAGGGTCGTCTCGGCCATCGGAACCGTGACCTGGACCGTGCGGCCCATGATGATTTCGTCGATCGGGGTTTCACCCGTCTGATCGACCATTACCTCGTGCGTGCTGGTCTGCACTTCGACTTCAACGCCGCCCTTGGTGAAGCCGAGGTCGACAGCATCGAAGAGGACATTGCAGACGCCAAGCTTCACGTTTTCAGTGCTCGAAGCCATGACTTATCTCCTTCAGAAATGGCCTCTCGGCCGTTCAATCAGTATTGACTGCACATAGTTTACCGAGTTGCGCGGATGCGAGCAAGCAGAATCAGTCAATACTGATTGACCAATCGGCAGAAAGGCGCTAGACCGGAAGGTTAGGGTCGATTGATCGTGAATGCGGTCTGGAAGTTCAGCGACCACTCCGTCAGTTCACCCACCAGAGACGGGAACTGGATCGGCAGTGCTCGAGGGTAGAAGACCTTCAGCCGCACCCTGCCCCGCTCAGGCGTCGCCTCATAGATCTCTTCGCCCGTGACGATCAGCAGATTGGAGATCTCGGACGCCATCTGCTTGCCGAGATCGATGCGATCGTGGCGCACGATGATCTTCAGATTCGGCTTGTAGAGCCCTGGCAGATGCGGGTCGATCTTGACGCCATCCAGGGGCTCATAAAGACCCACGCAGATGCGCTCGTCGGCCGGCATGGTCTGCTCGTACATGGTCTCGCCGAGCTTCGCGAGCCCTGCCTGTTCGATCTTGTTGGCGATAATGTCCCAGATCATTCGAGTTCCTCGTCGACCGCTTCTTCGATATCTTTCGTCAGCTTCTTCGCAACCTCGTCAAAGGCACGCGTGATAAAGCCCGGACCGACACGCTTGCCGGTGCGCGCCTGCTTTTCGACCGAACCCGGGCCCAGATTGTATTCGCCCTCGTGCATCTGAACGCCGTAGACACTAACGTCGACGCCGTTGACCATGTCTTTCAGCCCGATATCGATAGCCAGACGACCGCGCGGGCCGACGTAGCCGACGCGCTTCTCGATCGCCTCCTCGAGATTGTGCTTGTCGACGGGCGCGAACTCGGCAGCCTTCTTGACGAGCTCGTCGGCGCCGCGATGAAAGGTCTTGCGGGCATTCTCCTGAACACGAATTGCAGTGTTGCGCAGGCGAAGGATCGCTTCAGTGGTGCCGGTGCATTTCATCCTGATCATCAGAGCGGCTCCAGGTCGATCTCGACGTGATCAAGATCACCCGTGACGCGGTAGCGCGGGTGCTGGTTCATCACGCGGTAGCGCGTCCCGTTGATCTCGATGCGGTCGTTGCCCTGCAGCGGGTAGAGTGCTGCCTCGACCAGGATCTTGAAGACGCCGATCGTCACTTCAGCCTGGCCGCGCGAGGCAGACGAGTCTGCCCGAACCGATGTATCGCTGGTCTGGGCAAGCAGGCGCACCGGGGCAAAGGCGATCTCGACCGGATCAGCATAGCTTTCCTGCCCGTAGCGATCCCGGCCGGTCACGCGAGCAAGCAGGCATGTGGCGTTAGGCCTGAACATCGGCGCCCTCCATCATGAGAAATGCATTGGCGTTCGGATGAAAGACCGTCTCGCGGATCTCCGAATAGGTCGGGATCTCGGCGTTCGAGGACAGAGAGATCAGCATCAGATGGCTCGCAGCACCCGGCGAGACGCTGAAGACCTGGGCGTGCCGCAGACCGTGATCGGCAAGCGTGAACAGCACGACCTCGTTGTAGACGGACAGCGCCGTGTGGCGCCAGGTCGAGCGCACGAAGGCCGCGGACTTCCACTTGCGGGATGCGCGGTCGTGAAAGGAGAACTCGATATCGGCCGTGTTGCCGATGGCAAACTCCATCGCGGCCGACCGGACGTTGACGCCGCGCGAGCGCGAAGAGATGGAGATCTCGAGGGCTGCACGCTGCAGGGTGCGCTTCAGGGTCGCGACGTCGCGCAACACCTGCGTATGCAGTTCGCTGAACAGATACTCGACAGACGCGCGCACATGCTCGCTCGCTGCGTCCGTCAGATCAGACGACTCGATGCTCTCGATTTCTGCGAGCGTCGCTCTGTGAGCTTCTACAGCGATTTCCTGCAGACGATCCTTGATCGCCAGCCATTCGTCGCGCAGGAAGCTGGTAACAGCGAACTCGGCCTCGTTCTCGACGCGGTTGATTAGGGCGACGGTGCCCATGTCGCGCGACAGGAGCGCAGACGCATAGAACGCCCGCAGTCGATCGGTGAATGCGTTGTAGCGGTCCTGGGCGCGGGTGGCCAGTTCGTCGAGCTGCTGGATGATCATGCGCGTGCGATGCTCACCTTGTAGTAGACGTAGCCGGACAGGTAGCGCAGCGTCTGCTCGGCAACGCCGATCTGCAGCTTGCCACCGCGCAGCATCATGGAGCTTTCACCGACCGTCTCGGAGATCACGCCGGCACGATGGCGCGACTGGATCGGATCGTCAGTGAGGATCTCGTTCGCCTCGCTGATCTGAGCCATGCGAAGTGCGCGCCGGAAGTCTCGCGGCAGATCGAGGAAATCATCGACGGTGAGTTCGTCCCAGATGCCCGGCCAAAGAATCGTTTCCATCATGCACTCATAGCCATCGCGATCGAGCGTTTCGGTATGGGCCGCATTGATGCGGCTTGGATAGGTCACGCGAAGCTGAATGCGCTTCAGGCGCGTAAAGGCGTTGATGAGAGCTGCGGCGCGCTGCTCGTCGCTGGCACTGCGCCAGGCCTTCAGCTCCGGCATGTCACGCGCCAGGGCTTCGGATGCCTCGAGCGTGACAAAGGTGTTGTTGAGCAGCTCGAGGCGGCTTTCGCCCTCGATGATGTAACCGTGCGACCGGCGAATGGCGCCGGCAGCCGTCTGCAGGGTCACGCGCAGGATACGCGCGGCCGAAAGCTCGCCCTCCCCGAGAACGTTGAAGCTGGCCGGCACGGTGATCGACTTCGAGGTGTCGGCCGAATCGAAGGGCAGCGAGCCGAAATCGACGATCACCTGGTCGTCGCCGTCATAGAGCGCGGCGCGAATTTCGGTGACGACGATCGGTGCGTTGTTGAGGTCGCTGAATGCGACCTCGACTTCGACATCATAGTTCTCGGGGTAGAGCTTCATCATGGATCAGGCGCCCTTGGCTTCGTCGGTCGAGCCCTGCTCGCCGGACTGATCATCTTCCTTCGGCGCATCTTCTTCCGAGGAGCCTTCATCACCCTTCGGTGCGTCGGCGTCTTCGGTCGATGCGTCCTTGTCGGCCTGTTCGGGTTCGCCGTTGGCATCGTCGGCCGGAGCAGGCTCTTCAGCCGGCACTTCCGGTTCCACTTCTGCAACGACAGGCTTGAACTGGATGCCGTAATGCAGCGCCAGGGCCTCGAGCTCGGCTTCGATCGCTTCCTTGCGGATATGATCGCGCTCCTTGTTCCAGCCGGTCAGCGAGCGACCGGAGTTCTTGAGCGCGGTCTCGATCAGGGCAAGACCGGACACGATGATGCCTTCCGGCCCCTGGTAGGCGTCAGCGATGCCTTCGAAACCTGCCGGCGCCGGGATCTCTTCCTGCGCAGCCTCTTCGACAGCAACATCTTCGGCAGACAGAGTCGCCTTGCGAACCGGACCACCGGTCTGCTCAAGGGCAGCATTGCGCTGAGAGATGAATTCGGCCTGGGCAGCCAGGATCGACTCGATCAGGACCGGGATAGCCTTGCCCTTCACCTTCCAGGCGTCACCGACGACACGCACGCCCTTGATGCCCTTCTCGTCGGCAATCGCCTCGAGCTCGGCGCGGGTGTAGAGCGTTTCGACCGGTGCGGTCAGCGAGCGGGCAGCGTCGAGCTTGGCTTCGAACGTCTTTTCCTTTTCGGTCATGCGCTCGAGCGGCTCGAGGATGGCAGCACGCGCGGCCGATTCCGAGACGAGACGGTTCTGGATGCCGACAGCTTCGGGCTTCTCGCCGACGTTGCCTTCCGCGTCGCACTTGACGACAGAGACGGCGCCGGCGATCCGGTCAGCGATGAGTTGAGGGACCGGCGTGGTCGAGACGCCATCCTTGAAGGAGATGATGTTGAGATGGCCGTTATAGCCTTCCCAGCCCTTCGATACGATTTTGAGGTAGGTCATTAGCCACCGTTTGTTGAGAGGTTGTGCAAAACGCAGAAAGGGGCAGGTTGCCCTGCCCCTAATGGTAATTCAATATTGACTGATCATCAATATTAAACGTTGGTGATGCCCTTCAGGCGCGCGACCGAGTGGGTGGCCTTCAGCGCGGTGGCTGCATACCACTTGACGCGGTAGCGGCTCGCGTCCTTGTTCTGGATCGTGCCGATGTCTTCGAACTGGATACCAGCCGAGGAACCACCGTAGACGCCGTGGAAGCCATCAGCCTCGTTCAGACGCAGAGCGTAGATCGAGGTGGTCTCGTTGCCGGTGCCCTGCACTTCATCAGCGGTGATGAAGTCGTTGATGATGACCGGGATACCGTCGTAAGCCGGAACCGGCTTGCCGAAGTTGGCGATCTGGATCATGTCGCCGGTGTTACCACCGAAGGAGCGCATGATACCGCGGATGGCGCGCCAGGTGCCCTTGCGCATCATGAGAACGTCGGCACCGAGCTTGACGGCGTCGAGGAGCTCATCGAGCATTTCGCAGGACACAGCCGCACCGTTGGCGCCAGCGACGAGCGTCTGCTGAGCCGGGGTCAGCTTCTTGATGCCGTCGAACGACTTCGGATTGAGGCTGGAATCGCCGTTGACCAGGGTGCGCTTGAACTTGCGACCGAGACCCTTGGCCTTGGCAGCGATCTGGATGGCGATCTGCGGGTTCAGGTTCGACTGCACCGAGGAGGTGAACTTGTCGATGTCGACGTCGCCAGCGAGAACCTTGAGCTTGCCCGAAATTTCTTCGAACGTTGCAGCGCCTTCCGGAACCGGCTCGTAAGCGTCCAGGAATTCGCCTTCGGAAAGGGTTGCTTCACGGACATACGTGAAGGTCTTGTCCATCACATGCTGAAACGGAAGCAGAGCGTAGAGGCTCTCGTCGTCGATGATTTCTTCGATGACGCCGCGGGCCTTGTCTTCCTGAGACAGCTTTTCGGCTTCTTCAACCAAAAGAGGCATTTGTTTTCTCCTACTCAAAAGGCCGTTGGCCCGTTCAATCAGTATTGACTGAACATAGTGTAACCTGACGGCGCCAAATGGGGCAAGAGAAAAAATGCAGTCAGTATTGACTGACTGCATTCTTATAGGCTAAACCGGATTATTTACCTTCAAGGCCGGCGAGAATGCGGTTCACACCATAGAGGCGCTTCCCACCTTCCGCACCCTTCTTCTGATCGGCCTCGACCCGCTTGGAGTTCGAGCCGGCGCCCGGTGCAATCTTCTGCTTGATCAGACGCTCCTTGTCCGGATCGATGTCGACCAGGCGACGCAGGGCATCATCGAAGGAGAGCGGCTTGCCGTCAGCGCCGGTCAGGACAGTGCGATCCTTCTCGCTCGCGGGCTTGTCATAGGCGACAACGACGCCGTCGACGCGCTCGAAATGCTCGCCATAGACCTTCTTGGCCTTGGACGGGGTCAGGGTCAGCTCTTCGGCGATGAAGTTGCTGAGCGCGAAGGACTGACCGACGGTCAGCTTGTCGAGTTCGCCGTCACGAGCAGAAAGCTGGCTCTGGAGCTCGGCGATCGTATCGGTCAGCGCCTTCTTGTCGTTCTCGTGAGCCTCGACCATCATCTGCTTGACGCGGTCGAAGTTGCCCTTGGCTTCTTCGGCTGCAAGCTCGGCGTCCTTCTTCTCCTTCAGGAGAGCGCGCACGGCTTCCGGATCGATGCCATCGAACTTCTTGAGCTGATCCTTCAGCTCCTTGATGGAGTTCTTCTTCTCCATCACCTCGCGCAGGAGTTCGGCCTTCTCGTCGTCGGTCTTGCCCTTGTTCTTGGACTGGTCGTCGCCCTTCGAACCCTGGCCGTCCTTGTTCTGATCGTCCTTGCCGGAATCTTTGTTCTGGTCGTCGCCCGACTTGTTGTCGTCGGCGCCGCCTTCACCCTCATTGCCGCCTTCGCCGCCCTGACCGTCATCGGAGCCACCGGCTCCACCTTCAGGGGCAAAAGCAATGCGAGGTGCGCCCGGATACATCGGGCGGGATGCGGATGCACCATAGCTGGCGCGCGCATAGGTATTCAAAAGCTTCGTCATGTCAGTCTCCTCTGCCCATTCTCTCGGGCGTTGGGTTGGGTTTGGCCGGTATCTTGGCCGCTCGTTTTGGCTTTCGCCGGTGATCGGTATCTCGATCGGGTCTTGGTGCCGGCGTTAAGCCGACTGCTTCTTCGGTGAGTCCTTTGTGACCTGCCCCTGACGAGAGGGACCGGCCGGCTTTGCGCCGAAAGACGTCGGAGGTGCCTGGAGCTCGACGCCCTCAAGCCACTTCTTCTCGATGTCCTTTCGGATCTTCTCGATGACGTCCTTCTTGAGGTGCGGGAACAGCTTGTCGACAATCAGCTTGAGCTGCTCGCGCCGGAGCTCCTTGGGCGCATCGATCTTGGCAAACTGCTCGGCCACGGCCAGATCGTCGGCCAGACGCATGACGTCATAGCTTTCCGGATATCTGACCAGGTTATGCTCAGGCGCAGTCTCTCGCGCCCAGAGGCAGACCAGTTCGACAATTTCATTCTCGACCTTCTCGAGCGACTGACCCTTGGAGGTCAGCAGGGAATTAACGCGCTCGAAATCGTAGGCCTTGGCAACACCCGAGGAGTTGTCGATGCCGACGGCATTGTCTTCCTTGGTGCGTTCGCCGGCCAGGCCGATCGTGTGGTAGATCTCGTTGATAATCTTGTTGATCACCGTGAGGATCACGCCGGCCTGTTTCGGGTCCGGCGAGATGTATTCAGGCTTGGCAGTCGCGCCCTGCCCGCCGTCATAGATGACGACGCGCTTGGTCGAGGCTTCGACCAGCTTGTTATAGGGCTCCTCGCCTGGCATCAGGGCCTGGGCGGGCATGGTGAGCTGCGAGAAGGTCTGATCCTGGATGATGGCATCCAGGTTGGAGAGATAGTTTGCGACCGCGCGGTCGAGATAGGCGATATCGTCGATCAGACCCGGCGTGAAATACGGATTGTCGGTGACGATGTGGTCGAGGAAGATCACGGGCACGCGACCGAGCTTGTGCTCGCCGCGGTCCCTCTCGATGACCTTCTTCTGCGTCTGGGCTGCGGCTGCGCGATTGCGTGGCGACGTGTTCGCCATTACCTGCGCGGCCTCTTCCTGCTCCTCGTAAAGCACCCACTCGTTGCGCGTCCACAGACGCACTCGCTCGATGACGTCGCCGGTCGACATGATCGGGTCGGCATCGTCGCGGTAGTATTCACGCAGCTTCACCCAGATCAGCCCGCCGTCGCCCTCTTCGTCGAAGGCGTAGTCGAGAATGTCGGATGCATCGACGAGATAGGTGTAGATGCGCCGGTTGGTCGACTTCGCGTCGGCCACGGACAGGTTCTGGGTCGTGACGTTGTTGTCGACCACGATCGCGCAGCGACCCTTGATCGACGAGGATGCGGCAGCCGAGCGCATGAACTGGTCGATCTTCATGTTCTGGAGCGTCGCGCGCTTCCAGAATTCGGTGATCGTCTTCGAGGCGTCGGCCGTGTTGCGCGTGATCTTGCCCTTGAACAGGTATTTCTGCACCAGGTCGACGCACTCGCGGGTGTGGTTGAAGCGGTAGGCGCGCGCCTTGCGGGCCTTCAGCTCGCGTCGGCCTTCCTTGTGATAGGAGAAGATGTTCTCCTCGAACCACTTGCGGCCACCCTGATAGGTGCGCTCGAGGAACTCCCAATGCGCGACGCTGCTGGCATACAGCGGATGCCGGCGATCAAAGAAATTGCGAAGCTGAACGTCGATACTCATCGGGTTTCCTGCTGTTGGGCCTTAATGATAAGTCAGTATTGACTGTATGACAACACTAAAGCGAGAGGCCGAGGATCTCGATCTTGCGAACGGGATACTCGTATTCCGCAAAGTAGCCGAGGGCGTCAGCGGGGTGTTCGACGCCCATCGACTTGTCGACGTCGCGGGTGCCGGCCTTGTAGATCGTCTGCTCCATCGCCTCGATGGTCTTCTTGCACTTGCGGTCGAAGCGCATTCGGATCGAGCCTTCGGCCGACATCAGGAGCCGGTTGACCGAGTTGACGCGGTCGGCGACGGGCGGATGCTTGCGCCGGTAGACGATGCGCTTGAAGCCAGCATCACGCAGAATGTCGAGGTCGGACTCCCCTCGCCCGTGCGATCGGCTGGCGCCGGCCGGGTCAGGATAGAACGTGATCTGGTTCATCTGCCGGTGAAAGCGCCTGGCGATCTCGTCAGACGTCTCCTGGGTGTTGGAGCCGTAGAGGATCGCCTCGTCGATCACCCAGATCTCGCCGTTCGGCTGAACCTGCATGATGACGCTCGACATCGGGTCAATGTTGAAGTCCTGGCCGATGATGATCGGCAGATGCGGATTGAAGGCATAGTCGCCGACATGCACCTTTCGATCGAAGGCGTAATAGACGCGGCCGGACATGGTCTCGAAGCTGGCCTCGAACTCCTGCTTGAAGGACTTCGGATCCATTTCGCGCCGGGCGTGCTCGATTTCAGCCCGCGGGATGAAGGGCGACATGATCGTCGGAAACTGCCAGCTCTTCCACTGGTTGATGACGATCTTGCCCTTGTCATCCTTGTAGGTGTCGCCGCGCTGCCCGAGGACGTAGAGGTCGTAGAGCCAGTTGAACGACTTCGGCGTGCCGATAAAGATCACCTGGCCACCGGTCGAGGCGAGCGTCGGGCGCAGAACCTTCTCCCAGGTGTCGGGCTTCATGTCCTGGGCCTCGTCGAGGACGAGGAAGTTGATGCCGACGCCGCGCAGGGTATCGGGATTGTCAGCGCCCTTCAGCTCGATGCGGCTGCCGTTGACCAGGCGGATCGTCATACGGGTTTCGTTGATGCCGTTCCAGGCGATCAGCCGCTTCGGGATCGAGGCCTTCAGGTCGTCCCAAAGGATCTGGCGCGCCATCTGATAGGTCGGCGCGACATACCAGACGAGCTGCTTGCGCCGCTGCGTGGCTGCCTTGATGAGCGCGATCTTCGAGATCTGGGTCTTGCCCCAGCGTCGGCCGGCGACGATCACCTTGAAGCGGCGCTTGTCCTTGATGACGATGCGCTGGCCCTTGTGGGCCTTCAGCAGAACCGACTGGGCACTCATGTCTCGAGCCCCTCGGTCGCACCGGTGAGTTCGGCCAGGACGGTTTCGACGTCCTGGTCTTCCTCGATCAGCCCGTTCTCGCGATGGTGCGAGAGAATGTCGTCGTCGGTCAGATCCTCGAAGCGGATCGACGGCAGATCATCCTCTTCGATCACCTCGTTGGCGCGCAGAACGTCGAGCCTGGTGATGGTGTTTTCGGCAACGATCTTCTGGAAGCGCTGCACGGCCTTCAGGTCGTCGTCACAGGTCGCCAGCGGCGCCTTGTTGGTGATGGCTTCAGCGACAACCTTCTTGGCCAGGATCTCGGCCTGCTTCAGCGCCTTGTATCCGCCGAGCCTGGTCTCCTCGATCCATTCCATGCGCCGGTCGGCGTAGCGCTCGAGCGCCTGCGTGACCTGCTGGCCGGTTGTTGACGCGACCGCACCCTTGATACCAGCCGACACCGCGGACTGCACTTCCTGAGCGCGTGTGCCGTAAACAACGCCATCGCCTTTGAAACGCTGCGACAGCGCCTGCCGGCTGATGCCGAACCGTTCGCTCAGATCGACGAGCCGCATCTGGCCAAGCTCATAGAGCTCCTTGGCCTCGGCATACTCGGCCTCGGTCAGGCGGCGGGCTTTGGTTTCGGCCGGAGCATCAGTCTCGTCCGGTGTGTGCTGTTCCTGGTCCATGGTTCTCGTATTCAATCACTTTTGACTTATCATCGCATATTGACACAATCCGGTCCATCGTCAGTCAATTATTACTTATCACTAGATATATAATAGATACTAAGAGACTGACGATGGACCGGAAAGCTCACCGGAACCATTGATAGAGGAGCAGCATAGGCTTGATCAAAACACTCATGCCGGCACGCTCCCTCTGGATCATCTTCTTCTCCTCGAGCGCATCGAGGTTCTTCCGGAGTGACCCGTAGGCGCAAGCGTAGGGAAGCTTCTGATGGATCTCCGAGATCGTCAGATACTCGCCGGCGTCGGCCGCGGTCATGATGACCCGGGCGATCTCGGCATACTTCCCGTCCTTGCGCACCTTCACAGCTTGAACCTCAGCGGCTCGTTCGGCTTCTGGCAATCGAAGGCCATCAGCGGAAGCTTCTCCGGCACGGTGCCCTTCTTGTCCGGACACTGCCAGACGCCGTACATGGGTGATGCCAGGCACACCTGCTGAATGGCTTTCACCAGTTCCCGGGACGTCATGGCTGCCACCCGGGCATCTGCGTTTTCGCGGGCAGCCCCGGTGTTCTCGAGCGCGGAGTTGCGCTGATAAAATTCGCGGCAGGCCTGGATGAGTTTCTCACGGGCCGGCGAAGCCTCGATCTCTGTGACGATCGCCTCGAAGTCCTGGGGCGTCGCCTCGAAGTTGGAGCGGAAGAACTTCATGCCCGCTTCGAACTTGTTGGCGTTCATCGGCTTCACGAAGCGAAAGCCTGCCTTTTGACCGAAGATGTTGAACTTCGACATGGAGCTCTGGATCTCCATGAAGGTGTTGCCTTCCATGCGACTGACCAGGTTCATCATCCGGTAGCCGGCGCCGATCCCGCGATACATGGTGTCGATGACGAAGCGCGACACCACCCGGAAGTTGGCGTTGATGTAGTAGTATCGGTTCGTGTTGGTGAGCTTCGTCTCCTGCCCGGTCGGCTTCAGCTTGGGAAAGACGATGTGCCGCTCGCGCAGCATCCCCTTCGGCGTGCCCGTCACCAGGACGCCGATCGTCTCGCCCCGCAGGTCGAGGCGCCAGAAGCGCGGCCCGAGCGGCAGCTTCTCAGCCTTGTAGTGGAGATCGTGCAGCAGATTCCAGTCCTCGACCGTGCCCCTTTCGACAAACATCTCGTCAGCGAGCGCGAAGCGGGCTCGAGCGTCGCTGGAGCGCGTCACAATCGTCTCAGTTTCGCTCACAGCGCGCTCCGTCGAGTTTTGCGTAAACAGGTGCTGTCGCAGAGCAAGTGCTCACCAGCAGCGAAATAGCGAAAGACAGAATTAGCGATTTCGTCACGCAGCCTCGCCCTTCGTGATGTCGATCTTCTCCTTGAACCGCTTGTAGATCGACAGCGTCGGTCCAAGCTCGTCGATGAGATCGGTGTGGGTGGTCGCGGCCATAAAGGTCTTGCCGCTCTCGCGGGCGACCTTCTGGACCGAGAACGCGATGATCTTGGCTGTCACCCGGTCGAGGACGGCGCCGAACTCGTCAGCACTCCAGACATCGGCGTCGGATGCGAGCATCATTGCCAGGCGCAGGCGATAGCGCTGGCCGTCGGACAGCTCGCTCGGCCGGCGAATGTAGATCCAGGCATCGGAGATCCCGGCCTTGGCGAGCAGATTGGTTGCCTCGACGGTCGAGGCGCCCAGACAATCGATCACCGGCACGTCCGGCAGCTCGATCTCGTTGAGGTCGACCACCTTGAGGCCCCTGCCCCGCATCTGCTCGCTCAGTTCGCGCAGCAGAAGCGACTTGCCGGAACCGGACTGGCCGTTGATGTAGACGATGTCGCCTTGCTCGATGTCGAGCTTCAGGTCGTCGTAGATGGTGAAACGCTTGTCGGTCAGTCCCAGGCCAAAGCCCTCGGCGATCTCGAGCACCCGATCCGTGCGCATCACCGACGAGGTGAACGACTTGCTGATGGTGTAGGTCGTCATTCGTAGTCCTCGTATTCCTCGGTCTGCTCCGGATCGACAATCGAGCCGTCCAGGAGAAGCGCCGGTGCAGACTGGGCTGCCGCATCGGCAAGCTCCATCTGCAGGGTTGTCATGCAGCCGATGAAGGAGTGCAGGTCGTTGGCCGGAATGACCCGCTCGTCGAGCACGATGTCGGTGAGGAAGAGCTTCGACTTCGGCTCACGGGCAAGAAGGATCAATCCCTCGAGCTTGCCCTCCTCGGCCAGGCGCATCAGCCCGGTGAGACAGGTGAGCATTGCGGCCTGGTGCTCTGACCGAGCCTGATCCTGTTCGGACTTGCGCAGGCGCCGGGCCTTGCGCTTGGCCGACTTCTGTTCGCGCTGCACCAGCCAGTAGGGCCGGCGCGATTTCAGATCGATGACCTTCTCGTCGCTCATGCGGCCTGATCCAGTCTGGTCTGCAGGAAATCGATCAGCGCCGGTGCGCCCTTCTTGCCGGTCGCAGACTCCATGCGGGCGACAAGCTCGCGCAGGATGCGGCTCTCGGCGATCGTCACGCGCTTGAAGCCGAGTGCATCGACGACAGGAGCTGCCGTATCGTCGACCTCCTGGGTCTTCTGGGCGTTGTTCGCCTTCTGCTCCTCGACAGCCGTCGTGATATCCTCGACGAACATATCGTCGGCCATGGCGCCAAGGTCGGCAGTCGAGAAGTTGAGCTCGTGCTCCGTGTAGCCGAGATCCAGGAGATCGAAGTTGAGATCGGCAAGCGAAAGCGCCTGCAGCTCGGCCTGCTCCATGGCCAGATCGTATTCGGTCGAGGCGACGCGGTTGTCAGCCAGGCGAAGGGCGTTGGCCTCGTCCTTACTGAGATCCTCGCGCACGATGACCGGAACCTTGGCCAGGCGCATCTGAAGGGCAGCCAGGCGCCGGCCGTGTCCCGCGATGATGACCATGTCACGGTCGACGACGATCGGCTGCGTCCAGCCGAAGCGCTCGATCAGCTTGACCAGGCTGTTGACCTGCTCGGGCGCATGCTTCTTGGCGTTGTTCTCGTAGGGCCGGATATCTTCGATATCGACCAACTGGACGGGTCTATTCGTCGTCATCGTGGTAATCCTTGTAGCTGCTCATCAGTTCGTCGTCGGACATCTCGCGACTGGACTGCTTCTCCTCGTAGAATTCGCCTGCATCACAGGACCGGCAGATCGGATTGCGCCGGCGCTTGGAGTAGAAGATGCAGGTCTTGCAGTCGTCGAATTTGGGCTGGACGATCATTCGTCGTCTCCGATCAGGTCATCGACATCGTCGAGGGTCGTCGGAGCGGTGGTCCGGCCGTGCAGCAGGAGATGGACCAGGGCGTCGCCGGCATTGGTTAGATCGTCAGATGACGTGAACCCCTGCCCCTGCTTGGTGCGCTCGATCAGCGCGGTGACTTCTTCGGCGTCGCGATTGGCGACCTTGAAGCGGATGATGGTGTGGGTCTTTGGGGCCTTCGGCTGGACCGGCTCGTCCTCGAGCTCGTTTGCCGCGTCCTTTTCGAAATTCTCGTCGAGATCCAGCGCGTCGAGATCTATTTCAGATGATGCGAACAGGTCAGCGAAGTCGCTGTCGGTGTAAGGAAGGAACTCTTCAAGTTGCTCAGCATTGCCCATTCCCTTGATGAGGTCGGCAAAGGCGATGGCATCGTCGACGCCGTAACGGGCATTGTCGGCGATCCCGATTTCCTTGGCCTGCAGATCGTCGATCGGGCCGAGGTTGATGACGGGAATCTTGTCGAGGCCCAGGCGAACTGCAGTCTCCGCCCTATGCTCCCCGCCCAGAAGCTGATAAACCGGTGTTTCGCGATTGGACGAATTAGCGATTTCGCGAACGATGACCGGACGAAAGAACCCCAGTCGTTTGATGGAGGCCTCGAGCTTCCGCTCATTCTCCGGGGTGACGATGTTGGTGTTCCAGGGATTCGGTTCGAGATCCACCGGATCCAGCATCATGGGCTTGGGATATGTCATTAGCGCCTTTGCCTTGCATGTATGGCTACGATCAGTCAGTATTTACTTATCATAGATGGAAAAGACCGCAATAGGCAAATCGATAAATGAAGACCGTCAAACTCGCTCATAACGCCGTCGTCGCGAAACTCATCTCCCCCTCCCCCGAGGTCGAGGGCAAGGTCAGCGAGCTGTTGTCCTACATGGTCGACGGCGCTGAGCAGTCCTTCGCCTTCAACCAGGGTAGCTGGGATGGTCGCTCGTCCTTCTACGAGTTCAAGACCTCGAGCTTCCCGGCAGGCTTCGTCTACATGGTTCATTCGGAGCTGAAGCGCGCCGGCTACCAGGTCCAGCTTCTGCGCAAGCCGCACGTCGAGCCGCTCGGGCCGGAGAACCCAATCGTCGACGAGTTCGGCAACGACAATCCCGACTACGACTACCAGATGAAGACGCTGCGCCAGGTCGAGAAGCATGGCCGCGGTATCGTTCGGGTCGCCACGGGCGGTGGCAAGTCGAAGATCGCCAAGCTGATCATGGCCCGCTATCGGCGCCCTACTCTCTTCCTGACCACGCGCGGCGTGCTGCTTTACCAGATGAAGCGCCAGGTCGACGAGCTCGGCTTCAATACGGGCGTCGTCGGTGACGGCCAGGAGAAGATGGTGCGTGGCATCAATCTCGGCATGGTGCAGACGCTCGTCCAGGCGCTCGAGGAGCCTGACCTGCAGACCGAGATCAACGCGGTCGTCAAATCCATCCATCGTTCGAAGAAGAAGAACGAGAACATGTCCAAGGAGGAGGTTCGCGAAATCGCGCAATCGCGGTTTGACGAAAAGACGAAGAAGCGAAACCGCTATCTGAAATTCCTCGAGATGATCGACGTCGTCATCGGCGAAGAGGCCCATGAAGCAGGCGGCAACAGCTACTACCAGATCCTGAAGCATTGCAAGAACGCGACGATCCGGGTCGCTCTGACGGCCACGCCCTTCATGCGTGACTCGGCCGAAGACAACATGCGCCTGATGGCAGCCTTCGGCTCGGTGCTGATCAACATCTCCGAGGAGGAGCTGATCAATCGCGGCATTCTCGCCCGGCCGTTCTTCAAGTTCGTCGTCTCCAAGCCCCATCCGAAGCTCTTCCGGACGTCGCCCTGGCAGCGCGCCTATCAGTTCGGATACATCGAGAACCAGTTCATGCACAAGGACATCATTCGTGATGCTCTGATGGCCAAACTCTACCGGCTGCCCGTGCTGACGCTGGTGCAGCGTATGGAGCACGGCCAGCTTCTCCTGGAGAAGATGGCAAAGGTCGGCCTGCGCGCTGTCTTCCTGCGCGGCGAAAACAAGCAGGGCGAACGCGACGAGGCGCTCCGGCAGCTCGGCGCCGGCGAGATCGACGTCCTGATCGGCTCGACCATCGTTGACGTCGGTGTCGACGTGCCGGCGCTGGGTCTCATTCAGCTCGCAGGCGGTGGCAAGGCAGAGGTCGCCCTTCGCCAGCGCATCGGCCGCGGCCTGCGGCGCAAGAAGGGCATGGCCAACGTCGCCTTCATCGCCGACTACACCTGCGGCAACAACATCACGCTCGCTGAGCATGCCGGATCGCGCCGGCGTGTCATCGAGGCAACGCCCGGCTTCAAGGAAGGCATCCTTGCGGCCAACACCGATTTCGACTGGAAGCAGTTTGCCGAACGTCGCCTCAAGACCCTGAAGGAAGCAGCATGAGCAACGAAGCCCGTAAGATCGACCCCATCCACTTCTTCAACTCCTGCGGCCTGTCTGCCTATGGCGAGGCGCATTACCTGGAGAGGATCCAGGAGCTGCAGGCCGAGGTGGACCGGCTCAACCGGCTGCTGCGTCGGCGCGACCACCGCGAAACACAGGAAACGGCGAATTAGCGAAACCGCCCTTTCGCTGTTTCCACTCTTCGTGTAATAAGTCATTACTGACTGAACACAGGAGCAGCAACCCATGAACCCCCTTCCCCACCTCATCGCTCTCTGCGGCAACCCGACTTCTGGCAAGTCGACTGCCGCACAGATCATCAACGACGTCTACGGCCACGAGCTTGCCGATGACGGTCTGCCATTGCGCAAGATCGCGATGGACTATCTGGGACTGACGGCCGAGCAGGTCTTCACCCAGGCCGGCAAGCTCGAATATGTCGAAATCAATGGTCGCCAGTGGCAGGTGCGCGAGATCCTTGGCGAGATCGGCAATGCCTTCGAGGAGAAGTTCGGCGGTGACGCCATCCCGATGATGAGCCACAACGCGCTGCGCAGTGACGCCTATGCCGTCTTCGGCTCAGTCCGGCGCGAACAGGGACGCTACTGGCGCCAGCAGAGCGCTCTGGTCATCGAGATCGTCAATCCCCTCGCCGGCCCGTCGGCTTACGAGTTCGACCGCTACAACGCCGAATACTGCCATCATACGATCCTCAACGACGGCCTGGCACGCGGTCTGTCGCCTGAAGATGCATTGGCTGACCTGAAGGCCAAGCTGATCGCCATCATCGGGCCCGTGAACTGATGCAGGTCTTTTACCGGGATCAACTGCGTGGGCGTCTGCATGGCGCCCGCGAACACCTGCAGGGCACCGGCTGGATCGACTTCATCACCCAGGAGGCAGAGCGAAAGGGCGAAAGCCGGGTTTTCGCGAAGCAGCGAAATCGCGTTGTGCCTAAGTATGAGCTGATCCGCGGATCGGCCAGCAGCATCGAGGAATTCATGGGGATCGAGCTTCGGCTTCTCAATGAAGACGACGCCGAGACGACGCATGATTTCTATCGCGACGAGATGATCATCTCCTGGACGACCCTCAATCCTCAGACACCCCTCGAGTTCGAAGCGATCTTCGATAGCTGGAGCTTCGAATCCTATGACTAACAGCCGCTCACCGACCCCGATGTATGATTTCTTGCGCGAGGTGCAGGAGGAGTTCAACGGCTTCATGCTGGGTGACTACCTGGGCGGCGGGGAGCACCGCGCCGTCTACGCACTGGGCAGTGGCGATGCCAATGTCCTCAAGGTCGAGCGCCCATCCGACCACAAAGAGTTCTGCAACATGGTCGAGTGGCAGGTCTGGTCGCATCTGTGCGACAGCGAGGCCGGCAAGTGGCTCGCACCTTGCTGCGATATCTCACGCCAGGGCACGTTCCTGGTGCAGAGGCGCTGCGAGCCGCTCGCGCCGGACAAGATCCCGGCTCGCATCCCGTGGTTCTGCACAGACGTCCATGAAGGTAACTGGGGCCTCTTCGAGGGCCGGCCGGTGCTGTTCGACTACGGCTTCCTTTTCGGCTTCCTCGAGCCGGCCAAGAAGGACAAGCTTCGACTTCTGTCGCGGGCGCATATTGCGCGCAGAGCCAAGACGACGTAAATCTGGGTCCGGCGCGATCCTAGACTTTGAGCCCCAATCTCTCTGTCGTTGTTGACGCAAATGGATCGCGCCGCCCCACGACAGCCAGGCGATGTCAATATCTCGTTAACCCTGGTCTGCTACCGATTTAGCGAAACGGCTACTTTGCGAATCGGCGAAACGGCTAAAACGAGGAATTAGCGATGTCTCTCATCATAGCGTGCCTCTCCCAGAAGGGAGGCGTTGGAAAATCGACCCTGGCGCGGCTCATTGCCCGCACATACGCCGTCTCCGGCTGGTCGGTGAAGATCTGTGACTTCAACACCCGACAATTGACCTCGGTCGACTGGGTCGCCATGCGGATGCGCATGAACCTCGAGCCAGAGATCGCGGCCGAGCCGATGAACAGCGTCAAGAAGCTGAAAGGCCAGACGGCCGATCTCCTGGTGATCGACGGCGCGCCTGATAGCCATGACAGCTCGCTCGATGCTGCCACGCTTGCCGACCTCGTGATCATTCCGACCGGCGACAGCAATGACGACCTGAAGCCGCAGCTCGGCTTTGCCAATGAGCTCGTCGCCAAGGGCGTGCAGCAGGACAAGATCGTCTTCGTCCTCAACAAGACCACAGAGAGCGAAGCGGTTGCCCGTGAGGCGGCTGCCTGGCTGCGCAAGCAGGGCTTTGCGGTCGCCGAGACCGATCTGGCCACGAAGACCGGCTACAAGCTCGCCATGAACATCGGCGCCTCGGTGTCGGAGACCAAATACGCCTCGCTCAACGACCGGGCCGACACGCTGGCTGCCGAGCTCGTCGATCGCCTGAATGCCCTGAAGGAGAATGTTGCCGCATGAGCACGACCAAAGCGAAGATTGCGCCGCCCAAGGCGAAGATGGGGTATGCCTCGGCGCTCGACCTGATGACCGAGCCGACTGTGCTCGCTCAGCCGGAAGAGGGCGAGCCGGAGCAGGCGAAGATCATCAACGACAACATGAAGACCAGGGACAGCGACCTCTTCGTCGACCTGAACTTCAAGGTGCGGCCGACGGTGAAGACCGAGTTCAAGATCTCGGCCACGGCTGCCGGGCTGTCGATGAAGCAGCTCCTTATGGTCGCCTATGACCTCTGGAAGCTCGAGAGCAGCAAGGGCAATCCGGAGGTTGCCCGGATCACCCAGCGCGTGAAAGCCTTGGAGAAGAATTAGCGAAAGCGGGAAAGGGCGGTTTCGCCCTTTCGCCATTAGCTGAGAAACGGATGCGTCCGGCGAGCCAGGCGCGTCACGAGAACGGCAAGCCCGATCAGCATGATGATCGGGATACCGAAGGCGAGAATGGCCGACAGAACCAGCGCGCCGGCGCCGATGATCAAGAGCCAGATCACCATCGTCAGGAGCTGTGCCAGGAAGAGCCGGAGCGTGACGAGGATACCCATCAGGTCGGATCCTCGGGCAGGCGCACGCGACCAGGCTGGAACACGGCCCGGTTCAGCCACATGAACGCATCCTGGACGTGGGTGAAGGCAAGCGCTGCCATGCGCCCGTCATAGGCGGGATTGGCCTTGATCGCCTCGATCTGGCGCAGCACGCGCTCCTCGAGCTCCTTGTTCACGTTGACCGCGTCGATGTCGGCCTGGGTCTGCGGCTTGTAGCCCTTGACGGGCAGGGGAGGGGAGAGGCTCATTTTCTTCCTTTCGCGAAGTAGCGGTTTAGCGAATGCGCGATACAGCGATCAGACGTACAGAGCTCCGAGCACCGTATACGAGAGGCGCGGCGCGCTGACGACGGTCAGATGCCCGGTCACGGTGCCAAGCACCAGCGCGCCATCTTCATTGCTGTCGTCGATCAGGGTAACGTCGGTGTATTCGACGCGCGCACCGCTTTCGAAGAGCACCTCGACAGAGCAGGGCAGGTCCAGCTCGAGGCCGGCAAAGTCGTCTGCCTCGTCGGAGCAGCACGGCATGTCGCCATCCTCGGCATAGCCTTCCGCGTAATCGCTCTGCGGCTCGGCCTTGGGCGCGTAGCTCCGATCCTCGCGACCGACCAGCTCGCACTTCTGGATATCGCCCAGGATCTCGTTGATGCGGTAGTGGGCGACCTGGCCCGCGCAGTCGGAGATGACCAGGATGGTCTCGTCCTCATCGGAGAGGCGAGCGAAGTGCCCCAGACGGGCGATCTGATCGTTGGTGATCACGAGCTGCTGCGGCAGATAGGTCAGATGGGTCACGCAGCCCTCTTCCACTTCGTAGCGCAGGAGGTGATCGGCGAGGTTCTTCATGGGGATCTCCATAGGTGATGATGGATCAGACATTAGGCGGCTCGTTATGATAAGTCAACACTGACTGACCATAGGTTAGGTAGTCCGGGCGCCGGGGTTATCGGTCGCGGGGCAGGGGAAGTTGACCAGGCGCTCCGGTGAGCAAGGTCCGTCCTGGTGTTCCGCGAGGAGAGGTAGCTCCATGCCGGGATGTGTAGCGACCCAGGCGGCATCCCTCCCACGACATCGAAATTCCCCTAAGACTTCACTTTTCAGACAGGGATGCGTCGTCGCGCAATCGTCTAGCGCGCTCGCATATCAAACAGCATCACAAACAGACACAGACGCTCACAGACAGCGATTAAGCGTTAGTCAGTCTCACAGTGCGCTTAGACACTGACGCGCGTCAGTGACGCTCTAGCGTGACGATATAGCGATTTAGAGAAAAATGCATTTTCGCGAAAAAAATGATCATGCAGTGTTGACTGATCACGCAAATCATCTGTATAAAGATCATGTCAACAACGACAACGTGACAACACAACACGAAAGAGAGATACGACATGACTAAGACAGCACAAATCAACGAATACGCAGCTCAGCTCAACGTTCGTTACGACGCAGAAAAGATCAACAACAAGAGCGCAACGTCGCTTGCATTCATTACGAAATGCTCGCTCGTTTGCTCGCAAGAGAGCGTGTTTAACTTGCTCAAGAAGTGCGAAGTCGCTGCAGATTTCGCGCTCGACAGCAAACAAGCGAATTCGCAGTTTTGCATGAAGTCGCTCGAGAATTTCGCGCATATGCTCGAATTCGCTGTCTCGCGTCGCAACGTCGACGATTTGAAGTCGAACGTCGAAGAGTGCTTGCGCACTGTGCTGTTGTTCAAGCAGAACAACGAAGAAATCACGTTGAACGATTTGAAAATCGTTCTCGACAATACAGTGAAAGTCTCGAAAGATCGTGCGCACTTGTATTATCGTCGTAAAGCTGCGTTCTCTTCTGCTGCGCGACACGCTTCAATGAACATGCGCGCGCTCGTTGCTTTGAACGTCGTCAAAGCAGTGTCGAAAGACAAATACAAAGTCAACGACAACGACATTGTGTCGATGATCGCAGCACGCTTTGCTGCGTGATCAATCAACATTGACTGTCTAGCGCTCGCAAGAGCGCTAGACGACACGCAACGAAACTAGACGAGATTGAACAATGAACATTCTTTTTCTTCGCATTGTCGCAGCACTGAGCAACACGCGCAAAGCTAACAGCGCTCTGCGCACTGCACTGCGCAAGCGTGACGACAAGCGCAAGCGCGTGCTGCGTCGCAAGAATGAACGTCGTTCGATCTTGTCGCGCTATTGAGAGAGACAGAGCAATGCGCATACATTTGAGCAAGAGAGAGCGTCGCGAGCGTGAAGAGCTGCGTGAGAAGCAGCTAATAAACAATATCAACGTGCTGCGCGTTGACGTCGAATTGCTAGACGTCGCATTTGACGACGAGAGCGATATATTCGCGATGCTGAATATTCGTGAAGATCGACAATACGCAGAATAACAGAAAAGCTTTATATGAGCGTCGCATGATAAGTGCGACGCTCTTTTGCTGCGTCGTCTATTAGCATTGCGTCAAGTCTCACAGTCGAATCTGTTGATACGACGATATGATGATATGACAATATGCGAGTAGTCGAATGTGCGCATAGCACGATATGCGAATATCGCGATTGACGAATATACGTCGAGTAGGCGCGGGCGATCGGGAGCTGGCGACGGACGGCGGGCTCAGGAGCGAATGTGCTCGGTTCCAGGATTTATGGCAAGACGGCGAGGCGAGGCTGCTCGAGGATTGACCATGGCAGGGCCGTGGCGACCCCATGGCACGCGGCTGGGTGGCGACGAGGCGGGAAGGGGAGGGGAGAATGCAAGACCGTGGAGACCAAAACCACGGTCGGTCCCTGACCCCACCGGTTCCCCAAATCCCTGTTGCCCCGCCATGGCGAAAACCTGAAACGACATAAGCCGGACACCAGGCCCGGCTTACGCGAGATATCAGATCACCTCCCTTCAGACGGTTGCAGATGGCGTGACGTCGACCATCAGGCAGACGACGACCAGGCAGGTGATGAACAGCATGAGCGCCAGGAACGAGGCCAGGTTCTTCATCTGGGCGATGGTTGCCTCGCGATCGATGAGCGGCTTCATCGGCATCATGGGCTCGAGCCGGATGACGCGCTGGGGAGCGGGGATGATGGTGTGCATGAGCGTTACCTCTCTATGAGCGTTGCTGACACTGTGAGTTTAGCGAAACAGCGAATTCGCGAAAGTGGCAGAGTGCGGTGCCCGTGTGGGTCGCTCTCGTGCCGGCGTGGGTCAGCGGTCGAAGTGACCCGCCTTGGCCTCGAGGGCTGCCTGATGGTCGCCAGACCGGGCGAAGTCGCAGGCGAGCTCTGCACGCCGCTCGGCGCGGCTCTCGATGGCGTGCATCGAGGTGTCCTCGCTGGGCAGGTCAGTGCCGTTCATGCCGCGCACCTGGCGATACCAGTCGCGATCGGTGAATGAGAGTGCTTTGGCGCCGGGTTGGCACTGGACCACTCGGCCGCCCTTAGCGAGAAACTCGGCGATGAGAGCTTGGTTGAACATGACGTTGTCTCCGTTCGTTGTTGACGATCAAGAGTCGCATGTCTCGAGCTGGTGTGCGGTCGGCGTGTCGAGGTGATGCTCGGTGGCCGGCCTGCGGATGGACGGACGGCCTGGGGTGGCCTGGACGAGGTCAGACCATGGTGACGCCATGGCTGCGCCACGGGATCGATGGCAGGCCATGGATCAGCACACGCACGCGAAAGCGCCGCGGTGAAGCGACGCTCTCGTCTGATCAGTTTGCGTAGAGCCGCGGTTCGAGAATGCAGTCGAGAACGAACGTGCCGGCTGAGATCTTATCGTAGAGCTGTTCTTCGCCCTGGCTCTCGACGTCGTCAGCATGCTCGTTTGCAGCGTCGAGCGCTTCTTTCAATGCGCTCTTGTCGCCATCATCGAGCATGTCGTTGATCGTCTCGAAACGTGCGACGCGCGACAGATCGCTCTCATCCGGCTCGTCGACGCTCAGCGCCTTGGTCAGAAGCTGCATCGCATGACGCTTTGCATCGCCAAGGCTCTCGTATTCGAAGAACGTCAACGTGATCTCGCCGGACTGCTCAGCTTTGACAAAAGCGTATTCTCCATCATGCGCGAAGAGCGCAGATGCGTTGTAGAATTCTCCGACTTTGTAGTCGCGCAGAATTCCAACGTAGTGCTTTTCGCCGCGGAGCACTTCGAGATATGCAGTTTGTCCAACGACAAGCTCGAACGTCTCGCACAGCTCAGCGTCGATTGCTGCGTTGAATTCAGTCTCTGTGATGATCTTCATGTGTTACTCGCTCTCTGTTCAGTCACAATTGACTGATCACACAATCGCACGACTGCTCTTGGCGAGCAATCGGCGACTGTTGGATCTTCTCAGCTCACGATGCCTTGGCGAAGTCTTCTGGCCCGGCATATTCGTTGAACAGATACTCACGCATCGCGTTCACCGCCTCAAGCAGCGTGGCGTGCTCGCTCTGAACGATGACGAAAGGCGGCTCTTCTGCAGTGCTGACAGCGACGAACTGCCACTCACCCACGCTTGCCGGTATGATGCAGACCTCGTGATCCCCATCTTGCATGACGACCTGAAAGTCGCTTGCTTGTTCTGCACCTGTGACTGCGATCAGCGCCTCAAACATTGTTTGTCTCTCTCGTTTGTTGTTGACGAGAAGAGACTCGCACAGACGTTCTAGGCGAACAATCTGGCGAGTCTCGGCGATGTCGTCAGAAGTTGCGCTCGCTGAATTCGAAGCGCAGCAGCGCAGAGAAGAGACGAAGGCAGAAGGCGTCGATCGCATCGACGTCATCATCCTCGGCGATGCGGATCAGCTCGTGGGTGAAGGGCGAGATGAGATCGAAGAAGTTCGTGCTCTTCGTCGGCTCGACTTCATGGAACAAGGCGATCGAGAGATGCGCATCAGGATGATAGTCGATGTAGTCGATCTGGAGACGATCGAGATCTTCGGGTGTGAGCGTCTTGATGTGCGCGAGGAGGGCGACGGCTGCGGAGTTCTGAGATTGTTCGGACATTGCGTTCTCGCTTTCGTTGTTCAGTCAGTATTGACTAGATGAATATGTGACAGCGCGTCAAGGCGTTCAATCGGCGAGACCTGGCGCTGTCCGGAGAGGCAAGGCGAGGTCCGCCTGCGGCTCCCTGCCATGGCACACCCATGGCCCCACCATGGATCAGCCTTGCCCCTCCCGCCATGGCGACCCCATGGTCTGTCTACCGACCCTAACCTTCCCCTCTCCCTGGAGCGGACGCGCCTGGTTCCCCGGGCCATGGATTTGCAGCGCCCGGCCGGCCCATGGAATTCACCCAGGCATGAAAAGAGGCAGATGAGTAAACCCACCTGCCTCTCTTCTGCTGTCGTCGCTTATCCGGCGAGATTAAGCGGCGACGAGCTGCTGCAGGCTCTTGGCCTGGTTCGTGTCAGCGAACTCGTAGGTCGCGTTGCGGTTCGAGCCCTTGGAGACGATCAGGCCGAAGGCCTCAAGGACACGCATGTTGGAGGACGTCTGCGTAGACGCGGTATTCTTGTCGACGGTGTGGCGCATCAGAAGCTTCGCGCCGGCAGAGCTCTCGAGGCGGATCTTGTCGCAGACTGCAGCCTCGGCGAACGTGCGCGTGAAGACCTCCCCCGCCTCCTTGAAATTGACCATCGACTTCAGGCAGGCATTGAGCACGCCGGGCAACTTGTCCGCGAGCATCAGGAACTGTGCAATCTTGATGGCCTTGTCGATGGCGTATACGTTGAAACGCGATCCATTTCCATCCTTGCTTTTCGTGCCGTTGATGAAATTCGGATCGACGCCGAGCTCCATCATCGCCCGGATCACGTTCGGCTGGCTCATGGCAGCCTGGCGCTTGGACAGCTTCTCGAGAATAGGCTTGCCGGCAGCACCGGATGCAGTGCGCGTCAGCTCGAACCTGGAGCGCTCGTCAAAGGCCAGCTTCACCTTGGCCGCATACTCGACGACCTGGTCATGGGTGAAGCGGGCCGCTGCCTTCTGGAAGTCGTAGGCGTCTGCCTTCTTTGCCTTGCCTGCGGAAGCCTGGACGTTCGTTTGTGCCTTCGTCATGTGTCTCTCTCCTGAGATTTCTAGCTCGACGCGCTTGATTGCTGTCGATGAGAGAAACATAAGTGACTGATTTTAGGATAGAAATCGGCACGGGCAGGCAGTGTAACCCCACAGCCCGCCTGCGGCTCCCAGCCATGGCGAGGCCTATCCGGAACCATGGATTCTTACGTGCCGGAGCTTGCCACAATTTTGACGCGCCTTTTGCCGTCGTCAGACTATTATATATATATCTTCTAGTAATAGATTCTAATTGACTGAAGACGGACCGGATCGTGTCAGGATTGAGCACGCCATGGATCTCGTCCGGCACGTCCATGGCTAGACCATGGTTCACCTACTCTCCGGCATGGATCGACCATGGTTCGCCTAGAAGGCACACGGCACGCCATGGGCTGTCCGGAAGATCGTTCGGTGATCTCCTTACGGATGCCGGCCTATGGAGCGGACGCGCCTGGTTCCTAAATTTTCGGAAAAGCCAAAAAGAGAGGCGATCGGCTCCGTCGAGCTGACCGCCTCGAGTGATGGTCAATCAGAGGCATGTTCGTCTCCTCTCTGGACCGTTACGCTGTGTCTCTATCACCAGAGACAAATCAAACTTTATCGATATGCGTGTTGGGTTGAAAGTGGCAGCGTGTTGGAACCTGGTCGGCCGTGGGTATGCCGTGGTGGAAAGTTGGGTGAGAGGCGAGGGGTGGCGCGGATCCGTCCCTCTCTCATACGATCCTTTCACTCTCCCACACTTACCCCTCTCTCTAGCTGCTATCTCTCTCTTGAGGCGTCTCTTAGCTCTGGCCTACTCTCCGGTGTGCTCTCTGCCTCTCTTATGCTCGAGGTGCTGCTACTCTCTGGAGCGAGCTGATGGGCGTCTCTCTGTCTTGGGTGTCGACTATCTGTTTTGAGCAGGCCTGGTAAGCGTTTCGAGCTTGTAGCGTTTGCGTGCTGCTGTAGCTGACGAGATTGCGCTGTAGAGCGATTGGGTGCGTTTGTCGCTCTCTCTGCTCAGAATGTCTCGCGGAAGCTCTCAGTGATGATCTGTGAGCGAAATAGCGATTTAGAGATTGCGCTGTTTTGGGTTGCTGTGAGCGGGAAATTTGAGAATTGGAATTGGCTTGTCAATTTGAGGACAAGAAGAGGGAAACAAAATATCAGCCTGAGATGGTATTTTCCCGATAAGGCTGTTGACGGCTGTAAAGATTAGGCAACGCTAAGAT
>JAIYAA010000311.1 GCA_027489295.1 Sphingomonadales bacterium | reverse complement strand
TCCACCACCGCCTCGGGCGCGGGGCCGTAGTCATAATGAAGCGTGCCGCCGCTCTTGGTGCCGGTGGCCAGGATGCCGCTATTGTACGGACCGCCGATCACGATCGAGGTGCCCGCGGCGGCGCAGGCGGGGAACAGGACATCCAGCGCGTTCTGCTCGAGCAGCGTGTAGCGCCCGGCGAGCAAAATCGCATCGAGTCGCGCTTCCTGCATCACGTCCAGGCACACCTGGATCTCGTTCACCCCCACGCCGAAGCCGGCGATGCTGCCCTCGTCGCGCAGCCGCTCCAGCGCCTTGAGCCCGCCGCCGGTGGTGAGCTGCTGCCAATAGCGCTCGGCTGCGTCGCCATGCGTATAGCCGCCGATATCATGGACATAGAGCAGGTCGACCCGCGCCACGCCCAGCCGCTGGAGGCTGTGTTCATGGCTGCGCAGGATGCCGTCATGCGTATAATCGTAGCGCATGCGGAAGGGCATCGGCGAGCGAAAGCCGTCGCGCTCGCGATCGTCCGTCACCGCGGGATCGGGATCCATCAGCCGGCCGACCTTGGTGGAAACCACCACCTCCGGCTGCAGCCGCACCGCCTCGCCCACCCGGCGTTCCGAAAGGCCCCGGCCATAATGCGGGGCGGTGTCGACATAGCGCAGTCCCGCGGCGAGCGCCGCGTCGATCGCGCCGCGCGCATCGGCATCGCTGACCGGCGCATAGAGATTGCCGAGCGAAGCGGCACCGAAACCGAGCTCGGGGACGGTCAGGCTGGTGCGGCCGATGGCACGATGGGGAATGGCGGTCACAGGTCGAGATCCAGTCGATAGATGCGGGCGGCGTTGCGGCCCCAGAGGTCGGCGCGTTCGTCGTCCGAGAAGCCGTCGAGCAGCGTCTCATAGGCAGCGAGCGTGCTATCCAGCGGCGCGAACAGCCGGTCGGTGGGAAAGTTGCTGGCGACCAGCACCCGCTTGGTGCCGAACAGGTCGATCACCTCCGCGACGATCGGCGCGAAGGCGGCGGGATCGAAGGGAGATGCAACGAAGCCCGCGCCCGAGAGCTTGATCGCAACCTGCGGCAGTGCCGCCAGCGCGGCGAGCCCGGCCCGCCACGCTTCCAGGCCGTCGGCGAGGATCGGGAGGCCGAGATGGTTGACGATCACCGGCACGTCCGGATGCAGCGCCGCCACCTCCGCAAGCCCCGCCAGTTGCGGCGGGAAGCCGTGAAAGTCATAGCTGAGGCCATGCCGCGCCAGCAGGCCGAACCCGCGCCGCCAGGCCGGATCCACGGTGAGATCGCGAGGATAGGCCTGGCGCGCGGGATTGGGATGCCAGTTGATCAGGTGACGGATGCCGACCACCCGCGGCCGCGCCGCCTGGCGCGCGAGCACGGCCTCGACCTCGAGCGCATCGAGTTCGACGCGGGCGATGATCGCCGTCGGCAACCCTTCGGCATCGGCGACGGTGTTAAGCCAGTCGGTCTCGCGCTCGCCGTCGTCCGGATGGGCGCCGGCATCGACGTGCACGGCGCCCACCAGGTTCCAATCCGCCGCCGCCGCGCGGTGGTGCGCCACCGTATAGGTCGCGGCGATCGACGCCTTGTCCGCTGCCTCCAGCCAGGGATAGCGCAGCTGCTCCCGGTCCCAGAGGTGGAGATGCGCGTCGACGAACGGCGGCCGCATCTGCCTCAGCCCCGCGGGGTCCAGGCGACGAAGTCCTGGCGCTGTTCGCCCAGCTTCTCGATTCCCAGCGTCACGACGTCGCCCGGCTTCAGATACCAAGGCTCGGGCTTCTGGCCCATGCCCACGCCCGGGGGCGTGCCGGTGGTGATGATGTCGCCAGGCTCTAGCGTCATGAACTGCGAGCAGTAGGCGATGATTTCCGCAATCGTGAAGATCATCGTCCTGGTGTTGCCGTCCTGCACGCGCGTGCCGTTGACCTCGAGCCACATCGACAGGTTCTGCGGATCGCCGACCTCGTCGGCGGTGACCAGCCAGGGGCCCACGGGTCCGAAGGTCGGGAAGCCCTTGCCCTTGTCCCAGGTGGCGCCGCGCTCGATCTGCCAGTGGCGCTCGGACACGTCGTTAATCACGAGGTAGCCGGCGACATGGGAGAGCGCGTCTTCCACCGAGACATATTCGGCGCGGGTGCCGATCACGACACCGAGCTCGACTTCCCAATCGGTCTTCTGCGAATCGCGCGGGATGACGACCGGGTCGTTCGGGCCCTGCAGGCAGCTCACCCACTTGTTGAACACCACCGGCTCCGCCGGGATCGGCAGGTTCGATTCCGCGGCATGGTCGGCATAGTTGAGTCCGATCGCGACGAACTTGCGCGTACCCGACACCGGCACGCCGTAGCGGGGGCTCCCCTCGACCAGCGGCAGGCTGGCAGGATCGATCGCGGCGAGCTTCGCCAGCGCCTCGGGGGCCAGCGTTTCCGGCGTGATGTCGGCATGGCCGGCCAGCGAGCGCAGCTTGCCTTCGGCATCGATCAGGCCGGGCTGTTCCTGGCCGGGCGTGCCATAGCGACAGAGCTTCATGCAAGTTCCTTCATGCGGTTCGTAGGGGGAGGATCAGGGATGCGGCGCGGCGGCTGCGAGCCCGGCCGCGCACGACGACAGCATCGCCCTCCGCACAGAACCGATCGGTTGATTCGCCGCACCCATGAAACTGCGGTCTCACAAAAGCGAGCGTACGCCAAGATCATGCAAGCGCTGAACTTGCTTTCGCATATGAAATCTAGATATCACGGAATGCAGCAGCTGGATGGCCAAGGTGCCCGCAGGAGGTTCGACGATGATGAAGGCACTGGTGTGCGTGGGCCCCCACGAAGCCCGGATCGAGGAGCGCGCTCGTCCCGCGCGCGGGGACGGCGAGGTGCTGATCCGCATGCGCCGGGTGGGCATCTGCGGCACCGACTATCATATCTTCGACGGCAGCCAGCCCTTCTTCAGCTATCCCCGGCTGATCGGGCATGAGCTTTCCGGAGAGGTCGCCGAAGCCCCGGCCGGGAGCGGCCTGGCGATCGGCGACGTCGTCACGGTGAACCCGTATCTCCCGTGCGGCACCTGCGTCGCCTGCAGGCGCGGCCGGCCGAACTGCTGCAGCCGGATCAGCGTGCTGGGCGTGCATGCCGATGGCGGCATGGCGGAATATATCGCGGTGCCGGCATGGGCGGTGATCCCCACCCCCGGCCTTTCGCTCGATCACGCGGCGATGGTGGAATTCCTCGCGATCGGCGCCCATGCGGTGCGCCGCGCCGCGATCGAGCCGGGCACCCGGGTGCTCGTCACCGGCGCGGGGCCGATCGGCATCGGCTGCGCGCTGTTCGCCCGGATCGCGGGTGCAACCGTGACTCTGCTGGATCGCAGCCCCGGTCGCCTCGCGACCGCTGCGGAGGCCTTCGGCTTGACGGACGGTGTGGTCGCGGGGCCGGAGGCGGCAGAACAGCTCGGGGCGCGCACCGATGGCGAGATGTTCGATTATCTGTTCGATGCGACCGGCAACATTCATGCGATGAACGCGGGGCTGGCGAATCTCGCCCATGCCGGCACCTATGTGCTGGTCGGCCTGAACCGCGACAGCCTCAGCTTCCCCGATCCCGAATTCCACAAGCGGGAGACGACGATGCTCGCCAGCCGCAACGCGCTCTCGACCGATTTCGAGCAGGTGGTGGCGGCGATCCGCGACGGCACCATTCCGATCGATCGCTTCCTCACCCACCGCGTATCGCTGGCGGACGCGCCCGAGGCCCTGCCTGGCCTGATCGCCGCGCAGGAACAGGTGCTGAAGGCGGTCGTCACGATCTGACGGGGGGGGGGGCGCCTTCCGCGGCTGCCCGATTTTCGCTAGCGCTGGTCGCCGAACCAGCACAGCGAGAGATCATGCAGAAACGAACCGGGGCCCCGACGCAGCGCAAGGGCAGCTACAGCGCGCCGGCCCTCGACAAGGCGTTCCTCATCATCGAGCTGCTGGCGAACAACCCGCAGGGGCTGCTCGCCAGCGAGATGGCGGCGGCGCTCGGCCGTTCGCTCGGCGAGCTGTTCCGGATCGTGGTGGTGATGGAGGAGGCCGGGTATCTCCAGAAGTCCGAGCTCACCGATCGCTATACCGCGACCTACAAGTTCCTCGACGTCGCCTATCGCGCTACCCCGGCGCGCAAGCTGGTCGTCACCGCGCAGCCGGAAATGCAGGCACTGGCGGCCGCCATCGGCCAATCCTGCCATCTGGTGGTGGCGAAGGCGGGCGAAGGGCTGGTGATCGCCCGCGAAGAGAATCCCGGCACGCGCGGCTTTGCGCTCCGCGTCGGCGCGACGATCGACCTGATCGACAGCTGCTCGGGCCATGTGCTGCTCGCCTTCGCGAGCGCCGAGCGTTCGGCCCAGATGCTGGACCGGGCCAGCGCGCTGCGCGGCACGCCGCCCGAGGCGGCATCGCTGTCGGAACGACTGGGGCAGATACGGGCGGACGGCTATTGCCAGCGGCAGAGCTCGATCACCCGCGGCGTCACCGATATCAGCTGCCCGGTGCGGGGCTTCGACGGCGAACTGCTGGCGGCGCTCACCATCCCCTATCTGGAAGTGGTCGACGGATCGCAGGTCGCAACCGTCGACGAATCCCGCCGCGAGTTGCGTCTCACCGCCGAGCGGATTTCCGTCGCCCTGGGGTGGCGACCGGTCGAACCCGCACCAGCGGCGTGAGACCGGCCGCGCTGCTCATGCCATCCGATCCGGATCGAGGCATGGCAGCACGACCTCGAACGTCGATCCCTTGCCGACCACGCTTTCCTTGAGCGCGATGGTTCCGTCATGCAGGGTCACCAGCTGCCGGACCAGTGCGAGCCCGATGCCCAGCCCGTCCGTCTGGCCGTCGTCGCGATCCACCTGCGCGAACAGATCGAAGACCTGGGCCTGCATCTCGGGCGGAATGCCGAGCCCGGTATCGACCACCTCGAGGATCGCCCGCTGCCCCTCGCACTTGGCGGACAGCCGGATCGCTCCGCCCTCGGGCGTGTATTTGGCGGCATTGGCGAGCAGGTTGCTGACCACCTGCGCAATCCGGGCCTGATCGGCGTCGAGCCAGATCGGCACGTCCGGCAGCGCGACCATGAGCGTGTGTCCACGCTGGTCGATCAGCGGCTGGCTGATCTCGACCGCAAGCGCCACCGCATCCGCCAGCGCGATGCGGCCGGTGCGCAGCACGATCTTGCCCTGGTCGATGCGCGCGACGTCGAGCAGGTCTTCGATCAGGCGGCTCATATGATCGACCTGCCGGGCCATCTGGGCCCGGATCGGCTCGGCCGCTTCGCCCGATCCCTTGCGCGCGAGCAGGTGAAGCCCGGCGCCGAGCGCCATGATCGGATTGCGCAACTCATGCCCGACCATGCCGAGGAACGCGTTCTTGCGCCGGTCGGCCGCCTGCAGGCTCTGGGTGAGCCGGGCGAGTTCGTCGCGTTGGGCGGTGATCTGGCGGCGCTGCTCGTACAGGTCGAAGAACACGTCGGTCTTGGAGCGCAGAATGCCCGCGTCGATCGGCTTCTGCAGGAAGTCCACGGCCCCCGCCTCATAGCCGCGGAAGCGGCGCTGGGCGTCGGCACTTCCTGCGGTCAGGAAGATGATCGGCACATGGCGGGTACGTTCGTTGCCGCGCAGGAATTCGGCGAGTTCGAACCCGTCCATCCCCGGCATCTGCACGTCGAGCAGCGCAAGCGCGACGTCGTGCACGAGCAGCAGTTCGAGCGCCTCCTCGCCCGAGCGCGCCTTCAGGCACTGCAGCCCGTCGCGCCGGAGCAGCGCCTCCAGCGCCAGCAGATTCTCGTCGAGATCGTCGACGAGCAGGACGTTGACGGGGGCGGTTACGGACATGAAATCAGGCCAATCGTAGGAGATGGGAGGCAATCGCATCGAGCGGCAGGCAGGTGGCCCCCGGGCAGAGCGCCAGCCCGGCAGCGGGCATGGTCGGCACCCGGGCAGTATCGGGATCCTCGACGATGACGGTGCCGCCGGCGCGGTCAACCGCGCGCAGCCCCTCCGCACCGTCGTGATTGGCACCGGTCAGCAGCACCCCGATCAGCCGGCCGTGCAACGCGTCGGCGGCGGTTTCGAGCAGAAGGTCGATCGAGGGACGGCTGTGGTTCACCGGATCGTCCGCGGACAGCGCCATGCTCCCGTCGGCTTCGACCAGCAGGTGGTAATTGGCCGGCGCGAAATAGATGTTGCCCGCCTCGGGGACCATCTTGTCCTCGGCCTCGCACACCTGCATCCGGCAGTGGCGCGCGAACAGCGGCACCAGCGCATGGTCGTGATCGGGCGGGACGTGCACCACGATCAGCACCGGCAGGGCAAAATCCGCCGGCAGTGCCGGCAGCAGCGCCAGCAGCGCCTGCACGCCGCCGGCCGAGGTGCCGATCGCCACCATGCCGTTCATCGGTCGCGCCGCTGGTAGATCTTTTCCTCGCGGACGAAGTCGGCGAAGCCGGCGGCGTGATCGGAAAAGCGCAGGCTTTCCTTGCGGCCGAGCCCTAGAAAGCCGCGGCGGACAAGCGATGCGTCGAACAGGCCGACCGCGCGCTCCTGCAGCCCGCGATCGAAATAGATCAGCACGTTGCGGCACGAGATCAGGTGCATCTCGGCAAACACCGAATCCGTCGCCAGGCTGTGATCGGAAAAGACCACATTGGCGCGCAGGCTGCTGTCGAAGATCGCCCGATCGTAATCGGCGGTATAATAGTCCGAAAGCGAGGTGCGCGCACCGGACTTCTGGTGGTTTTCGGTGAACTTGCGGATCTGGTCGAGTGGATACACCCCCGCTTCGGCCGCACGCAGCGCCTTCGGGTTGATGTCGGTCGCGTAGAAGATCGTGCGGTTCTCCAGCCCCTCCTCGCGGAACAGGATGGCGAGCGAATAGACCTCCTCGCCATTGCTGCACCCGGCGATCCAGATCTTCAGCGACGGATAGGTACGCAGGTGCGGCACCACCTTTTCGCGGAGCGCCCGGAAATAGCTGGGGTCGCGAAACATCTCGCTCACCTGGACGGTGAGGTAGTTGAGCAGCTTCGCCAGCATGTCGGGGTCGCGGAGCAGCCGCTCCTGGAGCGCGGAGAAGCTGCTGAACCCCAGCCGGCCCCGCGCCTGCACCAGCCGCCGCTTGATCGAGGCGCGGGCATAGTGGCGGAAGTCGTAGTGATAGCGGCGGAACAGCGCTTCGAGCAGCATCTCGATCTCGATGTCGTCAATATCGGGTTCGGCCATCGCTTCGTTCATCGCGGCATCCACACGCGCACGAGCGACAGGAGTTTGTCGACGTCGATCGGCTTGGCCATATAGTCGCTGGCGCCCGCTTCGATGCAGCGCTCCTGATCGTCGGGCATCGCCTTGGCGGTGAGCATGATGATCGGCAGCTTGGCCCAGCGCGGATCCTTGCGGATCGCGCGCGTGGCGGTGAGACCGTCCATCACCGGCATCATCACGTCCATCAGCGCCAGATCGATGCCCTGCGCCGGATCGGCCGCGGCCTGTGCGAGCGTGTCGAGCGCCTCCTGGCCGTTGCGGGCGATACGGACGAGGACACCGCGCGGCTCCAGCACGCTGGTCAGCGAATAGACGTTGCGCACGTCGTCCTCGACGATGAGCACCCGTCGCCCTTCCAGCACGGCGTCGCGGCGCCGGGCATTCTGGATCATCTCCTGCTGCGCGCTCGGCAGCTCGGACACGACCTGGTGGAGGAACAGCGATACCTCGTCGAGCAGCCGTTCGGGCGATTTCGCGCCCTTGATGATGATCGAGCTGGAATAGCGCCGCAGCTTCTGTTCGTCGTCGGCGCTCAGATCGTGGCCGGTATAGACGATGACCGGCGGGAAGCTGTGCGCGCCATCCTCCTGGCTGAGCGTCTCGAGCAGCGAATAGCCCGAGGCATCGGGCAGCGACAGGTCCAGCACCATGCAGTCGAAGGTCTGGGTGCGCAGCATCTCCAGGCATTCGGCGGCGGTGCTGACGCCAAGCGTCTCGACATCGTCGGTCTGCAGCAGCCGCGCGACGGCATCGCGCTGCACGGGGTCATCCTCCACGATCAGCACGCGGCGCACCCGGCTGGCGGTGCGCGCCTGCAGGTTTTGCAGCACCTCGGCCAGCAGTTCGCGCTTGATCGGCTTGATGTGATAGCCGACCGCGCCGAGCGACAGCGCCGTCTGGCTCTGGTCCGCGGCGGAGATGACGTGGATCGGGATGTGCCGGGTGGCATCCTCCTGCTTGAGCCGATCGAGCACGATCAGCCCGGACTGGTCCGGCAGGCCGAGATCGAGCACCACGGCGCTCGGCCGATAGGTGCGGGCGAGGTGCAGCGCCTCGTCGGCGGTATTGGCGACCAGGCACTGGAAGCCGAGCTCGCGCGAGAGATCGCAGACGATCGCCGCGAAGACGGGATCATCCTCGATGACGAGCAGCTGGCGCCCCCCTGGGACGAGCGCGTCGCGATCGTCTTCCACCACCCAGTCCGCCGCCGCGGCGGCGGAACGACGCGGTGCGACCGGCGCCGTCAGGCTTGCCGGCGCGGGATCGGCGGCGCGCGCGGGAGCCTGGACGATCTCGCGCGGGCCTACGGCGGCGGGGTCATAGCCGGCCGGCAGCGTCAGGGTGAAGGTGCTGCCCTCGCCCGGGCGGCTGTCCAGCGTGATGCCGCCGCCGAGCAGGCGCGCCAGCTCGCGCGAGATCGACAGACCCAGGCCGGTGCCGCCATAGCGGCGGTTGATCGTGCCGTCCGCCTGGTGGAAGGCCTCGAAGATCAGCCGCTGCTGTTCGGCGCAGATGCCGATGCCGGTGTCGCGCACGGCGAAGGCGATCCTGTCGCCCACCGCGCGGATTTCGAGGCGAACGCTACCCTTCTCGGTGAACTTCAGCGCGTTGGACAACAGGTTCTTGAGGATCTGTTCCAGCCGCATCCGATCGGTCTCGAGCCCGCGCGGCGCCTCGTCGAGCACGATGTCGAGTGCCAGTCCGCGCTGTTCGGCGACCGGCTGGAAGATCTGGCGCAGGTCGGTGCCAAGCCGCGCCAGGCTCACCGGCTCGGGGCGAATATCGACATGGCCCGC
>JAIYAA010000413.1 GCA_027489295.1 Sphingomonadales bacterium | reverse complement strand
CGGCGACCACTGGTCGTCCAAGATTTCCTCGCTTGGTAGCAAGCGGGTGTAGCTCAGTTGGTTAGAGCGCCGGCCTGTCACGCCGGAGGTCGCGGGTTCGAGCCCCGTCACTCGCGCCACGCGGCGCATCTCCCCGAAGAACGCGGGAATGCGCGCTGGCCGGGCCCTTTGCAGGCCCCACCGTTTCTGCGCTAAGCTGCGGCGATGATCCGCACCCCTGCTCGCGCGCTTGCGCTGCTGCTCGCCACCACCGCCATCCCCGCCTCGGCCCAGATCGACGGTGACCCAGCGCGAATCGAACAGACCGTTCGCACGCTCGCCTCCGATTCGTTCGAGGGCCGCGCGCCCGGCACCCGCGGCGAGGATCGTACGCTCGGCTATCTGGTCGCGCGATTCGAGGCGCTGGGGCTGCAGCCAGCGGGCCCCGATGGCCAGTGGCTGCAGAAGGTGCCGCTGCTCCATACGCGCCTCGGCACGCCCGCCACCCTGCGATTCGACGGGCCCAGGGGCGCGATGCCGGTCGAGCAGGCGAAGGACCTCTACGTCTCGACGATTCGCCCCGACGCCGCCGCGCGAATCGCGGGTGCGCCGGTGGTGTTCGTCGGCTACGGCGTGACGGCGCCGGAGCGGCATTGGGACGACTTCAAGGGCGTCGACCTGAAGGGCAAGGTCGCGGTGTTCCTCGTCAACGATCCGGACTTCTCGGCCGAGAAGGGCGAGCCTGTCGCCGGCACGTTCGGCGGCCGGACAATGACCTATTATGGCCGCTGGACCTACAAGTTCGAGGAAGCCGCCCGGCGCGGCGCGGTCGGCGCGCTGATCGTCCACGATACGCCGGGCGCGGGCTATGGCTGGAACGTGGTGATCAGCAGCGGCGGCGAGAATTACGACATCGTCCGCAAGCCCGAGGAGCTCACCAGCGTCGCGCTGCAGGGCTGGCTGGAGGGCGGGGCGGCAACGCGGCTGTTCGCCGCGGCCGGGCTGGACCTGGCCAAGCTGCGGGTCGAGGCGCGCAAGGCGAGCTTCCGGCCGGTGCCACTGGCGGGCGTGCGCTTCACCGCCGACGTGCCGGTCACCGCCGAGCAGGTCGACAGCTATAACGTGTTGGCGAAGATCCCCGGCAGCGAGCGGCCTGACGAGGCGGTGATGTTCGGCGCACACTGGGATGCGTACGGCGTCGGCAAGCCCGATGCGAAGGGGCGCATCTACCGCGCGGGCGCCAATGACGATGCGCTGGGCATTGCCGGGCTGCTGGAGATCGCGCGCGCGATGCAGGCGGGGCCCAAGCCCAAGCGCAGCGTCGTCTTCGCCGCCTGGACCGCGGAGGAGCGCGGGCTGCTCGGCTCGCTCTACTATACCCAGCACCCGGTGGTGCCGATGGCCAAGACCGTCGCCAACCTCACCCTCGACATCCTCCAGACCGCCGGCCTCGCCAACGATGTGGTGCTGGTCGGCAAGGGCCAGAACACGCTGGAGGACGACATGGCCCGGGTCGCGGCGACGCAGGGCCGCCGGGTGACGCCCGAGGGCCTCCCCGAGCGCGGGCTGTTCTACCGGGCGGACCATTTCTCCTTCGCCAAGCAGGGCGTGCCGACGCTGCTCTTGATGGGCATCGCGGGCGCGTCGGACCTGAAGCAGGGCGGGGTGGCGGCCGGGCAGGCGTGGATCGATGCCTATACCGGCCAATGCTATCACCAGGCCTGCGACGCCTGGGGTCCGGACTGGAATCTCGCCGGCGCGGTGCAGGACATCGACCTGCTCGGCACGATCGGGGCGGAACTGGCGAACGGATCGGCTTGGCCAACGTGGAAGGCGGGGTCGGAGTTCAAGGCGGTGCGGGAGCGGGATTCGTCGGGAAGGTAGGTCGCGCCGGCCGCTGATTTTGCCGTCATCCCGGCGAAGCCGGGATCCATTGTCGTCTCGGTTTCAGCAGGAGCGGCAACGGAGGCCCCAATGGATTCCGGCTTTCGCCGGAATTACAATGCTAGGGGCAGCGCTGCCTCACCCCCGCCAGCGCCCCGTTTCCATCCAGCGCAGCAGCGGCTTGAGCGGCAGGATCCAGACGATCCCCAGCGCCAGGTAGATCAGCGTCTGCACCAGGATCGGCAGCGCGCCGATCTGGCCGGAGAAGCTGGCGACGAGCACCACCCACACCAGGATCAGCCCCACGATCGCCAGCGCACCGGCGGGTTTGCGCCAGCTGGGGTTCATGGCTCGGCGTGCCAGCGCATGCCCTGCTCCGTCACGATGGCGTGGAGGGGAACGTCCCAGATGTCGGCGGGCAGGGCAGGGACTTCCTGGACCGACCAGGCAACGCCCACCCGCCATGCGGCCTCGTAGCGCGCAAAGGCACGGTCATAATGCCCGGCGCCCTGGCCCAGTCGGTTGAAGCGAGGATCGAAGCCGATCAGCGGCGTAAGGATGACGTCCGGCGCGACTTCGGGCGCAGAATCGTCGGGCTGGCGCAGGCCGAAGGGGCCGGCGACCAGCGGGGCGCCCATCTCCCAGGCGAGAAATCGGATCGGCGCCGCTCGGTCGATCACGTGCGGCAGGGCGAGCGCACAGCCGCGCTCGGCGGCAGCGGCGGCAAGCTGGGTGGGATCTGCCTCGCTGCCCACCGGGCAATAGGTCGCGACGATCATCCCCGGCATCAGCCGCTCGACAAAAGCCTGGGGCGCGCGGATCGCGGTGCTCGATTGCGACGCGAACAGGTCGCGTTCGGCGCGGAGTCGCGCGCGGAGAGCGGGCTTGTCGCTCAGCATCGCGTATCGGACATGGGTGTGACGGGAACCACCATGGGCCGTTGGCCTGAATATCCACCGACGCACAGAACGTCAGGTGGGAACCATGTGTTGCAGACCAGGATCTGCACAGGGACAGCTCCCATGGATGAAGATTATAGCCTCAGGGATAATTGCTAAGGCTCGCACCGGGCAGTTCCCGCCACGCCTCTATTTAGGACGCCGCAGCGCTTTCCTCAAGGGCTGAAGCGACCGTTTCCAGTTGTTCTGCAATCCGCACCAGCAGTTCGTCGGGCAAGGCAGGGGCAGGGGCGGGCGGCGGCGCCTTCTCCGCCTCGTCCAGCGCATCGGCGAGGATCAGCGCAAGGTAGAGCAACGTCCGCTCGCCTGCCTGCCCGCCCGCGGCGCGCAGCGCGGAATCGGCGTGGCTGGCGATCTTCGCCTCGAGCGCGCGCAGATGCGGCGTGTCTTCCTCGCGCGCCGAGACGGTGTAGCTTCGCCCGGCGACCTGCAGCGTGATGTCCGCCATCAGCCCTGGGCCTCCCCGTCCATATCGGCGTCCAATGCGTCGCTCTCGTCACCGGAAACGGCGTTCTCCGCCTCCTGCGCGATCATCATATCCAGATCGGCGATGGCGGATTCGATTCGCGCGCGCAACGCGCGGTTGCGGTTTTCCAGTCGGGCCCGCGCCTCGGCACCAGCCGCCGCGGCTCGCTCGATACGCTTCAGAGCCCGTTCGATACGGTCTACTACTTGGTCGGACATTATGAAGCCGGATAGCATGGATCGAGGATGCGGCAAGACAGACAAGTCATAATGCATCGCAAGAACGCCTGCGCCGGAAGGTTGACGTGGCGCCCCCGCGCTTCCAAAGGCGTGCGCGACCAGACGGGGAATAACACGTGACAGCATCCTTCGCCGATTGCGCCAATGCCATCCGCGCGCTTTCCATGGACGCGGTGGAAGCCGCCAATTCGGGTCACCCCGGCATGCCGATGGGCATGGCCGATGTCGCGACCGTCCTTTTTCAGCGCTACCTGAAGTTCAATCCCGCCGATCCCACTTGGCCGGATCGCGACCGGTTCGTGTTGTCGGCGGGCCATGGCTCGATGCTGCTCTACTCGCTGCTTCACCTGACGGGCTATGCGCGTCCGACGCTCGACGACATCAGGAAGTTCCGCCAGATCGGCAGCCCGTGCGCAGGTCACCCGGAGAATTTCGAGCTCGCCGGCGTCGAATGCACCACCGGCCCGTTGGGCCAGGGCCTTGCGATGGCGGTCGGCATGGCGATCGCCGAGCGGCACCTGAACGCGACCTTCGGCGACGATCTGGTCGATCACAAGACCTGGGTGATCGCCGGTGACGGCTGCCTTATGGAAGGCATCAACCACGAAGCGATCGGCATCGCCGGGCACCTGAAGCTCAACCGCCTGATCGTGCTGTGGGACGACAACAACATCACGATCGACGGCCCGGTGTCGCTGTCGTCGGTCGAGGACATTCCCGCCCGCTACCGCGCGACCGGCTGGAACGTGCTCGAATGCGACGGCCATGACGAGGCGGATATCGTCCGCGCGCTCGACGAGGCGGTCGCCAGCGACAAGCCGGTGCTGGTCAAGTGCCGCACCGTGATCGGCAAGGGCGCGCCGAACAAGGAGGGCACGTCCAAGGTTCACGGTTCGCCGCTGGGCAAGGACGAAGTTGCCGCCGCGCGCGCCGCGCTCGGCTGGAACCATCCGGCGTTCGAAATCCCCGGCGAGATCCGCGACGCCTGGCTCGCCGCCGGTGCCCGCGGCGCCGCGCCGCATGCCGCCTGGGCCGAGCGCCTCGCCGCACACCCGGATCGCCTCGGCTGGGAACGCCGCGGCACCGTGCAGCCGAACCTGCTTCAGCCGCACATCCAGCAGCTGATCGCCAACCCGCAAAAGATCGCGACGCGCAAGGCGTCCGAGCTGGCGCTGGAGGCGGTCAACGCGATCCTCGACGAGACGATCGGCGGCTCGGCGGATCTCACCGGCTCGAACAACACGCTGACCAAGGGGATGCAGCGGCTCGACGCGGCCAATTATGGCGGCCGCTACATCAACTACGGCATCCGCGAGTTCGGCATGGGCGCGGCGATGAACGGCATGGCGCTGCACGGGGGCGTGATCCCCTATGGCGGCACCTTCCTCGTCTTCGCCGACTATGCGCGCGCCGCGATCCGCCTCTCGGCGCTCCAGCATGCCCGCGTCGTCTATGTGATGACGCACGACTCGATCGGCCTCGGCGAGGATGGTCCCACCCACCAGCCGATCGAGCATCTGATGAGCCTGCGCGTGATCCCGAACCTTGACGTGTGGCGCCCGTGCGACGTCGTCGAGACCGCCGAGGCTTGGGAAGCCGCGCTCGCCAAGACCGACGGCCCGGCGCTGATCGCGCTCAGCCGCCAGAACCTGCCGCAGCTGCGCACCGAAGCCGCCGAGAACCGCTCGGCCCGCGGTGCCTATGCGCTGCTGGAGGCCGAAGCCCCGCGCAAGGTGGTGCTGCTCGCCACCGGTTCGGAAGTCGAAGTCGCGGTCGCGGTGCGCGAGGCCCTCGAAGCGCAGGGAATCGGCGCCGACGTCGTCTCGGTCCCCTGCTTCGAGCGGTTCGACGCACAGGACGCGGCCTACAAGCGCGACATCCTGCCGGCAGACGCGCTCAAGGTTTCGATCGAGGCCGGCACCACCTTCGGGTGGGAGCGCTACACGGGCACCGATGGCCTGCGCTTCGGTGTGGATAGCTTTGGCGCCTCGGGCCCCTATCTAGGCCTCTACGAACATTTCGGACTCACTGCGGGCGCCATCGTGCCCCAGATCCTCGCTAAGCTGAACGGAGAACAGGCATGACGAAGGTTGCGATCAACGGTTTCGGACGTATCGGCCGTCTGGTGGCACGCGCGATCCTCGAGCGCCCGGAAAGCGGCCTCGAGCTGGTCACGATCAACGATCTGTCGGACGCCAAGTCGAACGCGTGGCTGTTCTCGCGGGACAGCATCCACGGCAAGTATCCCGGCACGGTCGAAGCCGATGGCAATGACATTGTCGTCGACGGCAAGCGCATCAAGGTGACCGCGGAGCGCGATCCCGCCAACCTGCCGCACGCCGAGAACGGTGTCGACATCGTGCTCGAGTGCACCGGCTTCTTCACCGATCGCGTATCGGCCCAGAAGCACATCGACGCCGGCGCCAAGAAGGTGCTGATCTCGGCCCCGGGCAAGAATGTCGACCTCACTGTCGTGTACGGCGTGAACCACGACAAGCTGACCGCCGAGCACACGATCGTCTCCAACGCGTCGTGCACCACCAACTGCCTGGCGCCGGTCGCCAAGGTCCTCAACGACGCGATCGGCATCGAGCGCGGCCTGATGACCACGGTCCACGCCTATACCAACGACCAGAAGATCCTCGACCAGATCCACCCGGACCTGCGTCGTGCGCGCGCCGCCGCGATGTCGATCATCCCGACCACGACGGGCGCTGCCCGCGCCGTGGGCGAGGTGCTGCCGGAGCTCAAGGGCAAGCTCGACGGTTCGGCCGTCCGCGTGCCGGTGCCGGATGGCAGCCTGGTCGACCTGACCTTCATGCCGGGCCGCGACACCTCGGTCGAGGAAGTCAACGCGGTGCTGAAGGCGGCGTCGGAGAGCGGTCCGCTCAAGGGCGTGCTGGTCTACACCGCCGATCCGATCGTCTCGGCCGACATCGTGCACACGCCCGCCTCGTCGACCGTCGACAGCCTGGAAACCGCGGTGATCGACGGCAAGCTGGTCCGCGTGGTCAGCTGGTACGACAATGAGTGGGGCTTCTCGAACCGCATGGTCGACACCGCGACCGTGATGGCCGGGCTGTAAGACGACGAGCCTCCGCTGAAGCGGAGGACGCTTCTAAATTCCCCTCCCGCTTGCGGGAGGGAGTATCAGGGGAACAGCGCCCCGCGCTGTTCAGGCCATGCCGGGGGCATGGCCGACCTGATACTGGGAGGGGAGGACGGCTGCACGGGCGATCGGCCCGAGGATCAGCCCCTCCCCCGACCCCTCCCGCAAGCGGGAGGGGAGCGCAGGTTGCGAGCGCTCCGCCAACAGGATGCCGCTCGCGCAGCAATTCATCACGCGAGGGGTTCAGCATGGCGCGCACTTTCAAGACGCTCGACGACATGGGCGATATCACCGGCAAGCGGGTGCTGGTCCGCGAGGACCTCAACGTGCCGATGGCCGACGGCAAGGTGAGCGACGACACGCGCCTGCGTGCCGCGATCCAGACCGTCGCCGAACTGGCCGACAAGGGCGCCAAGGTGCTGGTCCTCGCGCATTTCGGCCGTCCCAAGGGCGTGCCCAGCGCCGAGCTGTCGCTCGCCCAGGTGGTCAAGCCGTTCGAGCAGGTGCTCGGCCGCCCGGTCCGCTACATCGACTGGGAAGGCGATGCCGCTGCGGTCGCGACGCTGAACGACGGCGATATCGCGCTGCTCGAGAACACCCGCTTCTTCGGCGGCGAGGAAAAGAACGATCCCGCCGTGGTCGATCGCTTTGCAGCGCTCGGCGACCTCTATGTCAACGATGCCTTCTCGGCCGCGCACCGCGCGCACGCTTCGACCGAGGGCCTCGCCCACAAGCTGCCTGCCTTTGCCGGCCGCCAGATGGAAGCAGAGCTCGACGCGCTCGACAAGGCGCTCGGCACTCCCGAGCATCCGGTCGCGGCGGTGGTCGGCGGCGCCAAGGTGTCGACTAAGCTCGATGTGCTCAAGCACCTCGTGGCACGCGTCGACCACCTGATCATCGGCGGGGGCATGGCCAACACCTTCCTCGCCGCGCGCGGCGTCGATGTGGGCAAGAGCCTGTGCGAGCACGACCTGACCGGCACCGCCGAGGAAATCCTCGACGCCGCCGACGCGGCCGGCTGCACCGTCCACCTGCCGTACGATGTGGTGGTGGCGAAGGAATTCCGCGCCAATCCGCCGGTCCGCACCGTCAACGTCCATGAGGTCGCGGCCGACGAGATGATCCTGGATGTCGGCCCGGCCGCCACCGAGGCGCTGGCCGACGTGCTCAAGACCTGCAAGACCTTGGTGTGGAACGGTCCGATGGGCGCGTTCGAGATCCCGCCGTTCGACGCGGCGACCGTCTCGCTCGCGCGCACCGCGGCGGCGCTGACCAAGGAAGGCCAGCTCGTCTCGGTCGCCGGTGGCGGCGATACGGTGGCGGCGCTCAACCAGGCCGGGGTGGCGGGCGATTTCAGCTTCGTCTCGACCGCGGGCGGCGCCTTCCTCGAGTGGATGGAAGGCAAGGAACTGCCGGGCGTCGCCGCGCTCGCGCGCTGAGGCCGAGGCATCCAGCAGCGAAGGGGCGGGGCGCAGCAGCGTTCCCGCCCCTTTTCGTTTCGCTTTTCCTAGGTGATTCTCTCGTACCCGTTGGTCGGATCGTGGTGCCGTGTCATGGTATCGCGTCAATAAGACAACTTCTGAAAACCAATTCCGAACCAATTGCCCGGCAGGTCCCTGAGCTGTTCCGCAGATGCGAAATAACTTTCGCTCCGCAGCATATGGCCAGCGTTGTCAGCCTTTTCGTTACCAATCTGCCGCGATAGGGACCCGGCATCGATTACCAATGAGGGGAAGATCATGGGCATCACGCCGGCCGTCAAAGCGATCCTCGACAATTACGGCTCCGACAATCCCGGAGTGAAGGCGAACCTCGCGCGGATCCTGATGCAGGGCCGGCTGGGCGGCACCGGCAAGCTGATCATCCTGCCGGTCGATCAGGGTTTCGAACACGGCCCGGCGCGCAGCTTCGCGGTGAACCCCGACGCCTATGATCCCCATTATCATTTCCAGCTCGCGATCGACGCCGGGCTTTCCGCGTACGCCGCGCCGCTCGGCATGATCGAGGCAGGCGCCGACACCTTCGCCGGCCAGATCCCGACGATTCTCAAGGTCAACAGCTCGAACAGCTGGGCGACGGACATCAACCAGGCCGTCACCGGCGGTGTCGACGATGCGCTGCGGCTCGGCTGCTCGGCGATCGGCTTCACCATCTATCCGGGCGCCGACGGCGTGTTCGAGATGATGGAAGAGATCAAGGAAATGCGCGCCCAGGCCGCGTCGGTCGGCATCGCCACCGTGATCTGGTCCTATCCGCGCGGCGGCAAGCTGACCAAGGACGGCGAACTGGCGCTCGACGTCGGCGCCTATGCCGCGCACATGGCGGCGCTGCTCGGCGCGCACATCATCAAGGTGAAGCTGCCCGCCGCCAATATCGAGCAGGCCGAAGCCAAGAAGCTGTATGAGGGCACCGACTGGTCGAACCAGGGCGACCGCGTGCGCCATGTAGTGCAGAGCTGCTTTGCCGGCCGCCGCATCGTCGTCTTCTCGGGCGGCGCGTCGAAGGGTGCCGATGCGGTCTATCAGGACGCGCGCGACATTCTCGCCGGCGGCGGTAACGGGTCGATCATCGGCCGCAACACCTTCCAGCGTCCGCGCGCCGAAGCGCTGGCGATGCTCGACAAGCTGGTGGCGATCTACAAGGGTGAGGAAGCCTGAGGCACCGCTACCTGCGGCGCGAAATGTCGTGGGAGTGATGCAGGGCCGCCGGACGGAATTTCCGTCCGGCGGCCTTTTCTTTACAGTGCCGGTTCGTCGACGCGGACACCCGCGCGTAGGAAGCCGAGCAGATCCGCGGTCAGCCGCTGCTTTTCGGATCCGAAGACGCCGTGTGCCGCGCCCTCATATTCGATCAGTTGCGACCCCGGCACCCGCGCCGCGACCACGCGACCGGTGGCGTCGATCGGCACGGTCTTGTCCTCGGTGCCGTGGATGACCAGCGTCGGCACGGTGAAGCTCGCCAGATCGGCGCGGAAATCCGTGGTGGCGAAGGCCTCCGCCGCGCGCAGCGTCGGCAGCAGCCCCGCCTGCAGGCAAAGGCCCCACGACCAGTCGAGCACCGCATCGCTCACCGGCTTGGCGATCCAGCCGACGCCGTAGAAATCCTTGAGGAAGGTGCGGAAGAAGTCCGCGCGATCCTCGCGCATGCCGGCTTCCATCTGGTCGAAGACCGCCTGGTCCACGCCGTTCGGGTTGTCGGGCGTCTTCAGCATATAGGGCACGACCGAGGAGATCAGCGCGACGCTGCGGACCCGGCTGCTGCCATGCCGCGTGAGATAGCGTGCAATCTCGCCGCCACCCATCGAGAAGCCGACCAGCGTCGCGTCGCCGTCGACCCCGCAGGCGTCCATTACATCGGCGAGATCGTCGGCGAAGTGATCATAGTCATAGCCGCTGGCCGGCTGGTCCGAGCGCCCGAAGCCACGGCGATCATAGGCGATGGCGCGGTATCCGGCCTCGGCCAGCGCGACGATCTGATCGTCCCAGCTCGCCGAACTCAGCGGCCAGCCATGAATGAGCACCACCGGGCGGCCGGTGCCGGCTTCCTTAACATAGAGTTCGGTCCCGTCGCGGGTCTGGATCATCGGCATGGCAGGTCCTCTTGCAGCTACCGGTTCCCAACGCGTGACGCGCGCCGCCTATCCGCTGGCGAGCGACGACACGAAACGGTAGAGCGGTCGCATGCAAGACCATGACGACGAAGCCCTCGAGCTTGATCCCGCTTTCGCCGCCCAATTCGTCCGCGACGATCGGCGGCCGCCCTGCCAACTCTATCTGATCTCGCCGCTCGACGTGACCGGCGCATTCCCCGATCGCCTGCGCCGCGCGCTGGATGCCGGCCCCGTCGCCGCGTTCCAGTTCCGCGTGAAGGATATCGACCAGCACCAGGCCGCCAAGCTTGCGGAACCGCTGCAGCGCATCTGCGCCGATGCCGAGGTCGCGTTCCTGGTCAATGACAGCGTCAGCCTGGCCAAGCGGCTCGGTGCCGACGGCGTGCATCTGGGGCAGGGGGACGGCGACGCCCGCGAGGCACGCGAGATCCTTGGTCCGAACGTGCAGATCGGCGTGACCTGCCATGACAGCCGGCACCTTGCGATGGAAGCGGGCGAGGCAGGGGCCGACTATGTCGCGTTCGGCGCCTTCTATCCCACGACCACCAAGACGACCGACCATCGCCCCGAGCCGGTGATCCTGTCCTGGTGGTCGGCGCTGTTCGAGATCCCGTGCGTGGCGATCGGCGGGATTACGCCCGCCAATGCGGCGCCGCTGGTGCAGGCCGGCGCGGACTTTCTTGCCGTCAGCCATGCGATCTGGGGCGGCGACGAGGCCGAGGCGGTGCGTGCCTTTGCGGCGATTCCCGGCATACAGGGCTGATTCTGCGGGGGATTCGCCGGTGATTCGGCGGGAATGGTCATCGAACGGTCATTCCCGCCGGACCCGCGGAGAGCAAAAAACCACGGATTTCTGCGGGTTTGAGGCTCGTCTGTCACGAAAACGACAGAAAGTTTCATTTTCTCGTTGACCGATATGGAAGTCGCGCATAGAAGCCACTCCACCGACGCGGTGCTCTTCACTGAGGCAGCGGCGGTCACCGAAATTCAGGCGCAGCGGCCGCCCCGGAAAAAGGGGAAAGGCGCAGCGTCGATTTTTGTCGCT
>JAIYAA010000274.1 GCA_027489295.1 Sphingomonadales bacterium | reverse complement strand
TGCCGGGGTCAACAAGGCAACGCGGGCGTTGTTCGCGCAGGTCGATACGCCAGAAAAGATGGTGGCGCTCGGCGAAGACGGGCTGAAGGAGCACATCAAGACGATCGGCCTGTTCAACACCAAGGCAAAGAACGTCATTGCGCTCTCCGAGGCGCTGATCCGCGATCATGGCGGTGCGGTTCCGGCGAATCGCGACGCGTTGGAACAGCTTCCCGGCGTCGGCCGCAAGACCGCCAACGTGGTGATGAACGTTGCCTTCGGGCACGAGACCTTTGCGGTGGACACCCACCTGTTCCGCGTCTGCAACCGCACGGGGCTTGCGCCGGGCAAGACGCCGCTGGCGGTGGAACTGAGACTGGAAAAGGTGGTGCCCCAGCCTTTCCGCCTGCACGCGCATCACTGGCTGATCCTGCACGGCCGCTATGTTTGCAAGGCGCGTACACCCGAATGCTGGCGCTGCCCGGTCGCCGAGTGCTGCGCGTTCAAGCCGAAGACCCCGGCCCCCAAGCCGAAAAGGGCAGCCGAGCCAGCCTGAGCTTTTGGCGCCGCAACGCCGAAACGGGCTGGCGTTCGCGCGATTGCTTTGCTAGGCGGCCCTTTCCAGGCACCCGTAGCTCAGCTGGATAGAGCGCTGCCCTCCGAAGGCAGAGGCCACAGGTTCGAATCCTGTCGGGTGCGCCATCTTTTCAATGACTTAGCGAAGCGTCGCGACGGCCGTACGGAAAATGTACGGAAAACATCGTCGGATGAAATGCGCTCAGATGAACCCTCGCAAGGACGATTCGGGCGACGCTTCTGTGCGCGCCCCGCTAATCGCGCAGCCTCCTTCACCGATCGGGTGCGGGTTAGCGGAGGAAGGCGATGTTCCGATGCGGTTGTTGGTGTCCCCCCGGCTCAAGGCCGTCCTCGCTCTAACAGGCCTCACGCGCTCCACCCTTTACCGGAAGATGGAAGCAGGCACCTTCCCCGCTAGCACGCAGATCAGCACCCGCTGTATCGGCTGGCGCGAGTCCGCTGCTACCTGCTGGCTTGAAGATCCGATGACATATGAGGCTGCTCCGACCCCGGAGAGATGAGGCAACGATTGACCGGGTGTGGGACAAACCCGTCGTTCCCATGCAGCAGGTTGAGCGGCAGCTCTTGTCAGAAGATGGTGTATCGCGGCGGCTGCATTCCTACAGCGGATGAGATTGCAGCCCCTTCACGTACGATGCCTGGATCGGGGTCGAGCCTGACCTCGTGCATCGAGGGAAGGAGTAAGGGCGATGGCGCATTTCATGGGTCTGGACGTCTCGGTGAAGGAGACGTCGGTTTGCGTGGTGGACGATGCCGGCAAGGTGGTGTGCGAGCGCAAGGTGCCGAGCGAGCCGGATAACATCGCCGTGCTGCTGACGTCGGTCGGTGGCGATTACGTGCGGGTTGGGATTGAGGCGGGGCCGTTGTCGCAGTGGCTGGTGAACGGGTTGAGCGAGGCGGGTTACCCGGCGATCTGCGTCGAGACCCGGCACATGAAGGCGCTGTTGCAGGCGCAGCAGATCAACAAGTCGGACCGCAACGACGCGCGCGGCATCGCACAGATGATGCGGGTGGGCCTGTTCAAGCCGGTGCATGTGAAGACGCTGGCTGCGCAGGAACAGCGGATGCTGCTGACCAGCCGCAAGCTCGTCCAGCGCAAGCTGATCGACATCGAGTCCGACATGCGCGGCACGCTGCGCAACTTCGGCCTCAAGGTCGGTGTCGTCAGCACCATCGGTTACGAGGCCCGGATCCGTCAGCTGGTCGAGGGGTTTCCGCGACTGGCGGCGATCATCGAGCCTTTACTGACGGTGCGGCGGGTGATGCGCCAGCAGCTCGCTACCCTCCACAAGATGCTGCTCGACACGGTCCGTCATGATCCGGTGTCACGACGGTTGATGACCGCGCCCGGCGTCGGTCCGGTGGTGGCGCTTACCTACCGTGCCTCGATCGACCAGCCCCAACGCTTTCTGCATTCCAGGGCGGTCGGCGCGCATGTCGGGTTGACGCCGCGGCGGCATCAGTCGGGCGAGATCGACTATGATGGCGGCATCTCCAAGTCCGGCGACACCATGCTGCGTACGATGCTGTACGAAGCGGCGCAGATCCTGATGACCCAGAGCCGGCATTGGTCGTGGCTGAAGGCCTGGGGGATGAAGGTTGCAGATGTGGACGGCCCCTCGCTTGTAGGACACTAGCAGAATTTCTGACCCGATTGCTTGCTATCAGATGTCCGGCCTGTTTACGCGAGTTAACCCCGCTGGCCCAGATGGTGTTCGCTACGCCCGTTCCAAGCACATTAGCGGCATCGGAATGCCAGTGTAACCTTCGGAAGCTCGCGCGTATCGACCAATCGGTCATTCCATCTCATGCGCCCTGCAAGTTCGTTGGCTAACCATCAGGCGGCGTTACTCGCCCGTCGACGCCGACCTCAGGTCAAACCGGGCTGGCGGACAGCGGCCGGTGATACACGCCGCCCGACACCATCAGGCGCCAAGCGATGCGTGCGAACTTGTTCGCGAGCGCAACCGCGACGACCTTCGGCGGCTTACGCTCCAGCATGGCGGCGAGCCACGGCGAGGGTGCGCGCCGACCCGCGCGTATGTGTCGCAGCAGGGCTGTTGCGCCCACGATGAGTGTTGAGCGGAGCGCCGAGTCACCAGCCTTCGTTATGCCTCCGTGCCTCATGCGGCCGCCCGTAGAATGATCTCTGGGTGTCAGACCGATCCAGGCGGCGAAGTCACGGCCTGATCTGAAGCTCTCCTGCGGCGGCGCCTTCATGCTCAGCATGGTCGACCCTATCGGGCCGATGCCAGGAATCGTCGCAACGCGCCGGCTTAAATCGTCCTCGCGGTGCCACCTCATCAGCTTCGTCTCGATCTCGTCGAGCCGCCCCTCGACCGCGGCGTACTCGCGGGCCTGAAACAGGAAAAGGTCACGCGCCATCACGGGGAGACTGGCGTCTTCGAGCACCCGCTCCATCAGCGCTTTGACGTTCTGACGCCCTGCCGGGCCAACAATGCCGAACTCCGCCGCGTAGCTTCTGAAGGCGTTGGAGAGCTGGGACTTCACGCTGACCAAGCGCTCTCGGACGGTCATCAGCATGCATGCAGCCTGGCGCTCGCGCGACTTCACCGGCACGAACCGCATGCTCGGCCGGGTCACCGCTTCGCACAGCGCCTCCGCATCGGCCGCATCGTTCTTTCCGCGCTTGACGTAAGGCTTCACGTACTGGGGCGGGATCAGCTTCACCTCATGGCCGAACGACTGAAGCAGCCGAGCCCAATGATGGGAGCTCCCGCAAGACTCGATCGCCACCAGCGTGGGCGGTAGCTTCGTGAAATAGCGGATCATCTCCGAACGCCGAAGCTGACGTCTCACGACCACAGCTTCGTTCTCGTCAACGCCATGAAGCTGGAACACCGACTTGGCGGTGTCCATGCCGATCCGTACAGGTATGTTCGTCATCGTCTTCTCCTCTCATCTGGCTCGCAACGCTAACGCGTCTTGAAGCCGTTGGGATGAGAGGCCGTCCACACCAGCACAGCGCCGGGGCATGCGGCGCGCCATCGTCGCCGTCGCGCGTCGCCTGGCCGTCGTCCTCCACCGCATGTGGACGGACGGCACCGACTTCCGCTGGGGCAGCGAACCCGCCACCGCAGTCGCGGCAGCCTGATACGATTCAGACAGGAGCTTCCACGGTTCTACCTCAGCAGGAAGAGGTCCTCACGGGGACGAAGGTGGTGTGAGATCGTAACGTCTGCAGCCCCGCCGCCAGCGGTGAGGGCGTTCAAAAGATTGATCCACGCCGCTTTCTCTTACCCCATCATGGGGCGGCTTCGTGCCGACCCCGGAGAGAAGCACGAACCTCGTGTGACGACCTCGAGCTCAGCAGAAACCCCATATTTGCACTTCGTCGCCTGCCTACCGTCACGACCGGCGCATTCGCGACGGCGGAGAGTGGCGTGTGCCTGTTGACTCGGGCCGCGATAGAGATGCACAGCGCCGGGGCATGCGGCGCGCCATCGTCGCCGTCGCGCGTCGCCTGGCCGTCGTCCTCCACCGCATGTGGACGGACGACACCGACTTCCGCTGACCTTGTCAGCGGCGGGCAGATCCGAACGCGGGCAATCGTCATGCAGCAGAAAACAGGCCGGCCCGTTCAATTCGAATTACTGCCGGATGCTCGAGCGAGCTTGCTGGCATGGCTCGAACGCCGGGGCGGCACGGTGGATGATTATGTTTTCCCAAGCCGGGTTGATCACGATGAGCACCTGAGCACACGGCAGTATGCTCGGCTTGTCGACGAATGGGTGACAGGTGTCGGCCTTATGCGAAGCGAGTATGGCACCCACTTGCTTAGGCGAACGACGGCAGCGATCATCTACAGGGCGACCGGCAATCTAAGGGCTGTCCAGATCCTTCTCTGCCATAGCAAGATTGATAATACGGTGCGCTATCTCGGGATCGACGCGGAGGATGCGCTTGCACTTGCTGAAAACACCGAAATCTCAATCTACTGGCGCCCGTGTCCGGGAGAGCTGCCCACGGGCGCTGGGACATTCCTGCCGTTCCAGAGCGGGTTGCCGAATGGCAAGTCTTGTCGGCAGCCGGCGTAGAGCGTTGCCTGACCGTAGTGATGATGGTGTTACATGCTGGTGACGCGGCACCCCCCCTACGATGACCTTGTCCTTCTTTGGCGAGGGATTTTGGATTCTGCCCGAGTCCGTCCGATCGTGCCGCTTGGGAAGGAGCCGGCGCGTTAAAGCTCTGGTCAACCCCGACCGGCCCTGACAGTCTGGCACCGGGGAGCGGCGCATGGACGCGTGGTGCCGCCCGCAGGGCTGATGGGGACCAGCATGCCGGATCCGGAACGCTTGCTATGGACGGAGCGGCGTCGACGTTGGGAGCGTCGCCGGCGTGCCGCAAATTGGACCGTCCGAACAACTTTGATCGCGGGCGGGGCCGCACTACTCTTTGTTGTGCTCACCGAGCTCATTGTCATCGTCTTCGGCCGAGACATTGCAGTTGCTGCTCTTCGTAAGGGCCTCAACGATCTTCCCTTGCTCTCGTGGGTTTCCGAGTCAGTCCCCGAAGCAAAACTTGATGTGATTATTGAGGGATACTGGATTGTTGCCCGAACCGTAGTGGGCGGACTATTGGGCGTCTATTTGGGCCGACGACCTGCGGAGTGGATCGCAAGCAAGGTTTACAAACCTCGCGACGATTGGCGGATCGAACCTATAAGCAGTCTGGATGTTGCTGCCCACGGGCTGGCTGGATCGAAACCGATGTCGTGGCAGGCACCTTCCTTTGGACCTGCTCGCGAGGCATGGATCCGCCTCGACACGTTCCTGCGAGACGAAAAGGGCGAGCGCGAGGTCCCGATGTTCGCGTTTGCGCTGCTGCTCGGCCGACCTGGCGCAGGCAAGAGCCGCATGGCGGCCGAAGCCGCAGCGGGGATGGACAATGATCGATGGGATAGCGGCGTCATCGACCCGCAGCGACTCCAGCACCTTCGAGGATGGCGCCCTCGACGACCGACAGTCGTCCTGCTGGACGATCCGGCACCCGGTGTAACGGTCGAGGTCGTCGCTATTCTAATGAGCGCCGCGCAAGCTGGCGCTTTCGCGCACAAGGTACGCCTGATCATCATCAACCAAACGATGCCGCTCGACCTCGAGCATCACTACAAAATGGGGGCGGTTGCCAATCTTGTTTTGACGCTAGGTTCAAAGACGTTCGGAGAACGCGAGATTCGAATTCTTGCGCCGCGAATGCTTGCGGGAAGCGCCGCAACAAAACTTTACATGACCCGCGATATAAATAGGTTCGCTGTCATCACGGAGGGCAACCCGCTTCTTGTAGAGCTGGGGTTTGAATGGCTGTCCAGCGGCGGAAGTCTCAGCAAGATGACACGAACCAAACTGCTCGATGCGCGGTTGGCGCGCATCAATTCTGCTCTGCGCTCAGCGGGGTATCCCGTCGACGATAAGATGGCAATGCTGGCGCTTACAACCGCAACCCTTGTCGGCGTTCCATGTCCAATCGACCGCCTGAATAATGTGTTCGAAAATCGTATACCTTTGCGCGAAGTTCTTGAGCGCAGTTTTCCGGTGGAAGGCCGCGGAGCGACCAACTTGGCGGAACTGCTGCCTGCGATAAAACCCGAACTCATCGGGGACGAATTTGTCCGTGCCCAGATTGCGAGACAGACCCCCGCAGCTACGGCAACCACGGTCGTTGCAGCGGCATTTCAGCTATCACCCGCTCGCTACCTGCGCGCCGTCGAGCGCCTGAGCGGCGAAGAGGATCCGCTCGGTATCGCCTTGCGTACCCCGCCGATGATAGCGCGAGACGACACTCGGATACGGATTTTCCTGGCGCAAGCCCTTCTAATGGCCGGCATTCAGGGACAACGAGAATATTCTGCGGTATGGCGCGATATTGACGCCTTGGTCGCTGGTAGCTCAGAGGCTGACCGCTTCGCGCTCGTGGCCGCCCTATGCGAAGGGCTGATCGCCAGCGTGCACCGGGATGCCGCGCGTCGGGCAGCCGCGGAGGATAAACCGGCCGCTGGACCTGGTGAGGATGACGAAGCGCTCGAAAGACTTCCGATGGGCTATCTGGTCGGCGCGGCCGTGCCGATGTTCGCCATCGAGCTCAGTTACGCCCTGTTGAAAGAGTCGGCCAGCGCGCTAGAGCGCGATGACGTTCTCGCCACCTATGTCACGTTGCTCGCTACAGTTGTCGAGCATTCCTCATCTATAGGCATGGATGAACATGCTGATGCTGATAGGGACACCTTCCACGATCGGCTTTCCCGCGTCGAAGCTCTGCTGCCGGAGAAAGCGAAGGCGCAGCAGATTTTGGCGACATTGAAATATGAGAGCTGGACGTCAGGTTCGAACGCTATCCGCACCATTTTAGCGACATGCATAACGGCTCTGACGGTCAGAGCCGAAGCCTCGATGCTCAGCGGCATCGCCGCCGCGCAGATGGCACGGATAGCCGAAATCGATGTTGATGTCGCCACCGAGCACCTCCTGAAGGTCCAAAGGCGCTCGCTGGGCGATCTATCGACTGCCGGACCACCCTATTGGCTAATTATCACGCTTTTCCACAACGCTCTCGCAAGATCTAACGCGGAGAAAAGCTGTCTATCGCTGGTCCAAGAGATTGAAAGCATATGCGGACATCCGTCGAGCGTTGGTGTGGTCGCTGCGCAACGGTGGAGAGCGCTGGCCTGGGAGGCACTCATTAACAATGGTGCTGAAGCCCAGGTCGACCGTCGCCTGGCATTATCTGCTCTTTCAGCTTTGGCCGATCAGCCGTTCCTGCATTCCGATCCCATCGTGCAAGCTGCTTATCTACGCAGCCTGAGACAGGAACCGGCTGAATCCATAACCGCGACGATCGAGCGCTTCACACAGTCGCCGATGAGAATGAAAGCAAGCCGTCACCGGGCAACCGCCCTCGCGCTTGCCGATCTATACAGCATCACGAGTAGGGCGGCTCAGCACAGCGTCACAGAGGCCCAGCGGCTTGCCACCAGGTTCGAGCTTATATCGGGAGCTGACGCATATCATCGCGATGTCGCGTTCCAGAGACTGCGGGTGATCACCTGGCAAAGTCTTGTCGAAACTCACAAGAACAACCTCGCGCTTTGCAGGGAGGCGGTGATCCGCGTCGAAGACGCCGCCGCAAGCCCCTTGCTTCAAGACGACGTCCTCACCAAGGGCGCGTTGGCAATAACATGGGCGAGGCTGGTCAACGAGGCAGTGCTCCCGTTGCCCGCGCTTGCCCTGCGCACTTTGGAGAAACTTGAAACGTTAACCTCCGGGGATGCCTACGTCGATGATGAAATCACCCAGGTGGCGAGGGCGGCGGGATGGCGCGCCATCACAAAAGACCGGGCGGACCCAAAGCGGCTCGATCACGCCATTGCGATGATCGAGCGGATTGCAAAGCGCGATCTATTCGTCGATAATGTCATGGTTCAAGTCAGCCATGTCGGCGCCCTGGCCGCTGGTGTGGCGGTCGCTGAAGGCGATATCGACCTCATGCGTCAACGGACCCGGACGATTGAGTCTATCGCCTCACGCCCGCATTTCTCGACACAGCCACAAATTCAGCTTGATCGCATGCTGTCCTGGCTTTTGCTGAGCCAGGCCCCCGGAATTGCGCCGGACGAGATCGATCAGGCTGAACGCAGCTGCGCCGCGGTGCTGAAGGTGGCGCAGCGATCTTGGAAGCGCCACAAGGAAATCACCATGCTCTGGGCTACGTTCCAAGCCGAACTTCCTACGCTACGCGCCGCTTCTAAGGCGATATCAACGCGATAGTTGCTGGCCGATGACTTACAAAATGACAAGCGAAGTACACCCCGGATCATCACCTGCGCTTCTGAGCATCGAATGCGTTTCCGCCCCGATCTCCTCCAGGAGCAGACGGCCGAGACCCGATATTTCCAAGCTATGCTTGTTGTCGCCGGCTCGGGTTTCGAACGAGGGCACCTTGCCCTTCTGAGGTGGTCCCGGAAAACTGGACAGGGTGTTAAGCTACTCCCGACCTGATGGATTGGTACGGGAATGAAGACGACGAGGAAGCGCTACAGCGCCGATTTTAAGGCCAAGGTCGCGCTGGAAGCTATCCGGGGCGATCTGACGCTGGCGGAGCTTGCAGCCAAGCATGGCGTGCACCACACGATGATCGCGTCGTGGAAGCGGCAGGCCATCGACGGCATGGCAGGCACGTTCTCCGGGGCTGGCGATGTGGCCAAGGCCGTCAGCGAGAGCGAGGTGGAAAAGCTGCACGCCAAGATCGGGCAATTGGTCGTCGAGCGGGATTTTTTAGCGAAAGCCTTCGGTCGATGAGCGTGGACCGGAGGCGGGCGATGGTCGAAGCTGCTCACCACCGCCTGTCGATCACGGCGCAGTGCCGCCTGCTGCGGATCAGCCGCTCGTCGTATTACTACGCACCGGTTCCGGAAACGGACGAGACGCTGGCGCTGATGACGGTGATCGACGCGAAGTTCCTGGACTGCCCTTGGTACGGCAGCCGCCAAATGGCGCGGCACCTGCGGCGTGCCGGGCACGAGGTCGGTCGCCGTCGGGTGCGTCGCCTGATGGCGAAGATGGGGCTGACGCCGATCTACCAGCGGCCCCGGACGAGCGATCCGCACCCGCAGCACCGGGTCTATCCGTATCTACTGCGCCAGTTGGCGATCGAACGGCCCAATCACGTGTGGTGCGCCGACGTGACGTACATCCCGATGCGCCGTGGCTTCCTCTATCTGGTGGCGATCATGGACTGGGCGACCCGCAAGGTGCTCGCCTGGCGGCTGTCGAAGACGATGGACGCCGGCTTCTGTGTCGCGGCGCTGGAGGAGGCATTGGCCCGGTTCGGCAAGCCGGAAATCTTCAACACGGACCAGGGCAGCCAGTTCACCAGCTACGCCTTCACCGGCGTGCTGCGTGACGCCGAGGTCCGCATCAGCACGGATGGCCGGGGCCGGTGGATGGACAACGTCTTCATCGAACGCCTCTGGCGATCCCTGAAGTACGAGTGCGTCTATCTGCACGCCTTCGAGACCGGCTCGGAGCTGCGGGCTGGCCTTCGCCGGTGGATCACCTATTACAACACCCAGCGTCCGCACTCGGGACTGGCTGGAAGAACCCCGGTCGAGGCTTATCGGCGGATGGGGCAATCAGATCATGGGAGGCATGCCCCCCCATGATCTGATGATCAAACAGGCGGCATGAACGACAACCGGGATTAGCTTAACTCAGCCGCCAAACTGTCCAAGAAGGCGGGACCACCTCTCCCGCACCCGGAATTAGCGCATATTAAGCTCGTTTTCGAGCGCAACAATCGGTTCGAAACCACGCAAAGTCGCTTTGCTCTCGGCCCCACTGGCCTCAATACCTTGACCTACCCATCTATCACGTACCATCATGATGCCGATGTCGAGGGCGCACTGAAACCCCCAATTTCGATCATTTCCGCGTGTATGTCCCCAAATCGTGAAACCGTAGGAATACGAGTACGCTCCCGCGCCGCGCCACTCATTGTTACAGCCATTCATTCCGCCACCATAGATAACATACAGGCGGGCACGAGCTGTGCTTGCGTCAAATAGCCATCCGTCCTTAATATCTTGTTCAGTTAAAGACAAAGTACGGGTTGGCGTTAGAGTCTGCCTAAAAGCATAGGTATTCAACGTGTCTTCGGCAGTGGTGGGGTAGATTTTCACGTCCCTTACCCTTACTATCCTTGCCGGCAGAAAAGCGCTTGCCCCCTTTCGTGTACTATTAATGGTAAATGGTAATGACTTCTTCGGATTGTCGGCTATAATGCGAAATTGGCACGGGTTCCCGCTATGTAGAACCTTACCCTTCTTCAAACAGGAGGCCCCCGCTGCAAGTCTGAACCCGGTAGGAAGAATCGCAGACTCAGTTAGCCTAGTTGTGGCCGAGATCCCTTCTGACATCCATTCAATGTAGCCAATGATGTCTGTGCCCGTCGACGCGTCAAAACGCACAGTAAGTCCGCCACCCTTTTGTCGGATGCATTCCTTCCAAGCGCCAAGAACCTCCGGGTCTCCTGAAGCTAATGCAACATCAACATCTCTATTGCGAGTTATCTGAGAAAAATACTCACGTTCTATCTGCTGTTTCCTCGCCTTGTAATCCGACTCGGAATAGCTTCCTCCGAGCACTATCTCTCCAACGGGAACGCCGAACCCCGCGTCCCGATCCTCCTTCGAACTTTGATAGGTTGACTGAAGGAAGCGAGAATATATTATTTGCTGAAAATAACTATTATCCCGATAGCGAGAAGTTTGAAATACGCCCTGCTTGAGAACTGCACTGCAGTCAGCGCCTTGAGCTTGAGCGTATTGGGTGAAAAATCCTAAAGATATTGCGATTCCTATCGCATTGCAAATCTTCATAGTAACCTCCAATTCTACCCCCCCTTGTGCATTTTTGTGCGTTTACGTGCAAGGCGTAGTATATCTGCACTTAATAGGGAAAAGCCCCCCACCCGTGTGACACGTGAAGTTCACAATAAGGAGTATGGCCCTCTGCTGCCAGCCTAGGAGATCTGTGCGCGGATGGGCGTACAGTATTGTGATAGCTCCTTTTTCGGCTAGCTTGTTGTCCGGCGCCTTTGTCGACGCGATCGGTTTTCGTCGCGTCTTCACGCGGTCGCGGCGAGGAGGTTGAGGGTTCGCTTGAGGTTGTAGGCGATGGCGGTGAGGTGGATCTGGGCGGCGGCTTTGGCGAGGCCTCGCCATCGCACCCGTCGCAGTCCGTAGGAGCGTTTCCAAGTGCCGAAGATCTTCTCGATCCGGCCACGGACGCGATGGATCGGCCGGTTCCAGTCCCGCAGGCGGCCGAGTTGCTCTTTCTCGCCGCGGCCCCACATGGCATTGAGTACGACACGCGGCGTGCCGCCCCTGGCGCGGACGGCGTCGCCGAAGTGCGGTCCCCGATAGGCGCTGTCGGCGAAGACTTCGCCGGGACAGTCAGGCAGCGCGTCCGGGCCGGCACGGCCATCGTTGACGTTGGCCGGCGTGACCGCAACCCGCTCGAACAGGGCGATATCTTCGTCGCAGGCGAAATGCGCTTTGAAGCCGTGCGTCGCACGCTTGCCGCGGTGCTTCACCCACCGGGCATCGCCATCGTCCTCGCTCGCGGATGCAATGATCGTTGCATCGACAATGGTGCCGGCCTTCACTGTGATCGCCTTGGCTGTGAGCTGGGTGGTAATCGCATCGAACAGCGCGCGGTCGAGGTCGTAGGCGACCAACAACCGTCGGAAGCGGACAAACGCCGTGCGCTCGGGCGTCGTCTCGGTACCCGAGAAACCGCAAAAGCGGCGGAATGAGGCACGATCTTCGAGCGCATCGGCTAGCTTCACATCCGACAGGTCGTACCAGGCCGCCAGCAGCATCGCCCTGAACATCGCCAACGGCGGCCAGGCCGGCTCTCCCTTCGTCGCCGGATAAAGCCACCCCAGCAACGTCGCGATCGACTCCCACTCGATGAGCGCAGCGATCTCGTCCAGCGTCGATCGCGGCCGCTCCCGCTGCGAAAATCCAAAACTCTGCTGCCCAATCGTCCGATGCGCCACGCCCGCCTCCGCCATCAGAGGCGACATAGAATCACGACTGGCCACCGCCGTCTACGCACATCCGCGCACAGGTCTCCTAGGATCGGTGTGAACATCCTAATAATTGTCTGTATTTGCGCTACGATTGCTGTCGTATTGGATTTCTTGGCTTAAAGCTGCCCGTCGGCTTCCTTCCAAGTGATTTTATTCAAGTGCGCGAGTTAACGTCCTCATTTCGGACGGTAGCCCTCGCGGCGTGATAACCGCAAGCGGCCGGAAGCCGCCAGAGCGGGATCATGATCTCAGGGCGCTGCAGCCGACGGAGCGATTAGGGATCCCGGGGGCCACTTTCGGGCGGAGCAGTCATTCCCGGCCGCTGATGGGAGTAGCTTGAGTTGGTCGAGAGGTGCCGGTCCCGTCGGGCACGATGAAAGGCAGCGCCAGCCTTCGCCCGTCCTAAAATGGCCGTGCAAGAGCCACGTGCATTCTCGGATATCGTCGCTACAACGCTAGACCCGCCAGCGCCTCCGCTGCCGCACGCCGACTTAGATGGCCGTAATGCCGTTCGATCATCTCCGCGCTCGTGTCGCTGATCTGCGCCACGGTGAGCAACGGTAGACCGCCATTCACTAGGTCGGTGATCGTACTATGGCGGAGCGTGTAGGCGGTCGTGCCGGACGGTAGCTTGGCAGTGACTACCGCCTCAGCAATCGGCCTCTTCCAAGTTTCCTTGTCCCATGGTTTGCCGTTGGCACGCGCTAGTAACGGGGCGTGGGCCAACTTGCCCTTCGCCTGCGCTGCAAAAAATTTCGCGGCGCCGGCCGGTACAAGGATGCGGCGAGGCTTTCCGCTCTTGTCCTTGCCGATGGTCAGTTCCGACGTGCGCTTATCGAAATTTCCGGCGATCAGGCCAGCGACAGCCCCCGGCCGCAGCGGAAGAAGACAGAGGGCCCGCACGAAGGGTTCGGCTTCCGCGTCGATATTTTCCAGAAGCGCGCGACGCTGATCGCGGTCCAGGTAGAGCGTCCGTTGCCGATCAGCATTGCGGATAGCCTTCAGCGCTTCTTGCCACGCGGCTTCGGTATCAGGCGCACCTGGTGCGAGCACCGTGTTCAATGCTGCGCGGAGCATCGCCATGTCTCGATTGATCGAAGAGGGTGCGCGATCGCGAGTGACCTGCAGGCCTTTCTTGCGCCGTGTGACCAGCGCGGGCTTTTCCTCCAATCGCTTGCGCCACGCCTGCAAATGACGACGGCGAAGCTTGGCCAACTTCACCTTGGCGATCGGGTCGGAATATACGTGCCGCTTGAAGCGACCTACTGCGTCTGGATGCGAATCCGCGTATCGGCGACACACTTCCTCTACGGTCTCAACCTTTTGCTCGACCTCGCCACCCGACTCCACCAACGCGGCGAACGCTTCCGCCTCCGCTTTAGCGCTGGCAAACCGATCACGCCCGGGAAGGGCGCCGAAGCCGCCAAGCGCCTTGAGGCGATAGCAACGTTGATCCTCGTCATAGGCACGAGCAATCCAGGTCCCCGCCCCCTCCCGTGCCGAGGGTCGATAGCCGAGGAAGCAGCCCGGCCGAATGCGTTGCCAGTAGGGCTCGCGCTGATTGCGGAGCGCGTCCCGCTCTTTCACTTTGCTCAGGTCCAGCCCCATGCCAGCCTCCTGCACATTCCGTACGGAAAAAGTACGGAAAACATAGTCAGAAGTAGATAGATCACCTGAGATACAAAATCAATGTTTCTCAATGCATTAGCAATTTCAGGAAAGCCCAAAAACACCCATTTCTAAGCCCTCCGAAGGCAGAGGCCACAGGTTCGAATCCTGTCGGGTGCGCCATTTGCCCGTTTCATCGTTTTCGGCAGCAGGCGCTCAAGGCCGCCGCGCGGGCGCCTGCGTTCCGGCGTCGGCGGCGCGACGCTGTTCGGTGCCGTCGGTCAGATCGGTCGCGCTCCAGCCGCCGCCCAGCGCCTGCACGAGCGCGACATAGGCTGTCTGGCGATCCAGCTGGCCCTGGATCAGGGCGCGGCGGGCGCTGAGCGCCGTCGCCTGCGCGGTCGCCACATTGGTGTAGACGACGATGCCGGCGCGATACTGGTTGCGCAGGGTCTCCTCGGAGCGATCGGCGGCGGCCGAGGCGGTGCGCAGATAGGCTTCCTGCCGGGCGAGCACGTCCTGCGCGATCAGATTGTCCTGCACGTCCTGGAAGGCAGTGAGCGTCACCTGGCGGTAGTTGGCGACCGCGGCATCATAGGCCGCGCGTGCCTGGGCGACGCGCGCGCCCCGCGCTCCGAAATCGAGCAGCGTCTGCGCCACCGATGCCCCGAGCGACCATAGCGACGCGCCGGCGCTGAACAGGCCGGAAAGCGAATCGTTCGAGAAGCCGCCGCTGCCCGTCAGGCTGAGCGTGGGGAAGAAGGCTGCGCGATTGATGCCGATCGTGGCGTTGGCGGCGGCGACGGCGCGCTCGGCGGCGGCGATGTCCGGGCGCCGCTCGACCAGCGCCGAGGGAAGCGAGACCGGTGCCTCGGGCACGCGCGGCGACCAGGCGGTGCCGAGTGCCGCGAGGCGGAAGCCCGCCGGGTTCTCACCGACCAGCACCGCGATCGCATCTTCATATTGCGCCCGGATCCGGGCCTGCCCCTCCAGATCGGACTGGGCGGAGGCGAGCTGCGACTCCGCCTGAAACACGTCGGTCCGGGCGACGATGCCTGCGCGATACTGGTTCGAGGCGATTTCCAGCGACCGCGTATAGGCGGCCACGGTCGCGGCGAGACTGGCGATCGTCGCGTCGGTCGCACGCAGGCTGAGATAGTCGGTCACCAGTTCGCCCTGGAGCGCGAGCCGGGCGTTGGCGAGATCGGCCAGCCGCGCCTGTTCGGTATAGCGGGCGTTGCGCGCGGTGTTGGTGAGGCTGCCGAACAGATCGGGCTGCCAGCTCGCCTGCACATTGACCCGGTAGCTGTCCGAATCCTGCCCGTTGACGACGGTGGTCCCGGTTCCCGTGGTGGTGTTGCGCACCGACGCGCCGCTGTGGCTGTGCGTTACCGATCCGGTGGCGCTTACCGTAGGAAACAGGCCGGCGCGCGCCTCGCGAGTGGCGGCGGTCGCCTGGCGCCACGTCGCGGCGGCCTGGGCCAGCGTCTGATTATGTGCATCGGCGCGAGCGACCAAGTCGTCGAGGGTCGCGTCGCCGAAGCTTGTCCACCAGTCCGAGCGCGGCGCACCGTCATTGGGGTTCGCCGGACGCCAGCCGTCCACCGTCTTCCACGAAACAGGGGTCGATGTCGCCATCTCGGGGCGCTGATAGGCCGGGGCGAGCGAACAGCCCGCCAGCGCGCTCAGCGCCAGCAGCGATGCGATCGGGCGGAAGCGGGTGCTGGTCATGCGGGGAACTCGCGAACGGGCTGGGGGGAGGATTGCCGCCGGCGGCGCGACAGGCGATCGAGCAGGACGTAGATGACGGGCGTGGTGATCAGCGTCAGCACCTGGCTGGCGAT
>JAIYAA010000201.1 GCA_027489295.1 Sphingomonadales bacterium | reverse complement strand
TGGCAGATGCCCGACTGGATCCGCCGCGCTACCCGCAGGCCGCGCGCGGTGTCGCGGGTGAAGACCGAGGCCGAGAGGCCGTATTCGCTGTCGTTGGCCAGCGCGATCGCCGCTTCCTCATCGGCGGCGCGGATGATGCCGACGACGGGTCCGAAGCTCTCCTCGCGGAACAGCCGCATCGCGGGCGTGACGCGATCGATGACATGCGCCGGCATCAGCACGCCGTCCGTCGGGCCGCCGGCAACCTGCACCGCGCCGTCCGCGACGGCATCGGCGACCAGCGACTGGACATGGCCGACGGTCTTGCGGTCGACCACCGCGCCCAGCGGGGTCTTGCCTTCCCGCGGGTCACCGACGCCGAGCGTGGCCACCTTGGCGGCGAACTTCTCGACGAACGCGTCGGCCACCGTGTCGAGCACGATGATCCGCTCGGTCGACATGCAGATCTGACCCTGGTTCATGAACGCTCCGAACGCCGCGGCCTTCACCGCCTCGTCGAGATCGGCATCGTCGAGCACGATCAGCGGCGCCTTGCCGCCCAGTTCCAGCAGCACCGGCTTCAGATGCCCGGCGGCGCGCTGGGCGATGATCTTGCCGACATGTGTGGAGCCGGTGAAGTTGATGCGGCGGATCTTGGGATGGTCGATCAGCGCGCCGACGATCTCGGCCGCGTCCTCGGGGGCGTTGGTGATGATCGAGACCGTGCCGTCGGGCAGCCCGGCGTCTGCGAACGCTTCGGCGATCAGGCTGTGGGTGCGCGGGCATTGCTCGCTGGCCTTGAGCACCACGGTGTTGCCGCAGGCGAGCGGCACCGCGATCGCCCGCACGCCCAGGATGATCGGCGCGTTCCACGGCGCGATGCCGAGCAGCACGCCCACCGGCTCGCGCACCGCCATGGCGATGCAGCCGGGCTTGTCGGACGGGATCACCTCGCCGCCGATCTGGGTGGTGAGCGCGGCGGCCTCGCGCACCATGTTGGCGGCGAGCATCAGGTTGAAGCGGGCCCAGCCCTCGGTGGCGCCGATCTCGGCCATCATCGCGTCGACGAACGCGTCGGCACGGGCTTCGAGTGCATCGGCGGCGCGGATCAGTGCGGCGCGGCGGGCGGTGGGGCCCAGGACGGACCAGTCGGCAAAGGCGGTGGCAGCGCGCTCCACCGCGGCATCGGCATCGGCGATGCCGGCCGCGGGGCTGGTGGATGCAATGTTTCCGGTGACGGGATTCAACCGATCGAACGTGGCGGATTTCGCCCGTTGCTCGATGACCAAGGACATCGTGCCTCTCCTCTTATTGTTATGAGACATAACTTAATGCCGGAGCGGCCGCAAGCGGGTTTTTGATCAGTCGGGCGCGGCGGCTTCCACCCGTTTGAGAAGCGTGATCAGCAGGTCGCGCTCGTCCGACGACAGCGCCGCCAGCAACCGATCCTCGTGTTGCCGGATGCGGTCGAGACCATTCGCAACCACTTCGGAACCCGACTCGGTGAGCGCGAAGACGAAGGCGCGGCGATCCTCGGGCGAGACGGTGCGCAGGATATAGGCGGCCTCGAGCAGCTCGTTGATCAGGGTGACCATATTGGCGCGCTGGATGCCGAGCGCAGCGCCGATCCGCCCCTGGTTGATGCCCGGGTTGGCGGCGATCACCGACAGCACCCCGAACAGCACCTGGCGGATGCCGGTGCCGGCCATCGCCGCATTGAAGTCCGCCGCCATCAGCGCGGACGCGCGCCGCATATGGTAGCCGACAAAGGTGTCGAGTGCGCCCAGCGCGATGCTATCGTCTTCCGCGGCCATGATGTCTCCCCATTGTTCTCCCGTGCCTAGTCGCGGCGCGGGGGTGGCTTCAAGTCCGCGTCCCTGCGCGATGGCATGGGCGGCGGGTGACATGTGTCACTGTGCGCAGGCGCTGGGCAGGGGCAGGATCGGCGGCGGCAGGGAACGGGAACAGGCCGGTCTTCTGCCGGGAGAAACAGCATGAACGACGATCTTTCGGCGGTGGCGCGGCTGTCCACCGTGTCGAAGCGGCTGGGCGGGCGAACGGTGCTCGACGGCCTCGATCTCGCGATCCGCGCGGGCGAGGTGACCGCGCTGCTCGGCCCCAACGGCGCAGGCAAGACCACTTCGGTCGCGCTGCTGACCGGCCGGCTGGCGCCCGATGCGGGCACGGCCAGCCTGTTCGGGCTCGATCCGCGCCGCCCGGCCGCGCGCCGCCGGCTGGGGGTGATGCTGCAAAGCGCGGGCCTGCCCGACGTGCTCACCATCCGCGAGCTGGTGAGCGTCCATGCCGGCTATTATCCCGATCCGCGCCCGCTGGGCGAGACGCTGGCGCTGGCCGGCATCGCCGATCTTGCCGATCGCCGCTGCGGCCAGCTTTCCGGCGGGCAGGCGCGGCGCGTGCAATATGCGCTGGCGATCTGCGGCCGGGCCGACCTGCTCGTGCTCGACGAGCCGACCGCGGCGATGGACCGCGGTTCGGCACGCACCTTGTGGGGTACGGTGCGTGATCTTGCCGATGACGGCGCAGCGGTGCTGCTGACCAGCCACGACCTCGCCGAGGCCGATACGCTCGCCGATCGCGTGCTGGTGATGGACGCCGGCCGGATCGTGGCCGACGATACACCGGCGGCGCTGCGTGCGCGGGCAGGCGGATCGGTGATCCGCTGCCGTACGGCGCTTGTGCCGGGGGCGGCGGCGCTGCTGCCGGCCGTTCGCGAGGCGGGGATGGAGGGCGCCGACCTTCGGGTCGTCAGCGCCGACGCGGCCGCCACGGTGCGCGCGCTGCTCGACGCGGATGCAACCCTCGACGCGCTCCGCATCGCCGACGCGACGCTGGAAGACGCCATCGCCACGTTGCTCACCCCGATCGATGAAAGGATCGCCGCATGACCGCCCTTGCCGCACCCACCGGCGTCTGGCGCCGCGAAGCCGTGACCGAAGTGAAGCGCAGCCTGCGCCTGCCGCAATTCCTGCTGCCGACGGCGCTGACTCCCGCCGCCTTCTATGCGCTGTTCACCCTGGCGCTGCCGCACCCGGAGACGCCCGGCTTCGCGGTCGCGACGCTTGCCGGCTACGGCGTGTTCGCCGCCACCGGCCCGGCGCTGTTCGGCTTCGGTGCCGGCGTGGCGGTCGAGCGCGAGCAGGGGCTGATCGAGCTGAAGCGTGTCTCGCCCATGCCGGCGGGGGCCTATGTCGCGGCCAAGCTCGTCGCGGCAGTGACGATCACCGCCTTCGCGCTCGCGCTGATCTACGCGCTCGCGATCGTCGCCGGGGCACGACTGTCGGCCGGGACCTGGGTGGTGCTGGCGATGCTCCACCTCGCCTCCGCCGTCCCCTTTGCCCTGATCGGTTTCGGCATGGGCATGCGGATGACCGCAAAGGGGGCGGTGGCGATCGCCAATGCGCTGTTCCTCGGCTTTTCGATCCTGGGCGGGTTGTGGATCCCGAGCGCGCTGCTGCCCGGCTGGATGCAGACGCTGGGCGCGTTCACCCCTTCCTATCATCTCGGCCAGATCGCGCGTGGGATCCTGGACTTGCCGGTCACGGGCTCGCTGTGGACGCACGGCGCGGCGGTACTGGTGATGACGGCGGCGGCCGCAGCCTGGGCCTGGACCGGCTGGCGGCGCAGTCCGGCTTGACCGAGCCCGGGCCAATCCGCGAGGCTGGCGCGATGCAGACCCAGATATCCTATCAGCGGGTGCGCGGCACGGGGTGGCCCTGGCTCGCCTATCTGATCTTCGTGCCGTTCCCCTGGCTGTGGGCCAAGCCCGACGCCACCACCGTCCTAGCGGCGGCGGTGGCGATCGGCCTGTTCCTGCCGCTCTACCTGTTCTCCACGCGGGCGCCGGATCGGGCGGTGCCGTTCCTGGCGCTGGCGATGCTGGGCCTCGGTATCGCGGTGGCGCCGCTGCCGCTCGGCTGGACGACCTTCTGCATTTATGCCGGGGTCACCGCCGCGCGGCTTCGCTCCCCGCGCCGCGCAGGGATCGGCATCGCCGGAATCGCGGTGGCGACGGCGGTGACCGGGCTTGCCTGGCACCAGCCGATCCTGTGGTTCGCCCCCGGCGTGCTGTTCGTGGTGATGAGCGGCGTCGCCACCATGTCGAGCTTCGCCTTTTACGAGCGCACCCAGGCGCTGCTCGCCAGCCAGGAAGAGGTGCGCCGCCTTGCCGGCACGGCCGAGCGCGAGCGGATCACCCGCGACCTGCACGACGTGGTCGGCCGCACGCTGACGCTGGTCGCGCTCAAGGCGGATCTTGCCGGCCGGCTGGTCGAGCGGGACCCGGAAGCCGCAAAGACCGAACTGGAAGCGATCGCCGCTGCCGCTCGCTCCGGGCTCGCGGAGGTGCGGGCTGCGCTGACCGGCCAGCTCGGCGGCTCGCTCGCCACCGAAGCCACGGCATCGCTCGCCGCGCTGGAGACGGCGGGAATCGAACCGGTCGTGACCGGGGATCCTGCCGCCGTGCCCGCCGATGCCGGCGCGATCCTGGCGATGACGCTGCGCGAGGCGGTGACCAACGTCATCCGCCATGCCGGGGCGCGGCGTTGCGCGATCGGCTTCGAGGCGGGGCCTGGCGACGCACGTCTGGTGGTGGAGGATGACGGCGTCGGCCTCTCCTTCCGCGAGGGCAACGGCCTGCGCGGCATGCGCCAGCGGCTGGTGGCGGCGGGGGGCACGCTCGATCTGCTGGCGCTGCAGCCGGGCACGCGGCTGGAAGCGAGCGTGCCGGCATGATCCGGATCGTGATCGCCGAGGATCAGGCGCTGGTGCTGGGCGCGATCGCCGCGCTGCTCACGCTGGAGCCCGATTTCGCGATCGTCGGCAGGGCCTCCAATGGCGACGAGGCGCTCGACCTGGTGCGCCGCCTCACGCCCGACATCCTGCTCACCGATATCGAGATGCCGGGCCGCACCGGGCTTGACTGCGCGCAGATCCTGGCCGGCGAGAAGGCGCGGACGGCGGTGGTGATTGTCACCACCTTCGCGCGGCCCGGTTATCTGGAGCGCGCCCGCACCGCCGGGGTGCGGGGCTATCTGCTCAAGGACACGCCCGTAGACGAGCTGGTCGCGGCGATCCGCACCGTCGCCGCCGGCGGGCGGGTGATCCCCGCCGATCTCGCCGCCGCCGCGTGGGAGGCGGGAAGCGATCCGCTCACCGATCGCGAGCGCGACGCGCTGCGGCTGGCCGAGGAGGGGCTGTCGAACAAGGACATCGCCCGGCGGCTCGGCCTGTCGCCGGGGACGGTGCGCAACTATCTCTCCGAGGCGGCGGGCAAGCTCGGCGCGGCCAACCGCATCGAGGCCGGCCGCACCGCGCGGGCCAATGGCTGGCTCTAGCGGCGATAGCCGTCGGGCGGCGTGGTGAAGCGGGTCGCCCAGGCCGTGGGTGCCGGGCCCATCTGCAGCTCCAGCGTTCCCCCCGCGGCCACCTCCGCATGGGCAATCCAGGCGCGGTCGATCGGCTTGCCGTTCAGCCGCGCGGCGGTGACGTAGCGGTTTGCGTCCGACACATCCTTCGCCACCACGGTGAAACTGCGCCCGCCCTCCAGCGCGATCCGGCTGCGCGCGAAGATCGGCGCGGCGATGTAATAATAGGGCTGGCCGGCATTGGGATAGAGCCCGATCGCGTTCCACACATACCAGCTCGACATCGCCCCGGCATCGTCGTTGCCGGGCAGCCCGGTGCGGCTGAGGTGATAGTGCGTCGCCATCAGGTCGCGCACGATCTCCGCGGTGCGGTCCGGCCGGCCGGCATGGATGTAGAGATAGGGCGCGAGGATGTCGGGCTCGTTGCCCTGCGAGTAATGCCCGTCGAACAGCCGATCGAGCCAGGCGACGAAGCCCTTGGGTCCGCCCGCCTTCTCGATCAGCCCGGTAACGTCGTGCGGCACATAGGTGGAATATTGCAGCGCATTGCCTTCGTAGAAGGGCGCCTCCCACCACGGCGTCGAGCGATCGGGATATTCGTCGGTGCAGCGGTAATTCTCCAGCCAGCTGCCGTCCGGATAGCGCGGGTGAATGCAGCCGAGCTTGTCGTCCCAAAGGTTCCGCCAGTTGCCGGCGCGGGCGCGGTAGCGCGCGGCGTCGTCCCGTTTGCCGAGCTGGCTGGCGACCGCGCCGATCGCGAAATCGTCATAGGCATATTCGAGCGTGCGCGAGGCCGATCGGGTCTGGGTGACCGAGACATAGCCCAGCGTCTTGTAGTCCTGGAGCACGCGGCCCTGGAGGAAGGGCGCGTCGCTCTCCACCTCGGCATTCTTGACCAGCGCCCGATAGGCGAGGGGTAGATCGAAGCCGCCCAGGCCCTTCACCGCCGCGTCGGCGATCACCACGTCGCCGTTCGACCCGCCCTGCGTCATGCCGTTGCCGCCAGCGATGCGCGCATCGGGCATCCAGCCGGTATGCGCATAGGTATCGATCAGCGAGCGGATCATGCCACGCTGCCGATCGGGCTGGATCAGCGTGAGCAGCGGATGCACTGTGCGGAACGTGTCCCACAGCGTGTAGAAATCCTCGTAATGCGGCTCGGCCGACTGCCACCAGACATTCTCGCCGGTCAGGTCGTGCGGCATGGTGTGGGTGTGGTAGAGCGCGGTGGTGAAGATCCGCCGCTGCTCCTCGGTGCCGCCCTCGACCTGGATCTTGTCGAGCACCGCATTCCATTGGCTGCGGGCGCGTGCGGCGGCCGCGTCGAAATCCCAGTCGGGCAGCTCGGCGGCGAGGTTGGCGCGGGCCTTGTCGATGCCGAGGAACGAGACCGCGAGCTTCATCTGCACCTGCCGCCCGGCCTTGGGGTCGAAGGTGAAATAGGTCCCCAGCCGGTGGGCGAATTCCATCCGCGTGTCGTACTCGATCATCAGCGCCTGGCGGTCGGCCGGTGCCTTGGTCTGGGTGCCGCCCTCCGCCGCGCCGATGCCGGGGATCGTCTCCATCCGCCCCTGGCTTGCCTTCCACGCGCCGAAGGCGGCCGCCGGGCGGTCGAACTCGGCATAGAAATAGAGCTTGTAGGGCACCGGGTTCCAGCCGCCCTCCACTTCGGTCCAGCCGGCCATGTGACGGTCGTCGATCAGCTGGACGTGCGCCAAGCGGGTGCGCTGGCCGGACCCACGCATCGCGATCACCGAACTGGCGTCGAGCACGACATGCGCGGGTGCGCCCTCGGGGAAGGTCAGCCGCTGGAAGCCGGCGAGGCGGGTGGCGGTCAGCTCCACCTGGGTGACGCGGCCCTCGGTATTGCGCAGGCCGACGCGGTAGAGGCCGGGGGCGGCGCTTTCCCCGCTGCGCTCGAAATGGAGATGGGCGACGCGCAGGTCGCCGCTGATCGGAGTGACGCGGAAATTGCCATATTTGGCCGAGCCGCCCGTGCCGCTGACATGGGTGTAGCTGAATCCCAGGATGGGGCTGCGCGAGTCATAGCCGTTGGTATCGCCATTGGTCGTGTCCGGGCTCAGCGAGACGAAGCCGAACGGCACGCCGGCACCCGGCACCGTGTTGCCGCCGGCCACCCCGCCGCCATCCACGCCGACAAACGGGTCGACGCGCGCCGCCGGATCCTGCGCCTGTTGCGAGACGGCGGGCGTGGCAAGCAGGGCGGTGGAGACGAGCAGCGTGGCGAGCAGGCGCATGGAAGCGATCATTCCTTCGGATGAGATGGACAGGGGGGCACACCGGGTTCGGTCGCGCACGGTGTTGGTCGAATGGCCCCCTGTTCCGCCTGCGGCCCCCCGGCCGCACGGTCGTCCGCTGATTTCAGGGATCGGCGCGCTTTGCAACCCGCCGGGTCAGGCCGCCGGTCGCAGGAACTGCCTTCGATACAGGTTGGGCGGGATGCCGAGCTGGGCGCCGAAATGCTGGCGCAGATTGGCGGCGCTGCCCAGGCCCGATGCCTGCGCGACGTCCTCGATGGACAGGCGGGTCGTCTCCAGCAGCGTGCGTGCCGCCGCGACGCGCTGGGCGATCAGCCACGCCCCCGGCGTCATGCCAGTCGCCTCGTGGAAGCGGCGGACCAAGGTGCGTCGGCTCATCGCCGCGCTTTCGGCCATGGTGGCGATCGTCCAGGCACGCGCAGGCTCTGCGCGGATCCGGTCGAGCAGTGCGGCCAGCTGGCTGTGGGGATGCACCGGCACCGGCCGTTCGATGAACTGTGCCTGGCCGCCGCTGCGATGCGCGGGCACGACCATCCGCCGGGCGACACTGTTGGCCGCATCCGGCCCGAAATCCTGGCGAACCAGATGCAGGAGCAGGTCGATGCCCGCAGCCGATCCGGCCGAGGTGAACAGCGTCCCGTCCTCGGCATAGAGCCGATCTGCGTCGACGGTCACCGTCGGATGGGCGGCCTGCAGCGCATCGGCATAGCGCCAGTGGGTGGTCGCGCAGCGGCCGTCGAGCAGGCCGGTTGCCGCCAGCAGAAAGGCGCCCGAGCAGATCGTCACCAGCCGCGCACCGCGGGCATGGGCGGCGAGCAGCGCGTCGCGCAGCGCGGGCGACGGCGCCGGATCCTGGGTTCGCCATCCGGGGATGACGATGGTGCTCGCGGTGGCGAGTGCGTCCAGCCCCGCCGGCACCTCCACGGCGACCCCGGCGTTGGTGGCCAGTCGACCGGGGCGCTCGGTGCAGACCTGAAAGCGATACCAGTCTGGGCCCATTTCAGGCCGTGCGAGCCCGAAGACCTCGGCGACGATGCCGAATTCAAACGCACACAGCCCGTCATAGGCGAGCGCGACGACGTTTCGGTTCGGCGATGGCAGCAGGTTTGGCACGATCGTTTCGATACACGGTAATCGTGCCGCTCGCCAGCGGGCTTGCCACAGCGCAGAGCACGGACCCAGGAGGTGTTTGCATGACCAATGCCGTAACCGTGATTCCGCCCGCATCCGCTGCCGAAGCGGAAACCCATTTCGCGGCGCTGTTCCGTTTCGAAGCCGATTGCTGGGATACCCATGCGGCGCTGCAGTCGGGCGATCCCGGCTTCGTGCTGCTCGACGTGCGCGGCCCGGCGCTGTTCGATGCGGGCCATGTGCCGGGTGCGATCAACCTGCCGCATGCCAAGATCATCGCATCGAAGATGGCCGTCTGGCCGGAGGATACGCTGTTCCTGGTCTATTGCGCCGGTCCGCACTGCAACGGCGCCGCGCGGGCGGCGCTGCGCCTGGCGCGGCTGGGCCGCCCGGTGAAGCTGATGGCGGGCGGGATCACTGGATGGCTGGACGAGGGGTTTCCGCTCGCCCGCAGCGAACCTTAGGCACCGAGCTGCAGCGCGCGCCGCGCCTCGTCGGTCACGGCATAGACCGCGTGGCGCTGGGCGCCGCGGTTCTCATGGTCCACCCGGTATCCGCGATAATGGCGGCGGACGAGGCCGGCGCGCACCAGTTCGGATACCGCACGGCTCACATTGGTGCGGCCGGAGAGGCGGATGCGATGCTGCACTTCGGCGTCGATCGCCCGATCGGCCGCCTCGGGATCGAGCGGCAGCGTGCCCGCCTTCTCCAGGTCGGCACGTGCCCGGGCGGCCAGCCCGAGCCGGCGCGGATCGCGGCGGGCGACAGGGGTGAGCGCCTCGCTCAGCCAGTCGCGTACCGGCAGGCGGCGACCATTCGCCTCGATCCACGGCCCCGCCCAGCCGCTGCGCGCGCTCGCCTGGGCGATCAACTGGAGCACCATGAAGCTGTAGCGGGGGCGCTCGCAGGTCTCGCTCAGCCGGTCGAGCACCGCCGGCAGGTCCAGCGGCGGGGCGGCGGGGGCCGCATCCGGCGCGGCACAGGGGGCGGCGGCGAAGAGATCGTGCTGGAACATAGCAGGAATCTAAGCACATCGCGATTCGCCTGTGAATCCCTTCCGTGTCGCCACCGCCACTTGGACCAGCCATGGCACTTTGCCGAGCAGCAGAACCACCAGCTGTGGCACTTCACCCTGGGTAAAGTGCCATTCACGGCAGGTTCCCCGGGCGGGCTAGGCGCGGGCAGCGCACCGCGCTAGGATTGGGGACGGCGCGCGGGCAATGGCAGGCGGGTCGCCCGCTAGTTCAACGAGCCCAGCATTTGACCGATCAACGCCGTTCCACCGCCATCCCCGCTGCCGCGCCGCTGTTCCCGGCACTCCCCGTCGAATCGGGTTCGGCCATCGGCTTTTCCGCAGGCCAGGTGCGGTTCGCGATTGTCGCCGCTGTTGGCGCCTGCGCGCTGCTGTTGTGGACCGCCGGCATCCGCATCGATCCCTTCGCGTCCAGCAACATCCCCTATTATATCGTCCTCGCGGTCGGACCGCTGGTGCGCGGCTGGTGCCTGCGCGATGGCCGTCGGTGGAGCCTCGTGGCCGCCGATGTGGTGGAATATTACACGCTCTTCATGGCGCTGGCGCTGATCGGCGCGGTCAGCTCCTATCCGGTCGCGGCGATGAGCCAGGGCTTTGCCGATGCCGGGCTTCAGCGGGTGGACGAGCTGCTGCAGTTCGACTGGCTGGCCTGGTACCGCACCGTCGTTGCGCATCGGTCGCTGCAGCTGCTCGGCCTCGCCGCCTATCAGAGCATCTTCCTCACCCCGGCGCTGCTGCTCGGCTGGTTTGCGCTCACCGGCCAGCGCCGGCAGGCCCATCGCTTCCTCGCCGCCTTCGCGATCGCGGCAGTCATGACGCTGACGGTCTACAGCCAGATGCCGGCGGTGGGGCCCTTCTCCTACCTGTGGCACGGCCCGATCCCGTACATGCCGGTGAGCGAGCTGTGGCAGCCGGATCTCATCCCGGCGCTGCGGGCGCACACGCTGACCGTGGTCGATCTGGGGCAGTTGCGCGGGCTGGTCTCGGCCCCGAGCTTCCACGCGGCCTCGGCAACGCTCTACATCGCCGCGGCGCAGAAGTGCGGGCCATTGCGCTGGTGGCTTACGGCCATCCCTTGCGCGATGCTGCTGTCGACGCCCGTGGAGGGCACGCACTATCTGATCGATCTGATCCTGGGCGCGGGCGTCGCCCTCGTCGCCTGGTTCTTCGCGACGCTGCTGATCCGCTGGCGGGCGCGGACCGCCGGCTGAGCTCAGGCGCCCAGGGCGCCGACCACCGCGGCGCGCAGTGCGCTGGGGGAACAGGGTTTAGAGCAGACCACCGCCTGCGGATAGCGGCCACGCAGCGACATCGCGTCGGCATGGCCCGAATGGAAGATGATCGGCACACCCGCATCCCGCAGCACGTCGGCGGCGGGGAAGACCTCGCCGTCGGTCAGCCGAACGTCGAGGATCGCGCAACCGGGCAGGTGATTGGCAACCGCCTCCAGCGCCTCGGCGACCGAGACATAGGGGCCGTCCACGGCGAAGCCCGCTTCCTCCACCACATCCTGCACGTCCAGCGCGACGAACAGTTCATCCTCGATGAGCATCACCGTCTTCGTCATTCGCAAGCACTTTCGCAGGCAGATGGATCTGAATGGCAAAGGTACGGTCCTCCGCCGACCGGGTCACGGAAACACCCAGCTGGCGTGCGGAGGTCTGTACCAGAATCGTGCCGAAGCCGGTGCCGGTTTCGACCGAAACGGGCCGATCGCCCGTCTCGCGCCAATCCAGCCGAACACCGTCGGACACGGGCTGCCATGCCACGTCGAGAGTCCCCGACGCGGGCCCCAGCGCCCCATATTTGACCGAGTTCGTCGCCCATTCGTGGAGCATCAACGCAAGCGGCGACAAACAGGTCCGATGAATTTTCACGGTCGGGCCATGAATCTGGATCGTCGCATGGTTCCGGTAGGGAGCAAGCGTCGTCTCGACCAGCTCGGCTAGATCGATCGACTGAAGCGCGCCGGCGGGCGCTGCAAGCGAATGGGCCCTGCCGAGCGCGGCGATCCGCTCGCGCATGTCGTTGGCGAAGCGTCCGACCTCGTTGTGGCTGCGCGCGCCGGCCGAGATCATGCCGCTGACGATGGCGAAGAGATTCTTCACCCGGTGGTTCATCTCGCGCAGCATCAGCTCGCGGGTTTCCGCCAGCTTGTATTCGGGGGTGACGTCGATCGAGACGCCGACCAGCCGACGCGGATCGGCATCGCTCACCATGCGCCCGAAGGTCTTGATGCGCCGCACCCCGTCGCCATCGGCGATGCGGTAGCTGATCTCGACATCGCCGCCCTCGTCGATCACGCGCGCCAATTCGGCCTTGAAGAGGCCGCGGTCCTCCGGAAGCAGGCGCTCCAGCCGCGCGTCGGGATCGTCGGTGGGAACGCCGGGGTCGATGCCCAGCACGCTGCGCGCATGATCGTCGACCAGTGTCTCGCCGGTGTCGACGCGATATTCCCACACCGCGATGCCGCCCGCGCGGATCGCCATGTCGAGACGCTCGCGCTCGGCCGCCAGCGCGCGCTCCAGCGACAGCGCGTCGGTGATGTCGGTCAGCACCAGCGTCGCGCCGTCGGTCGTGCCGTTCTGCGCGCGATAGGGCAGGGTGCGCATCGACAGGGTGCGGCTGCCGTCCTGGGTGCTCACCCGGCGCTGGAGCGGGCCCTCGCCCGCGATCACCGCGCGGGCATCGGCCAGATAGTCGCTCCCCGAGAGGCGGCTGGCGACGTCGGCGAGCGGCCGGCCGCGATCGCTCGGCTGCAGCGGGAACAGCGCCGTCGCGGCTTCGGTGAAGCTGCGGATGCGCAGCTCGGCATCGAGCACGACCACCGCCAGATCGGTCGATTCGAAGAAGTTGCGCAGGTCCGAATTGGCGACGGTCAGCTGATCAACCTTGCTCTTCAGCTCGTCGTTGACCGTGGACAGCTCCTCGTTGGTCGATTGGAGCTCCTCGTTCATCGACATCATTTCTTCGTTCGAGCTCTTCAGCTCCTCGTTCGCGGTCTCCAGTTCCTCGACGGTCGTGCGCAGCCGGTGGCGGGTGACGCGCAGCTCGTCTTCCAACGCGTCGAGATGGTCGTCGCTGGCATCGAGTTCGGTCGCATCCTCGTCGAGTGCGGGGCGGAACGCCGCGGTCTCGCGGAACACGAACAGCAGCGTGCCGTCGGGCAGCGGATCGCACACCACATCGATCTGCTGGCTGCCATATTCGGATTCCACCGCCACATCGCGCGCGACCACCCGCTTGCGCTGGTCGCGCGCCGCGCGCAGCAGCGGCCCCAGCACATTGCGCAGGCCCGGCCGAGCCAGGCCGATCGCGCTCGACCCGCCGGTGCGCGTCACCGGGAAATCGAAATAGCGCCCAAGCCGGCCATAGGCAGCGATGATCACCCCCTCCTGATCGAGCACTAGGCTGGCCGGCGCGTAGCGATCGACCAGGCGGCGCACCGCCGCCGTTTCCTCGGCACCCACGCGACCGGAGTGGCGCTCTTGCCGATCCTCTCGGCGGTTGCGCGCGCGTGCGCTGCCCGGCAGGTCGATCGGGTAGTTGGGGGCGCCGGGTGAGCGCTGGAAGATGCGGGCCTGGTGGTCGAGCGCGGGAAACAGGTGGTCGAACCGGCCGATGCTCTCCGACGGGCCGAGGAACAGATAGCCTTCGGGCCGGATCGCGTAATGCAGCAGCGGCATCACCGATTGCTGGAGGCCGTCATCGAAATAGATCAGCAGGTTTCGGCACGAAACCAGGTCGATCCGCGAAAAGGGCGGGTCCTTGACCAGGCTGTGGTTGGAAAAGCGGATCATGTCGCGGATCTGCGGCGTGATCAGGAATCGCTCGGCATGGGGCAGCGTGTAGCGCTCGCGCATCGGCGGCGGCAGGTCGACCAGCGCCGAGGCGGGATAGGCGGCGTTGCGGGCAATCTGGAGCATCTGCTCGTCGATATCGGTCGCGAAGATCTGCACGCCGGTCGACGGCATGCCCAGTTTCCGGGACGCTTCGGCGAACAGCATCGCGATGCTGTACGCTTCCTCGCCCGAGGAGCAGCCCGGGATCCAGACGCGAATATCCTCCTCGCCGGACCAGCTGCGCACCAGCGGCTCGACCACCTGCGTGCGCAGCCGATCGAACAGATCGGCGTCGCGGAAGAAGCGGGTGACGTTGATCAGCAGGTCTCGGAACAATGCCTCGCATTCCTCGGCATCGGTCTTGGCGCGGGCGAGATAGGCGGCGCCGCTGGTGAAGCCGAGCACGTGCATCCGCCGCTCGATCCGGCGGACCAGCGTCGTGCGCTTGTAGCCTGAAAAATCATGGCCCACCGCGGTGCGCAGCACCTTGCACAGCTCGTCGACATGGTCGGCGACCAGCGAGGCCTCTTCGCTCTGCGTATCGTCGCCGCTGCGATGGAAGAAGGCGTGGAGGCAATCGAGCATCTCGCCCGGTACCTTGACGAAATCGACCAGTCCGGTCCCTACCGCCGAAAGCGGCATGCCGTCATAGCGTGCGCTCTCGGGCGCCTGTGCCAGGCACACGCCGCCATGTTCCTTCACCGCGCGCAGTCCGATCGTGCCGTCGGCCCCGGTGCCGGAAAGGATCACGCAGGCGGCATTGCCCTGCTGGTCGGCGGCGAGCGACAGGAAGAAATCGTCGATCGGCCGGCGCAGGCCGCGCGGTTGGGCGAAATCGGTCAGTTCCAGCGTTCCGTCGCGGATCGCGAGCCCGTGACCCGGCGGGATGATGTAGACCTTGTCCGCCTCGATCCGCTCGCCGCCCTCGCACTGGAGGACCTCCAGATTGGTCTGGCGATCGAGCAGCTGGGCTAGCATGCTCTCGTGATTGGGATCGAGATGCTGGACGATCACGAACGCCATGCCGGTGGGCGCGCGGGCAGGGGCCAGCATTTCGCGCAAGGCCTCCAGCCCGCCGGCGGAAGCGCCGATGCCGACCACGGGAAGCGTGCTGCTCTTGGCGTCGAACGGGGCGTTCACAGGAAGCTGCTCGTATCGAGGTCGGAGAGCGTCATCTTCGCCTGGGCGATCGTCGCCGCGGTATTGGCGATGGTGATCAGCGTGCCTTCCACCGCGATGCCGCTTTCGGCGGCCACAGGGGCGAGCCGCGCGATCGTCTGCCGCAGCGCGCTGTCATATTCCGCCAGCCGATCGGCCTGGGTGCGGCTGATGTCGAACTGCGAGGCGAAGATATAGCGTACCTGCCCGGTGAGCGCGCGCAGCTTCGAGAGGTAGAGCAGGTTGACGAACGGCGTCCCGTCCTTGCGGAAATTGAGGATCGCGGTGCGGACGCTGCTCTGCGCGTCGTCGCCGAGAAAGGCGCGGATGCGGATGCGCGCCTCCTGATTGTCGCTGCCGCGCTGCAGGACCCGGCAGTTCCGGCCGACGACATCGCTGCTGGCATAGCCGGTCAGATGGCGAAAGCGCTGGTTGGTGAGCAGCAACGGGTGGTCGCCTGCCGCCTCGCCGAGCGATAGTGCGACAGGAGAGCTTTCGAAATAGTCGCGCAATGCCTGGGGTAGATCGACGGGGGTCACGGATGCTCCAACCTCAACAGGGAAGCAGAACGACCTGTCCCGGAAACTGATCCAAGATATGTGTGATCCCGGGAAGAGACAAGCGGCTGCCGCTGCCAGTCGGCCTCATCAGTCGATGCTTAGCAGTTGATTTCGCAACCGTTCTGATCAGCGCAGATAGGCCGCATCGCCCCAGACGACCGTCAGCCGCTCGTTGCCAGTGCCGGCCGCGCGCGCGACGAGTTCGACGATCTTCACGCCGGCCACGTTCACGGTGAGCGACTTCGCCGGCATCCCACGGCGCAGGGGCGCGCTGGTCGCGAGCAGGCGCCGATCGCCATAGACGGCGAAGGTCACGCCGCGCGCCGCATCGGTTGCCGAGTCATCGACGCCTACAGAGACGGTCAGCTGGCGATAGGCCGGGTTGCGAATCTCGAGCCGGGAATTGGCGAGCACGCCCAACCCGGCGGTGAAGTGCTTGCCCGCCACCGCCAGCTCGCGGCCATAGGGCGTCGCATCCGCCTGCGCGCCGCCCCAGCCACCGTAGAGCGGCCGCTGGCCGGCACCATGGGTGCCGGTCCAGGCGACAACCGCGCGATGCACCATCGGATCGGCCATCGGCGCGGGGACGCCGTCCACCGCCGGGTTCACGATCCCCGGCAGTTCGGAGAGATAGAAGCCGTCCGCCAGCAGCCGCGGGCCCTTGGCGCGAAAGACCCGGGTCTCGTGCGGCGCGAGCGTGAAGCGCCCCTCCTTCCGGAAGCGGGAGGTGGTGCCGTTCCACAGGTCGGTCAGGGCGATGTCGGCGTCGTCGCGCAGCTTGAGGTGCTGGGCGGTGAGGATCGCCTCGGTCGGCGCGGCGCTGCGGTTGAACAGCGCGACGGCCTTGTCGCCATCCGCCAGCGTCTTCACCAGGATCTGGAAGTCGTCGCTGTCGAAGGCGAGTACGGCCTGGTTGCCGGCGGGATCCTGGTCGATCGCGATCAGCGCGGCATTGCCGAAGATGTCCATCAGCGATTGCGGCGTGGTGCGCAGGTCCGCGCCGATCAGCAGGGGAGCCGAAACCATCGCCCAGAGCGCGAAGTGCGACCGCGCCTCGGTCAGGTGGTTCGCGTCGAACTCGCCCTTGCCGATGAACAGCATGTCGGGGTCGTTCCACGAGCCGGGATGGGCGTAGAGCGGGCGCCGTGCGGCGGTGTCGAAATTGGTGAGCAGGCGGGTCCAGTGCGGCGTGATGTCGTCGCTGGTGCGCGAGATGTTGCCGATGTCCTTGGCCCAGCTGCGAACGTCCGCCGATCCCCAGATGCACAGCGAAAGCAGATAGTCGCCATCCGGGTCCGCCCGCACCAGCGCGGCCTTCACCTGTTCGAACATCGCGCGGACCGCGGGAATGTTGGAGCGGTTGATGCTGTCCAGGTCGAGCAGCGGCGCCAGCGCGCGGTGGCGGCCGGCGCGGACCAGCGCGCTGTCCTCGCCATAGGCGCGCAGGCCGCAGCCATCGATCTTGATATAGTCGAAGCCCCAGTCGCCGAAATAGAGCGCGATGTCCTGGTCGATATGGCCATAGAGCCCCACTTCGCGCTCGAGCACGCTGCCGCGGGGCAGATTGGGCTCGTTGGGACCATAGGCCTGGGCGCAGGTGTTGCGGCCGAGATCGGTGTAGATCCCCGCCTTCAGCCCCATCGCGTGCAGCCAATCGGTGAACGGCCGAAACGAGGTGGCGCCATCGGCGGTGCGGGCCGAGGGGAACTTGTCCGCGCGCACCAGCATCCGGCCATCGGCGCGGCGGTGGTCCCACCAGCCTTCGTCGAGGTTGACGAAGCGATAGCCCTTGGCGGCCAGGCCGGTGTCGACGATCTTCTGCGCCGAGGCGAGAACCTTCTCCTCGTCGACATCGGTGGCGAAGGCGTTCCAGCTGTTCCAGCCCATCGGCGGCGTCGCGGCGCGGCCGGCGGTGTTGGCGGACCAGCGGCCGGTGGGGGCGAGCGGATCGCGCGGCGCGGCCTGCACGCTCGCCGATGCCAGCAGCAACGCTGCCATGCTTGCCAACGTCCTGATCGCCATGCCCATTCTCCCCTCAATTATTTGTCGGACTAACCAGACAGGACCGCGCAAGGCAAATGCTTTCCCCCGCGTACGACCATTGCCCCGGCCTCCGCCCCGGCCTAGCAAGGATGCCATGACTCCCTTGGGGCGGATCCTGATCCTGGGCGGCGGCACGGCGGGCTGGCTGACCGCTGCCTATCTCGCGCGTCATCTCGACCTTGCGCATCAGCGTCGCTTCGCCATCACGCTGCTGGAATCGCCGACGCTGGGCATTGTCGGGGTCGGCGAAGGCGGTTTCCCGACGATCCGCGAGACGCTGCAATTCCTCGGCATCGACGAGCGCAGCTTCGTGCGCGATGCGTCCGCCACGTTCAAGCAGGGCATCCGCTTCGACGACTGGCTGCACGCGCCCCGTGCCGATGGCACCCGCCACCGCTTCCTCCACCCGTTCGAGGCGCCCTTCCACACCGAAGGGGCGGGGCTGGTGCCCTATTGGCTCCTCCAATCGGAGGGAACGCGGCCCCCCTTTGCCGAGGCGATGACGATCCAGAACCGCGTCGCCGCGCGCGGCCGGGCGCCGAAGCGCGCCGAGGAAACGGGCTTCGGCGGCCCGCTCACCTATGCCTATCATTTCGATGCCGTGCGGCTGGCGGGACTCCTGCGTGATCGCGCGGTGGAACTCGGCGTCGTCCATCTGGAGGGCGAGGCGTTCGATGCGCATACCGATGCCGAAGGCGCGATCGACCGGATCGAGACGCGCGAGCATGGCAGCCTCACCGCCGATCTCTATATCGACTGTTCGGGCTTCGACGCGGCGCTGATCGGCAAGGCGCTCGGCGCGCCCTTCACCTCGGTGCAGCACCAGCTGTTCACCGATCGGGCGCTCGCCTGCAAATTGCCCTATGCCGATCCGCAGGCGCCGATCGCGACGACCACCGTCGCCGCCGCGCACGAGGGCGGCTGGACCTGGGACATCGGGCTGCAGCATGCCCGCGGTATCGGCTGCGTCTATTCCTCGGCGCATCTGTCCGATGCGCGGGCGGCGGAGATCCTCGATGCGCATCTGGACGGTGCGCCGCACGACGCGCGGCTGATCCGCTTCGAGCCCGGCTACCGCCGCACGCCCTGGGTGAAGAACTGCGTGGCGGTCGGCTTGGCGGGCGGGTTCCTGGAGCCGCTCGAGGCCACCGGCGTGGTGCTGATCGAAGCCGCCGCCGCGATGATCGCCGAGCTGTTTCCCCATGCCGGCCCGATCGATGCGCCGGCCACGCGGTTCAACACGCTGATGACCGCGCGCTACGAGCGGATCGTCGACTTCCTGAAACTCCATTACTGCCTCAGCCGCCGCGAGGAGCCGTTCTGGCGCGACAATCGCGATCCGGCGACGATCCCCGATACGCTCAAGGCGCTGCTGGCGCAGTGGCACCACCGCCCGCCGAGCCGGTTCGACTTCCTGCTCGATGTGGAGAGCTTCGCCTTCTTCAACTACCAGTACATCCTCTACGGGATGGACTTTCGCACCGATCTGTCGGCCGCCCGGGAGGGCTTTCCCCATGCCGAGGCGGCCGCGCGCCAGTTCGCCCGTATCCGCAGCTTCGGGGATCAGGCGGTGGCGGATCTGCCCGGCCACCGCGAGCTGATCCGCCAGCTTGCCGGCTGAGGGGTCAGACGGTCGCGAGCTGCCCGTCCAGCGTTTCCAGTTCGCCGCTTTCCCGCGCCTTGCGGCCATAGACCGCTTCGAACAGCGGGGTTGCCATCACGGTGGTGACGATCGCCATCAGCACCAGCATCGAGAACAGCGTCGGGCCGATGATGCCCTTTTGCAGGCCGATATTGATGATGATCAGCTCCATCAGCCCGCGCGAGTTCATCAGTGCGCCGATGCCCAGCGCGGTGCGATTGTCTTCGCCGGCAACCCGCGCCGCCGCCCAGCAGGCGCCGAACTTGGCGAGCACCGATACCGCCAGAATGCCCAGCGCGATCAGCAGCAGCGAGGCGGAATTGACCATGTCCATCCGCGTGTTGAGCCCCGAATAGGTGAAGAACATCGGCAGCAGCAACACCACCGCGAGCGGCTCCACCTTGCGCTTCAGCTCGGTGACGAACAGCCCGCGGGGCATGCACACGCCCATCAGGAAGCCGCCGAAGATCGCGTGGATGCCGATCGCGTCCATGACGAACGCCGACATGCAGAACAGCATCATCGTGACGGCGAGCACCGCGCTGGTCATCTCGCCGCGCGCCTCGACGATCCGCCCCAGCGGCGCGAGCAGCCGGCGGCCGAACAGCAGCATGAAGCCGGCATAGAGCACCGCGCCGCCGATCGCGAGCACGGCCACCCCCGCCCCCGCACCGAAGGTCGCAAGCACGATCGCCAGCACGCACCACGACGCGGCGTCGTCGAACGCGCCCGCGGTCAGCGACAGCGTGCCCAGCGCCGAATTGGCGAGGCCGCGCTCGTTGATGATCCGTGCGAGCATCGGGAACGCGGTGAGGGCGATGCACGCGCCCATGAACAGCGTCGCGTTTGCCTGGCTGATGCCGGCGGTGAAAAGCCCCGGCACGGTCAGCAGATAGGGCGTGATCAGTGCGGCGAGCAGGAAGGGCGCGGCGATGCCGGCGGCGGACACGCCTGCCGCGCTCTTCGCCTTCGAGCGGAAATGGTCCAGCCGCAGCGTCAGCCCGACCATGAACATGTAGAGCCCGACGCCCAGCTGTGCGCCGGCGTAGAGGACATTGCGTGTTTCCCTGGGGAAAATCGCGAGCTGCAGATCGGGCGCGACCAGCCCGAGCAGCGAGGGGCCGAGCACCACCCCGGCGATCATCTCGCCGACCACCTGCGGCTGCTTCAGGAATTTCTGCCCGGCCCAGCCGACTACCCGGCAGGCGAGCAGGATGATCGCGAGCTGGAGGAAGAAGTGGATGCTGAAATCGCCCGGCGCATAGGTCTTGGCGGCATGTACGGCGGGGCCATGCGGATTGAGGACGTCGGTAAGCGCGTGCCAGGCGCCGATCAGCAGCTCGTTCATTCGGGTTCCCCTCGTACGCCCGGCATCTGCAGCACCGGCGCGGCACCCTACCGAGCGTCTCCCGGCCATTCGGGCAAGAGCCCATCGATCGCGTTCCTGCACTTTTCCAGGCGATGCCGCCAAAGTGTTGCAGCGGTCCCACAAGGTAGGTACGTACCTACATCATAGCGCTATCATTTTGGCACGGAGAGCCGGCGATGAAGGTCCTCACCAGCCGCGAATTCAACCAGGACGTGAGTGCGGCGAAGCGATTCGCCCGTACCGAACCGGTGTTCGTCACCGATCGCGGCAAGCCCACCCATGTGCTGATGAGCATCGCCAGCTTCCGCGCGTTCAGCGGGGAGCGCGAGAGCATCGTCGATGCGCTGGCGGCTGCAACGCCGTTCGATGTCGACCTCCAGCCTGGCCGCTGGTGAATGTACCTGCTCGATACGGCGGTCCTGCTCGATCTGCGCACGGCGCGCAGCGGTGGTGCAGATCCCAATCTGGTGGCCTGGGCAGCCGGCGTCCCGCGCGAGCAGCTGTTCCTCTCGGTGCTGGCGCTCACCGAGATCGAGGCGCTTGCCGCCCGGGCGCCGCGCGGTGAGGCTGCCGGTGCGATTCGCCGCTGGATCGATGACCAGCTGGTCCCGGCGTTCGGCTCGCACCTCCTGCCGGTCGACACGGCGGTGGCGCGCCGGCGTGGGCAGGTGGTGCTGGCGAGCGATCGCCACGCGCTGATGGCGGCGACCGCCCTCGAACATGCGCTGACGCTGGTGACCTATGATGCGTCGGCCTATCGCGGCGTGCGGCTCAAGCTTTTCGACCCGCGCCGCTACGATCCCGAAGAGGTTGCGGATGACTGGCGCGCCGCGGCGCAGCGAAGCGGGCCGCTCTGGTTTCGCAATCTCTTCGTACGCAGCTGAGGCCGTGCAACCGTCATCTCCCCCAAGCATTTGGATCTCAAGGAGATTGTGAATGTCGGACGAGAAGCGCGCGACCCTGTACCGGATGGTGCTCCCAGATCATGTCTGCCCGTTCGGCGTCCGCGCCCGCGACCTGCTGCACGAACGGGGATATGCGATCGACGACCGGATCCTGCGGTCGCGCGACGAGGTGGAGGCGGTGAAGGACGAGTTCGGCGTCGCCACGACCCCGGTGATTTTCCTGGGTGACGAACGCATCGACGGATCCGATGCGCTCGAACGGACCCTGGCCGCGCGTTAGGCGACGGCCCGGGCAGCCTCGAGGATCACCTTTGCCACGGCCCAGGGCTGCGACAGCAGCGAAAGGTGGCCGGCGGCGAGTTCGGTGGTGGTCGCCTTCATCCGCGCCGCGAATTCGCGCTCCAGCGCGACGCTGACCACCCGGTCCTCCGTGGAGACGATGTACCAGCTGGGGCGATCTTCCCACGCCGCCTGGCCGATCACGTCGCCGAAGGTGCTCGCCGGTAGCGGCGGCTGCACCACGGCGAGCACGCGTGCCTCTGCCTCGGGCAGGTCGTTGGCGACGTCTTCCACCCAGCCCTGGACGGCCAGCGTCAGATTGCCCTTGCCGTCATCCTGGACGTGCCCGAGCGCCGGCGGGTTGGGATATTTCCCGACCAGCGCCTCGCCGGCCGCTGGCGCGAAGGCGGCGACATAGACGAGCGCCTTCACCTTGGGATCGTTCCCCGCTTCGGTGATCACCGCACCGCCCCAGCTATGGCCGACCAGTACCACCGGCCCGTCAATGGTGTCGAGCACCTGGCGGGTGGCGGCGACGTCGCCCGCGAGCGACTGGGTGGGGTTCTGGACCGCGATCACCGTGTGCCCGGCATCGAGCAGGATCGGAATCACGCGCTGCCAGCTGGATCCGTCGGCCTAGGCGCCGTGGACCAGGACGACGGTGGGAGAAGCGGTGGTCATCAGGGCACTCCATCGGGAAGAATGGTGTATCCTATCCGGGCCTGCGGGCGTCCGGATTGTCGGATCAGGCGGTTTCTTGGCGGATCCGCCCGCATGCTCGGTTCATCTCGTTCGCGTTACAGCGTCGGAACAAAGTGCCATGTCGTTGATTTTCGCTCGCAACGTTTTCCGACTGTACCAACGTAAAGGGTAATGACGATGAAGAAGATGCTTGTGCTCGGCGCCGCTGCCGGCCTGATCGCGCTTTCGGCGTGCAACACCACGCCGCGCGAGCAGGCGGCCGACAATATTGAGGCGAACGCCGAGGCGCGCGCCGACAACATCGAAGCGATGGCCAGCAACGCCACCACCGATGCGGCGCAGGACAACCTGCAGAACAAGGCCGATGCCGTCCGCGCCGAAGGCGACGCGAAGGCAAAGGACATGCGTACCCACGACGCGGACACGAACCTGCACAACGGCATGTAATTGCCCTAGGCAATCTGCATAGGACCCGCTGTTCCCACGCAGGCAGCAGGGTCCGGAGGGGCGCTCGCACAAGCGGGCGCCCTTTTTTGCGTGTACACGCTGGCGGTGGACACCTTCCCCTTGGGACAGGGCCATGAACCCGTACGACGAGGGGCTCACCCCGTCGAAGATGCCAGCGACTGCCCGGCAATCAACGACTTGTCCAGCTCTAGTCCCGGCGGAGACTATAGTGTCGATCTGCCTGGTTCGCCATTGACTAGGCAATAAAGCGATCCGCAAAACTACCTAACTTCCGACCGACGAAGAAAAGCTCGCATATAGTAAATATGAGCGCGCTCCATGCAGGGCGCCCGGTCGGGAGGAACGTGGATGGATAGGTATCGTCGTGCCCACACGGAGGGGCGTGCCGCGTTGATCGGCGTCGTGCTTTTGGCCACCGCCACGCCCGCCCTTGCGCAGGAAGCCAAGAAGGAGGGCGCTGAGGCGCAGAACAATACCGAGATTGTCGTCACCGCCGTCGCACGCGGTCGGGATCGTCTCGACACCGCAATCTCCACCAGCGCGCTGAAGGCGGAGGACATCCAGAAGGCGGCACCGCGTTCGGTCGCGGAGATCTTCCGGAGCCTGCCTGGCATCCGTTCCGAAAGTTCGGGGGGCGAGGGCAACGCCAACATCTCGATCCGCGGCCTGCCGATCGCCTCGGGCGGGGCCAAGTTCCTGCAGTTGCAGGAAGACGGATTGCCCGTTCTCGAATTCGGCGACATCACCTTCGGCAACGCCGACATCTTCCTGCGCGCGGACCTGAACCTGGCGCAGGTGGAATCGATCCGCGGCGGCTCGGCCTCGACCTTCGCGTCGAACTCGCCGGGCGGCGTGATCAACATGATCTCGAAGACCGGCGAGTCCGAAGGCGGCGCGGTGCAGGCGAGCACCGGCCTCGACTATAAGGACTATCGGTTCGACTTCGACTATGGCGGCAAGCTCAGCGACAGCGCGCGGTTCCACTTTGGCGGCTTCTACCGCCAGGGGACCGGCCCGCGCCGCATCGGCTATGACGGCAACAAGGGCGGCCAGTTCAAGTTCAACGTCACCAAGGACTTCACCGGCGGCCATATCCGCCTCTACGGCAAGTATCTCAACGATCGCGCGGTCGGCTATCTGCCGATGCCGGTGCGCGTAAGCGGCACCAACGCAAATCCGATCTATCAGGACTTGCCCAATTTCCGCGCGAACCGCGACCAGCTGCTGACCCCCACCTTCTCCCGCAACGTGACGCTGGACGCCAGCAACAACCTGGTGAGCGACGACGTTCGGGAAGGCCAGCACCCGCTGGTCATGACGGTCGGTTTCGAGGCCGAGACGCGGCTCGCCGGCTGGACGGTGACCGATCGCTTCCGATTCTCGGACATTTCGGGCCGGTTCATTTCCAATTTCCCGGCCACTGTCGATGCCGCAGCGACCATCGCCACCGCCATGGGCGGGGCGGGGGCCACCCTCGCTTATGCCAACGGCCCGAATGCGGGCGCGGCGATCTCCAACCCCGCGGGGCTGAACGGCAACGGCCTGCTCGCGCAGATCGTGGTGTTCGATACCAAGCTCAACAGCCTCAACAACCTCACCAACGATCTACGCGCCAGCCGCGTCTACGATCTTGGTCGCGGCAGGCTTACGGCGACCGCGGGCTTCTACAAATCGCGCCAGACGATCGATACCGACTGGCTGTGGACGTCGATCCTCATGGACGTGCGCGGCAATGGCGATGCGGCGCTGGTCAATGTGCGCCGCGCCAATGGCACGGCGGTGACGCAGGACGGCTATTACGCCTATGGCGCGGCCTATTTCGGCGGCTGCTGCCGGCGAAGCTACCGCGTCGACTACAATGTCAACGCGCCCTTTGCCTCGCTGAACTACCAAGTGGGGAAGATCTCGGTTGGCGCCAGCCTGCGCTACGATTTTGGCGATGCGAGCGGCGCGATCTATGGCGCCGATCTGGGTGGCGGCCGGACCGGCGTCGGTGTCCGCGACATGAACGGAGACCGCGTGATCTCGGACGCCGAGACCCGGGTGGCGGTGATCCCGCTCTCGAGCCCGGCACCGGTGGACTACAGCTATCAGTATTGGAGCTATTCGACCGGCATCAACTATCGCTTCGTCGACTATATGTCGGCCTTTGCCCGCTACAGCCGCGGCGCGCGCGCCAATGCCGACCGGCTGCTGTTCGGGCCAGCGGTGAGCACCGCCAACGGCAGCCTGGTCAGCCAGTCCGCCGCGGTCGATTTCGTCAACCAGGCCGAGCTGGGCGTGAAATATCGCCGCGATGGGCTGACGCTCAATCTCACCGGCTTCTGGGCGCAGACCGAGGAGCAGAATTACGAGGCGACGCGCCAGCTATTCATCGACCGCACCTATCGCGCCTATGGCCTGGAATTCGACGGCGGCTATCGCCACGGGCCGTTCAGCCTGACCACCGGTGCCACCTGGACCCATTCGCGGATCGTGGCGGACGCGCTCAACCCGGGCGTGGTCGGCAATACGCCGCGGCGCCAGGCGCAGCTGATCTTCCAGGCAACCCCGCAAGTCGACATCGGCCGCGCGGCGATCGGCGCCAACATCGTCGGCACGACGAGCAGCTATGCGCAGGACAACAACCAGCTGAAGCTGCCCGGTTTCACCCAGGTGAACGCCTTCGCCCAGTTCCGTCCGATCCCGAAACTGCTGGTCTCGCTGAACGCCAACAATCTGTTCGACGTCCGCGGCTTCACCGAAGCCGAGGAGGGTGCGATTCCGGCCAACGGCATCGTCCGTGCCCGCTCGATCAATGGTCGCACGGTCAGCACCTCGGTGCGGATCGACTTCTAGTCACCCCCGCAGCCTTGCGGCCGGGAGCGTCCCTCCTCCCGGCCGCATTTTTTGGGCTTACCAGATCCGGACGCGATCCTCGGGTGCCAGATACTGCTTCTGGCTGGGATCGATGTTCCACGCCGCATACCAGGCATCGACATTGCGCAGCGGGTTGATCGCGCGGATCTGCCCCGGCGAGTGCGGATCGCTGACCAGCTGCTGGCGCAGCGCCTCGGTGCGGAACAGCGTGCGCCACACCTGGCCCCAGCCGAGGAAGAAGCGCTGGTCGCCGGTGAAGCCGTCCAGCACCGGTGCCGGTTTGCCGCCCAGCGAGGCGTGATAGGCGTCGAGCGCGATCATCACGCCGCCGAGATCGCCGATATTCTCGCCCATCGAGGCGCGGCCGTTGATGTGCACCCCGGGCAGGCCTTCGAAGCTGTAGGCTTCGTACTGCGCGCCAAGGCGCACTGCCTGCGCCTCGAACTTGGTCGCATCCTCGGTGGTCCACCAGTCGCGCAGCACGCCGTTGCCGTCGGACTTGCGGCCCTGGTCGTCGAAGCCGTGGCTGATCTCGTGGCCGATCACGCCGCCGATTCCGCCATAGTTGACCGCGTCGTCGGCCTTCGGATCGAAGAAGGGCGGCTGCAGGATCGCGGCGGGGAACACGATCTCGTTCTTGACCGAGTTATAGTATGCATTGACCGTCTGCGGCGTCATGCCCCACTCGGCCTTGTCGACGGGCCCGCCCAGCCGGTTGCGGCGATAATCCCATTCGAAGCGGCCGGCGCGCTCGGCATTGCCGACCAGGTCGCCGGGGCGCACGTCGAGCTTCGAATAGTCGCGCCACTTGCTCGGGTAGCCCACCTTCACGGTGAAGCCCTGCAGCTTGGCGAGCGCCTGTTCCTTGGTCGCCGGGCTCATCCAGGCGAGGTTCTTGATACGGCCGGCGAGCGCCACGCGCAGATTGCCGACCAGCACGTCCATCTTGGCCTTGCTCTCGGGCGGGAAGTAGAGCGCGACATAGTCGCGGCCGACCCCTTCGCCGATCGCGCGTTCGGTGAACGAGACGGCGCGCTTCCAGCGCTCGCGCTCCTGCGGCTGGCCGTTGAGGAACTTCGAGCGAAAATCGAACTGGGCGGTGGCGAAGCGCTTCGAGAGCATCGGAGCGATGTCGTCGGCGATGCGGAATGCCTGCCATGCCTTCAGCGTGTCGAGATCGGTATCGGCGAAAACCTGCGCGATCTTCGGTACCGCGCTGTTCTGCGCGACGATCACGCGGCTTGCCTTGGACAGGCCGGCCGCCGGCCAGAAGGCATCCCACGCGAAGCCGGGCGCCTGCGCCTTGAGCTTGGCGAGGCTCACCGGATTGTAGGTCTTGTCACGATCGCGGCTCTGCGCGCGGGTCCAGTGCGCCTGTGCGATGCGCGTTTCCATCGCCACCACCTTGGCGGCGGACCCGGCCGGATCGGCCCAGCCGGCCATGCCGAGCAACTGGGCGACATAGTCGCGATAGCGGGCCAGCTGCGGCGTGAACTTGGGATCGAGATACAGTTCGCGGTCGCCCAGGCCGAGGCCGGACTGGCGCAGGCTGAGCGCGTAGACGTCGGGCTGTTTGGGATCGTCGCTCACGCCGACCCCGAAGAAGCTGGCGCCGAACCCACCGAACGACTTGCCCATCAGCTGCGCCAGCTCCGCGCGGGTCTTGGCGGCTTTTACCGGCTGCAGTCGCTGGACCAGCGGCTTGGCGTCGAGCTTCTCGATGGTCGCTTCATCGAGGAAGCCGCGATAGAGGGTCGCGGCCTTGCGCCGGTCCGGGTTGGCGGCATCGGCAGGGCTATAGCCTTCGATCAGGCTGCGCAGGCGGACTTCGGACAGGTCGCGCAGCACCGCGAAGGCGCCGAAGGACGAGCGATCCTCGGGGATCTTGGTGCGATCGGTCCAGCTTCCGTTGACGAATCGATACCAGTCGTCGCCCGGCTTAACGCTGCGGTCCATGCCCGCGATATCGAAGCCCCAGCTGCCATAGCGCGTCGCCTCGGCCGCCGGCGCGGCAGGGGCCGTCTGCTGGGGCTTTCGGCTGAGCGCGGGCGCGGCGATCGCCGCGATCGAAAGGGTAGAGGCGAGAAGAAGGTGCTTGAACTGCAAGGATGATCTCCGGATCAGGCGGTTCGCCGAAAGGTGGCCGCACTCTACACAGAGCGGGGCCGCTGGCAATCCACCGCGACATCCTCTCCTTTTGGCGCAAATGTGCAGCTTTGCGCAGCCGCAGCGCCAGCGGTAGAGGGCAAGGATGCACGCCTCTTCCGAACTCGCCATCCGCACGGCGCGCGCCGCGTTCAACCGGGCGCTGGCGACCGCCGACCTCGCTGCGATCGGCCCGCTGCTCGCCGCGGACGTGGTGCTCGTCGCCGGGACCGACAGCGCGGTGATCCACGGTCGCAAGGCGCAGCTGCTCGCCTGGAAGCGCGAGTTCGCCGCGCGCGAGCGTGTCCTCTACGCGCGACTGCCGGACAGCGTGCTCCTGTCCCCGGTCGCGCCGATCGCGTTCGAACATGGACAGTGGCAGGGTGTCGCCGCCGCGGACGGGGCGGTGCAGGCGAGTGGCAGCTACACCGCCAAATGGCGCGAGATCGGCGGCAGCTGGGTGATCGAAGCCGAACTCTACCTCACGCTCGCCTGATCCGCCGACGCGGGAAGGGAGGGCGGGGCGGCGCCGGTGCGCTGCCCGGGAACGAATCCCGCCGCGCACCGGTTGAGGCCGAACACCCGCGTTCGCGGGAGGGGAGACGCGCCATGCCCAGTTCTCGCTTCTTCTTCGAACGCCGAGCGCAGGAAGAACGTGCCCGTGCCGCGTCCTGCCGCAATCCCGTGGTCGCCGCAGGCTATCGCCGCCGCGCCGAGGCGTTTCAGCAACGTGCCAATGCCCAGCCGGACGACGTCTTCGAGCGCGGCTGAGCCGCGCGACTATCCGTGCTTGCCCGTTGCGAACCTTTTCTTTCCTGCAATCCCACTCAGAAGATGGGAATTGGCAGGCCGACAATGACAAGAAAGTAAGGGGTTCACGATGCGTCCTTTTCGTACCGCACTGCTGATCGCGGCATCCGCCATGGCGATCGCTTCCGGACACGCCCGCGCGCAGCAGACTGCAGAGCCGGCGCCGCAGGCTGACGCCGATCCCAGCGGCGGCGCGACGGAGATCGTCGTCACCGGCACGCGCAGCGTGGGGCGCTCGCGGCTCGATACGGCCTCGCCGGTCGACGTGCTGAGCAGCCAGGTCCTCGCGCGGCAGGGCACCACCGAACTGGCCGCAGCGGTCGCGGCCATTGCGCCGTCGATCGACTTCCCGCGGCCGTCCGCCACCGACGGCACCGATGCCATCCGGCCGGCCACGCTGCGCGGCCTCTCGCCCGATCAGGTGCTGGTTCTGGTGAATGGTGTGCGTGTGAACAGCTCTGCGCTGCTCAACGTCAACGGCTCGGTCGGGCGCGGGTCGGCGGCGGTGGACCTCAACACCATTCCCACCGCGGCACTCGAGCGGATCGAGGTGCTGCGCGACGGCGCCTCGGCGCAATATGGCTCGGACGCGATCGCCGGCGTGATCAACCTGCGTCTGCGCGAGGCGCGCTCGGGCGGCGCCGCGTCTGCCACCTA
>JAIYAA010000258.1 GCA_027489295.1 Sphingomonadales bacterium | reverse complement strand
CTGACCGGCATCGCCCGGGTGCCGGTGCTCGACCTGCTCGCGCTCGATCCCGGCAATCCGCGCGGCCTGTCCTTCCAGGCGGCGGCGATTTCGGCGCATCTCAACGCGCTGCCGGTGCTCTCCGACGACGGCCTGGCCGAACCGCAGCAGGAACAGGCGCGCGGCCTTGCCGCCGCGCTGGTCACCGCCCGCGCCACCGCGATCGACGATGCCTGGCTCGCCGATCTGCAGGCACGGCTGTGGAGCCTCTCGGAAGCGGTTGCCCGCCGCTATTTCCTGCACGGCGCCGAGCCGCTGCGTGCGGCGGGGCTCGTCCTCGCATGATGCTTTACCGCATCCGCCATGTGACGCGGTTCGACTATGCCCAGCCGGTCGCCTTCGCGCGCTGCAACCTGCGGCTGAAGCCGATTCTCTGGTCCGGCCAGATGATCGAGGAATATGCGCTGAGCGTGCAGCCCGGCGGCCGCACCTATCCGGCGCGCGCCGAGGCGGGCCTCGCCAATGTCGTGCGGCTGGTGGTGGAGCATGCCGCGAGCAGCCTGACGATCGAGAGCAGCGCGCAGGTGCGCGTCGACCGCCAGATCCCGTTTCCCATGCCCGGCGACCCGACCATCGCGCAGGTCTCCGCCTGGGCACGCGCGAGCCGCGATCCGAGCCCGGCAGGCCCCGCCGCCTATCTGTTCCCTTCGCCGCTGATCCCGCTCGACCGCGCCATCGCCGCCTGGTGCGCCGAGGAACTGCAGCCGGAGCGCGGGATCCTCGAGGCCGGCATCGCCTTGGCGCAGCGCATCCAGCGCGACTTCGCCTTCGATCCCACCGCAACGCTGGTCGACACGCCACCGCACGAGGCGTTCGCGAAGCGCGGCGGCGTCTGTCAGGATTTCGCGCAGATCATGCTCTCGGGCCTGCGCGCCGCCGGGCTGCCGGCCGCCTATGTCTCGGGCTATCTGCGCACGTTGCCGCCGCCCGGACAGCCAAGGCTGGTCGGTGCGGATGCGACCCATGCCTGGGTACTATTGTGGTGCGGGCCGGATCTGGGCTGGGTGGGCGTCGATCCCACCAACGGCATCTGGATGGCCGAGGATCACATCGTGATGGCGATCGGCCGCGATTATGCCGATATCGCGCCGATCGACGGCATCGTGCTCGGATCGGGCGCGCAGAACATGCACGTATCGGTCGACGTGGAGCCGTTGGAAATCGCCCAGCCGGCATAAGGGTCGCCCCGCGGGGCGGATCCCCCCTGCCGCAAGGGCAGAGGGGAGGAAGCGATCACGCCTCGGTGCGCGCCTTGACGATCTTGCCCGGGGTCGCGGGCGGCTCGCCCTTCGGCAGCGCGTCGACATGGTCCATGCCTTCGACGACTTCGCCCCAGACGGTGTACTGGCCGTCGAGGAAGGTCGCGTCGTCCAGGCAGATGAAGAACTGCGAATTGGCGCTGTTCGGGTTGTTGGTGCGCGCCATCGAGCAGACACCGCGAACGTGCGGCTCCTTCGAGAATTCCTGCGCCAGGTCCGGCTTGTCCGAACCGCCCATGCCGGTGCCCGAGGGATCGCCGCCCTGCGCCATAAAGCCGTTGATCACACGGTGGAAGATCACGCCGTCATAGAAGCCTTCGTCGGCCAGGCCCGCGATGCGCGCGACATGGTTCGGCGCGAGATCGGGGCGAAGGCGGATGCGGACGTCGCCGGTGTCGAGCGTCAGGATGAGCGTGGTGGGTTCGGCCATGGGGCACCTCTCTGCAGAAACTGGTTCGCTGCCCTAAGCGGTGCGCTGCCGACTTGCAAATCCTGCCCGGGGGTGGCAGCGCCACGCCCAGGGGCCGCAGCACGGGAGGTCGAACGGTGAGCGAGACCGAACTGCACGACGAAGCAGCTGCGCCCGAGAGCCAGCTCGACGAGGACGATCGGCTCAAGCCCGAATTCGTCAGCGCGGTACTGGACGCGGTCGACCAGGGCGAGAACGAGGTCGCGCGCGCGCTGGTCGCGCCGCTCCATCCTGCCGACATCGCCGACCTGATCGAGCTGCTCCCGTCGGAACAGCGCGCCGACGTCGTCACCGCGATTTCCGACCTGATCGACGGCGACGTGCTCGCCGAGATGAACGACTGGGTGCGCGAGGCGCTGGTCGACGCGCTCGAGCCGCACCAGGTGGCGGACATCGCCGCCGAGCTCGATACCGACGACGCCGTCGCGATCATCGAGGACATGGACGTCGAGGACCAGCGCGAAGTGCTCCGCGCTCTGGATCCGGACGACCGCGCCGCTATCGAGGAGGCGCTGTCCTTCCCGGAGGAATCCGCCGGCCGCCTGATGCAGCGCGAGTTGATCGCGGTGCCCGAGCATTGGACCGTCGGCGCCGTGCTCGACTATCTGCGCGGCAATGACGCGCTGACCACCGATTTCTGGGAAATCTTCGTCGTCGACCCCTCGCACAAGCCGATCGGCACCTGCGAGCTCTCCTGGATCCTGCGGAGCCCGCGCGGCATCACCGTCAGCGACGTGATGAAGCGCGAGCAGACGCTGATCCCGATCGACATGGACCAGGAGGAAGTGGCGCTGCGCTTCCAGAAATACGCGCTGATCTCGGCCGCCGTGGTGGACCTGAGCGGCCGGCTGGTCGGCATGATCACGGTGGACGACATCGTCCACATCATCTCGCAGGAAGCCGGCGAGGACATCCTCCGCCTGTCGGGCGCCGGCGAAGGCGACATCAACGAGCCGGTGCTGCTGACGGTGCGCACCCGGCTGACCTGGCTGTTCGTCAACCTCGGCACCGCGATCCTTGCCGCCTCCGTGGTGGGGCTGTTCCAGGGCGAGATCGCCAAGTTTGCGCTGCTCGCGGTGCTGATGCCGATCGTCTCCGGCATGGGCGGCAATGCCGGCACCCAGACGCTGGCGGTGGTGGTCCGCGCGATCGCGACCAACCAGCTGACCGAATCGAACACGCTGCGGATGATTCTCCGCGAACTCCGGATCGCGGCGGCGAACGGCCTGTCGTTGGGGCTGGCGATCGGCGCGGGTACGCTGCTGATCTATGGCATTCCCTGGCTGGCGGGCGTGATCGCGCTGGCGATGGTGATCAACAATCTGATCGCCGGCATGGCAGGCGTGCTGATCCCGGTGACGCTCGACCGGCTGCGCATCGATCCTGCGGTTTCCTCCGCGGTGTTCGTGACCATGATGACCGACGTGATGGGATTCTTCTCGTTCCTGGGTCTCGCGACGCTGGTCGGGCTGGGCGGCTGACTTGATCGCGGGCACGCAATCGCCCAAATCGGCGCGGTGCCACTCCATCTCACCAAGGTCGCCTTTGCCTGCGACAGCGTCGATTTCCTGCGGGAACGTCTGGAGGCCCGCGCGGCCCTGGGCGGCGTTGCGCTGACCACCCGCTATCTGCCGAAACGCCACGAGGAAATCGACGGCGGCTCGCTGTTCTGGATCCTCAAGCACCAGCTGGTCGGCCGCTCGCCGATCCTGGGCTTCGGCGAGGCGGAGGGCGGTCGCACCGCGATCCTGCTCGAACCGAAGCTGGTGCTGGTCCAGGCACGGCCCAAGCGCGCGCACCAGGGCTGGCGCTATCTCGAGGCCGCCGATGCGCCGCCCGATCTGGATGCGCTGGACGGCGGGGCGGACGAACTGCCGCCGTCGCTGATGGGAGAGCTGGCGGGGCTGGGCTTGCTGTAACGCTTCTTTTCCAAGCCCCTCCTCCTTGGAGGAGGGGTTGGGGGTGGAGGGATTCCAGAACGCGCTTTGGGCGCGAAGCTCCGTTCAGTTCTTGGGACTCGCTCCAAGATCAGCCCCCACCCCAACCCCTCCCCTGAAGGGGAGGGGCTTAGAAGGTTTCCGGCCGCAGCGGCCGGCTGAGCAGCGCGTCGATCACCTCGGCCACCGGCGCACCTTCAAGCAGCGCATTCACCGCAGCCGTAACCGGCATCTCCACCCCTGCTTCGGCCGCTGCCTCGCGCAGCACCGGCGCAGTGAAGGCGCCCTCGGCCACCGTCTTGCGATCCGAAAGAAGCTCCGCCGCGCTGCGGCCCTGCCCCAGCCCCACGCCCAGCGAGAAGTTGCGCGAGTTGGTCGACGAGCAGGTCAGCACCAGGTCGCCCAGGCCCGAAAGCCCGGTCAGCGTCTCCGCCTGCGCACCGCGGGCGAGGCCGAAGCGCGTCATCTCGGCAAAGCCGCGCGCGATCAGCGCGGCGCGCGCGTTGAGGCCGAGCCCGGCGCCTTCCACCACCCCGCAAGCGATGGCCAGCACGTTCTTCACCGCGCCGCCGATCTCTGCACCGATCACGTCGGCCGAGGCATAGGGGCGGAAGGCCGGAGCGCCAAGCCGCTCGGTCAGCCGGGTGCGCAGGTCCGCATCCTCGCAGGCCAGCGTCACCGCGGTGGGCTTCCCCGCCGCTACCTCGTGCGCGAAGGTGGGGCCGGACAGCACCGCGATCGGCGCCTGCGGGGCAACGCTGCGCGCGACCTCACCGACCAGCAGCCGAGTGCCCGCCTCGATCCCCTTGGCGCACAGCACCAGCGGCGTGGTGCCGACCGCGGTCTCTGCCAGAACGGCCCGGACATGCTGCGCCGGCGCCACCACCAGCAGCGCGTCGCAATCGGCAAGATCGCCAAGGCTTCCGGTCGCGCGAATGCCGGGGGAGAGCGGCACGCCGGCCAGGAACTGGCGGTTCTCGTGCACGCGGTTGATGCTTTCCACGACCTCGGGCTCGCGGGCCCAGAGCAGCACGGCCTCGCCGTCGCGGGCCGCGACCTGGGCAAGCGCGGTGCCCCAGGCGCCGCCGCCGATCACGCCGATCTTCATGCCTTCACTCCTGCACCGCGTACCTTTTCCGCATCGGGATCCAGCGGCCAGCGCGCTCGCGCCGGCGTGTCGAGCGGATCGGTAAGGCCTTGCGCGAAGCGCTCGGCGCCGGCCCAGGCGATCATCGCGGCATTATCGGTGCACAGCCACAGGGGCGGCGCGACGAAGCGCAGGCCATGTTCCGCCGCCAGCGCTTCCAGCGCGGTGCGCACGGCCGTGTTGGCGGCGACGCCACCGGCAACGACCAGGGCGGTCGGCTGTACCCCGGCCAGCGCACGACGGGTGCGATCGACCAGACAGTCGACCACCGCCTGCTGGAACGACGCAGCGAGATCCTCGGCGCTGTACGCGTTCACCGCACGGGCGACCGCGCTCTTGAGCCCCGCGAAGGAGAAATGCGGCTCGCCCGATCCGACCAGCGGCCGCGGCAGCGGCACCGCCCTCGGATTGCCGCGCCTGGCGGCTTCTTCCACCGCCGGGCCGCCGGGAAAGCCGAGGCCGAGCAGCTTGGCGGTCTTGTCGAACGCCTCGCCCGCGGCATCGTCGATCGTGGTCGCCAGCCGGCGATAGCGGCTGACGCCCTCCACCAGCAGCAGCTGGCAATGCCCGCCCGAGACGAGCAGCAGCAGATAGGGAAATTCCAGGCTCTGATCGCCGAGTCGCGGCGAGAGCGCGTGGCCCTCCAGATGGTTGACCGCCACCAGCGGCTTGTTCGCCGCCAGCGCGAGCGCCTTGCCGGTGACGAGGCCGACCATCACCCCGCCGATCAGCCCCGGCCCGGCGGTGGCGGCAATCGCATCGACCTGATCGAGCGTCACGCCCGCTTCCGCCAGCGCCGCCTCCACCAGCGGGCCCAGCATCTCCACATGCGCGCGCGCGGCGATTTCGGGAACCACGCCGCCATAGGGCCGGTGCGCCTCTTCCTGGCGCGCCAGCTTGTGCGCGCGGATCGTGCCGTCGCTTGTCACCAGGGCCGCCGCAGTTTCGTCGCAGCTCGATTCAAGTCCGAGGATGAGTGCCATGCCTCTCCTCTACGCCGCTTGGCGGCAGGGTCCAGAGGCGAGGCCGGTTTTGCAACGGCAAGGGGTCCGCGATTGCCCCCATTGCTCTCGCCATCGGGCGCCCCTAGCACCACGCCCATGACTGCATTCCGCATCGGCACACGCGGCTCGCCGCTCGCCCTTACCCAGGCCAACATGGTTCGCGATGCACTGAAGGCCGCGCATGGCATCGACGGCGAAATCGTCGTCGTCCGCACCACCGGCGACAAGGTGCAGGATCGCCCGTTGGCCGAGATCGGCGGCAAGGCGCTGTGGACCAAGGAGCTGGACCGCGCGCTGCTGGAGGGCGACATCGACTGCGCGGTG
>JAIYAA010000368.1 GCA_027489295.1 Sphingomonadales bacterium | reverse complement strand
TCCTGTTCGAGCTTCTTGGCCATTTCCTCGATGTTCTCGGGCGGCCAGCCCGGGATTTCCATGCCCAGGCGCAGGCCCATGCTGGAGAGGACTTCCTTGATCTCGTTGAGCGACTTGCGGCCGAAGTTCGGCGTGCGCAGCATCTCGGCTTCGGTCTTCTGGACCAGATCGCCGATATAGATGATGTTGTCGTTCTTGAGGCAGTTGGCCGAGCGGACCGAGAGTTCGAGCTCGTCGACCTTCTTGAGCAGATAGCGGTTGATCTGCGCGGCATCGCCGGCAGCACCTTCCGCCGGTGCCGCTGCCGGCGCCATGCCGACCGGGGCTGCCCGGGTGATCGACGAATCGTCGAAGTGAACAAACAGCGCCAGCTGGTCCTGCAGGATCCGCGCGGCATAGGCCAGCGAGTCCTCCGGGGTCACCGTGCCGTCGGTCTCGACGGTCAGCGTGAGCTTGTCGTAATCGAGCTCCTGGCCGACGCGGGTGTTCTCGACCTTGTACGAGACCTGACGGACCGGGCTGAACAGCGCATCGACCGGGATCAGACCGATCGGCGCATCGGCCGGGCGGTTCGCGGTAGCGGGCACATAGCCCTTACCCACGTCCGCGGTCAGTTCCATGTTCAGCGTCGCGCCGTCGTCGAGATGGCAGATCACCAGCTCGGGGTTCATCACTTCGATGTCGCCCGAGACCGCGATGTCGCCCGCCTTCACTTCCGCCGGGCCGGTGGCCGACAGCTGGAGACGCTTCGGGCCTTCGCCCTGCATCTTGAGCGCGATCTGCTTCACGTTGAGGACGATGTCGGTCACGTCCTCGCGGACCCCGGCGAGCGACGAGAATTCGTGCAGCACGTTCTCGATCTTGATCGAGGTGACCGCCGCGCCCTGCAGCGACGACAGCAGCACGCGACGCAGCGCGTTGCCGAGCGTGAGGCCGAAGCCCCGCTCCAGCGGCTCGGCGACGAACGTCGACTTCCGCTTGGGATCGCCACCGGGCTTCTTCTCGAGGCCGTTGGGCTTCTTGAGTTCCTGCCAGTTCTTAGCGTTGACCGACACGGGCTTTCCTCATGTTGGGCGGGGAAGAGGCATTCCCCGCCAGGTATTTACTGCAAGACCGCGAAACCCGCCTCAGGGCCCGCGGTGCAAGCAGGACGTATCAGACGCGGCGACGCTTCGACGGCCGCACGCCGTTATGGGGAATCGCCGTCACGTCGCGGATCGAGGTGATCTGGAAGCCAACCGCCTGCAGCGCGCGGAGCGCCGACTCACGGCCCGAGCCCGGACCCTTCACTTCAACCTCGAGGGTGCGAACGCCGTGCTCGGCAGCCTTGCGGCCTGCGTCCTCGGCGGCGACCTGGGCTGCGTACGGGGTCGACTTGCGCGAGCCCTTGAAGCCCATCATGCCGGCCGACGACCAGCTGATCGCGTTGCCCTGCGCGTCGGTGATGGTGATCATGGTGTTGTTGAAGCTGGCGTTCACATGCGCGACGCCGGCGGTGATGTTCTTGCGTTCGCGACGGCGAATACGCTGCGGTTCACGTGCCATTTGGAATTTCCTGACCTAGAAGCTTGGTGCCTGGAGGCGCTGGGCCTCGGGGGAAGAAGATCGCGCTAGGCGCAGATTACTTCTTCTTGCCGGCGATCGGCTTGGCCTTGCCCTTGCGGGTGCGCGCATTGGTATGCGTGCGCTGGCCACGGACCGGCAGGCCCTTGCGGTGACGCAGGCCGCGATAGCAGGCCAGGTCCATCAGGCGCTTGATGTTCATCGCCACCTGGCGACGAAGATCACCTTCCACGGTGTAGCCGGCGTCGATCGCTTCGCGGATCTGTAGCACTTCCTGGTCGCTCAGGTCCTGCACGCGGCGCTCCGGCGCAATGCCGAGCTGTGTGGTCAGTTCCTTGGCCTTTGCGGGGCCGATGCCGTGGATATACTGCAGCGCGATGACGACGCGCTTGTTGGTCGGGATATTAACACCCGCAATACGTGCCATGAAATATATTCTCCCAGCTCCACGAGGCACTGCATGGCAGCGGCGCCCCATCTCGTAGCGTTGCCTTCCGAAATGCAGCGGCACGACGCACGCAATGGAGCGCCGCCGTAATCTACTGTTCCGGAAGTTGGGCGAAATACGGGGCCGCAGGCGAGCTGTCAAGCGCCACGGAGCCGGAAAATGCTGAACCCCTTCTATATAGCAAGGTTCCGGGCACGCCAAGCGCGGCGAGGGGCAGCGAGGCGAAGCGCGTCCCGTTTCGGATAGGGGGACAGGGCTAACACAAGATGTCCGGGTGAGAACGCATCGCCCCCCCCCACATCGTCACCCCGGCGAAAACCGGGGTCCATTGGGGCCGCGCTATCCGCTTTTGCTGCAACCGAGCGGCGAATGGATCCCGGCTTTCGCCGGGATGATGACGGCTTGTGGTGGTTAGCGGCCGTTCGCCAAATCATCAGTGCTCCCGCCATGCGCGAGGAAGAGAAGCGACAGCAGACTGGCTCCAGCGATCGGCAGCGGAGAGAACAGCATCAAAATGCCCAACCCGATGTTGGCTCCTCCACCTTCAGACGGACGGGTGATCACGTAGGCATAGTGGACCCAGAACGCCAAAGTGAGGCTCAAGGCCACGATCCAAGGCCGCCGCGCCCGAACTCCAAGCAAAGCCAACAAGATAAAGGGCGCGCTCGCGATTAAGATCTGCATCGGGCTGGCATCGTCCCAGAGCGACAGAAGGGGAAACCCTGCCGTGATCGCGCAGATGGTGTTGCACGCCCCTACGACCGCAACTCCGATGATTGCTGCGGCGAAAAGGCCGGTGAACACTCGCTTCAAATACGTCTTTGACAGGTCCGTCATGCGCCCAGCTTAGCGGCACGACGAATGTCCGCAACTGGGGCGGGAGCCGACATAGCGACATCCAGAATCAAAAAAGGGCGGGGTCTCCCCCGCCCTTCCCGTTATCCCTGCCCGTCGAGCACCGCGGCGATCTGCCGCGACACTTCGTCGATATCGGCCATGCCGTCGACTCGGCGAACCAGGCCCTTCTCTTCGTAGAAGGGTAGGATCGGCGCCGTCTTGGCGCGGTATTCCGCCATGCGGGTGCGGACCGTCTCGGCATTGTCGTCCGGGCGGCGCTTGAACTCATGTCCGCCACACACGTCACACACGCCGTCCGTCTTGGGCAGCTTGTACTTGTCGTGATAGCCCTCGCCGCACTTGGCGCAGGTGAAGCGGCCCTCGACGCGATCGACCAGCGCTTCCTCGTTGACCAGCAGCTCGATCACATAATCAAGCTGGCGGCCGCGCGCGCTGAGCAGTTCGTCGAGCGACTCGGCCTGCGCATAGGTGCGCGGATAGCCGTCGAAGATCGCGCCCTTCTCGGTATCGGCCATGTCGAGCCGCTCGCCGATGATGCCCGAGACGATTTCGTCGGAGACGAGCTCGCCCGCCTCCATCACTGCCTTGGCCTTCAGGCCCGTGGGCGTCCCCGCCTTCACCGCGGCGCGCAGCATGTCGCCCGTGGACAGCTGCACCATGCCGCGCTCGGTCTCGAGACGCTTCGCCTGGGTGCCCTTACCGGCCCCCGGCGGACCCAACAGGATGATATTCAACAGGTACCTCCCCTTGTGCCGCGCGCCGATCAGCGCGCGCGGCCGCCCTTGAGCTTCGCCTTCTTGATCAGGTCGCCATACTGGTGGGCCAGCAGGTGCGACTGGATCTGCGTCACCGTGTCCATGGTTACGTTCACGACGATCAGAAGGCTAGTGCCGCCCATCAGGAACGGGATGCTCATCGCGGAGAACGCCCATTCCGGGACCAGGCAGATGATGGTCAGATAGGCTGCACCGATCACGGTGATGCGGGTCAGCACATAGTCGAAATACAGCTCGGTGTTCTTGCCCGGGCGGATGCCCGGGATGAACCCGCCATAGCGCTTCAGATTGTCCGCGGTCTCTTCCGGATTGAAGACGACGGCGGTGTAGAAGAACGAGAAGAAGATGATGCCGGCCGCATAGAGCGACATGTAGATCGGCGAACCGTGGCGCAGCCAGATGTTCAGGTTGCTGACCAGATCGCCCCACCAGCTCTCGCCGGTCGCCATCTTGCCCGCGAACTGCGTGATCGTCAGCGGCAGCAGCAGCAGCGACGAAGCGAAGATCGGAGGAATCACGCCGGCGGTGTTCAGCTTGAGCGGCAGGTGGCTGCGCTCGGCCTGAACGCCGCGGGCGGTCTGGCGCTTGGGATACTGGATCAGGATGCGGCGCTGGGCGCGCTCCATGAAGCAGATGAACAGCACGAGGACGGCGACGCCGAGGATCACGAAGATCAGGCGCAGCGGATCGATCGAGCCCGAACGGCCGCTCTCGAACAGCTGGACCAGCGTGACCGGCAGGCGGGCGACGATGCCGGCCATGATGATCAACGAGATGCCGTTGCCGATGCCGCGGCTGGTGATCTGCTCACCGATCCACATCAGGAACATCGTGCCGCCGACAAGGCTGACCACCGCGGTGAGGGTGAAGGCCAGGCCGGGCTCGACCACCGGGCTCAGCCCCTTGGCGGCGCCGGCGGCTTCCAGGCCCTGCACCAGGAAATAGCCCTGCACGCAGGTGAGCAGCACGGTGCCGTAGCGGGTGTACTGGTTCAGCCGCTTACGGCCGCTCTCGCCTTCCTTCTTGATCGCGGCGAGCTGCGGCGACAGCGAGGTCGCCAGCTGAACGACGATCGACGCGGTGATATAAGGCATCACGCCCATCGCCACGATCGACATGCGCGACAGCGCGCCGCCGGTGAAGTTGTTGAAGAAGTCGAGCACGCCGCCCTGTGTCTGCTGCGCGAGCAGGCCGAGCGCGGTCGGGTCGATCCCCGGCAGCGGCACATAGCTGAGCATGCGGAAGACGATCAGCGCGCCGAGGGTGAACCACAGGCGCTTCTTGAGGTCGGTGGCCTTGCTGAACTTCGCCAGATTGATGCTGGAGGCCAGCTGGTCGGCTGCGGATGCCATTTCGTATCTTCGTCCCGGATAAGTGACGGGCGCTCCCCCGCCCTGCGGGGATGCATATAGGGCCTGCGCGCGGCTTGTCTAAGCCCTGTCGCGCGAATCCCGATCGCCCTGAGCTTGTCGAAGGGCCGTTTTTCTGTGGACGAGGAAGAAAGAACGGCCTTTGGGCAAGCCCAGCACGAAGGAAGGCGGAGCCTTGGGAGCCCCGCCTTCGCATTTCGTCAGCCCTGCTTGGCGGCCTTGGCAGCGGCCTGGGCCGTGCGGTGCTTCGCCTTGTGCTTGTCGGCGGCCGGAACGATTTCCGGCACGGTGACCGAGCCACCCGCCTTTTCGACCGCTTCGCGCGCACCGGCGGAGACGCCCTGCACGGTGAAGTTCAGCTTCGCGGTGAGCGAACCCTTGCCGAGCAGACGGACGCCGTCCTTGCCGCCACGGGCCAGGCCAGCGGCCTTCAGCGCGGCGTGATCGATGTCGGTCGCGGTCAGCTTGCCGGCGTCAACAGCCTTCTGGATCTCGCCCAGGTTCACCTCGGCATAGTCCTTGGCGAAGATGTTGTTGAAGCCACGCTTCGGCAGACGCATGTGGAGCGGCATCTGGCCGCCTTCGAAGCCCTTGATCGAGACGCCTTCGCGGCTCTTCTGACCCTTGACGCCGCGGCCGCCGGTCTTGCCCTTGCCCGAACCGATACCACGGCCGATGCGCATGCGGCGATGACGGGCGCCCTGGTTGTCGTTGAGTTCGTTCAGCTTCATGATGTGTGCACTCGCTTTCGCTTTTGTCGCGCGTTGATGGGAAGCGCGGGCTCATAGCGGCGAGCGGGGGGAATGTCGACTCTTGTTTGCGCAAGTGGCCCAACCGCCCGCTGGTGCATTCCCGCTACAACGGCCCTTACGATGCACGCGTTCAAACGCGCGAGGGGCTTAATCGAATTAGCAGCGATTGATCTTGCCAATCCAGTCTGCGTCCAAGTTCAACAGAGCCTCAGCAACGTCGACATGCCCCTTGGCGATGGCTTGGGCCGCAGCTGCCGACAAAAGCATAGACTGATCCCACGCCTCACTCCGGTGGAGACACACATTCTCTACCAATTGCCCAATCGCCCAATGGTAGTCATCAGCATACGGCTCTGGGATATCAGGTCCGCGGCCGGTGCGACGAGCCACCTCAATAGCGGTCGGCAGTTGGAAGAACGCAAAGTCCACGGGACCGCTAGCTTCCCGCGCAATCTGCACGATGTGAGGCACAGCCGCATAGGACGCGGTGTACGCATCGCCCTGGTGGCAGAGGCTAGACCACAAGCTGAACCACGGTTCGTCGCGATAGCTGCCGCTTTGGCCGGTGGCCGAAGCCAACGCGCGTAGCAGATCAGGAATATCGACAGCATTACCGTAAGCATGCTGCAACTCGTTCCACCGAGGGTCATCAAGGGATAGCACTGCACAATCTTTAGCGGCCGACGTTGCGGTATCAACTGGCCGTTATCGCTAAACGAAAAAGGGCGGTGGTTGCCCACCGCCCTTTTCATTTGTCGCTCAGGTTCAGCGAACCGAAGGCTCAGCCCTCGATCACCTCGACCATGTGCGGCAGCTTGCGGATCATGCCGCGGACCTCGGGGCTGTCTTCCAGCTCCGAAACCTTGTGCATCTTGTTGAGGCCAAGGCCGATCAGCGTTGCGCGCTGATCCTTGGTGCGGCGGATCGGCGAGCCGATCTGCTTGATCTTGATCTTCGCCATGATCGTTTACTCCGTAACGGCCGCAGCGTCCGCCTCGGCGGTCTGCGAACCACCGCGGCCGAGCAGGTCGGCGATCTTCTTGCCACGGCGCTGCGCGACCGACTTCGGCGAAGTCTGCTCACCCAGTGCCTCGAACGTGGCGCGGATCATGTTGTACGGGTTGGACGTGCCGACCGACTTGGTCACCACATCGGCAACGCCGAGCGATTCGAAGATCGCGCGCATCGGGCCGCCGGCGATGATGCCGGTACCCTGCGGCGCCGAACGGACGGTCACGCGGCCTGCGCCGAAATGGCCGTTGCCATCATGGTGCAGCGTGCGGCCTTCCTTCAGCGGAACGCGGATCATCGCCTTCTTCGCCGAAGCGGTCGCCTTCGAGATGGCTTCCGGCACTTCGCGCGCCTTGCCATGACCGAAGCCGACACGGCCCTTGCCGTCGCCGACGACGACGAGCGCTGCGAAGCCGAAGCGCTTGCCGCCCTTCACCGTCTTCGAGACGCGGTTGATGTGGACGAGCTTTTCGATCAGCTCCTCGCCACCGTCGTCCTGCGGACCACCGCGACGATCGTCGCGACGACCACGGTTGCCATCGCGACCGCCACGGCCGCGGTTGTCACCGCCGCCGCCCGGGCCGCCACGGCCACGGCCGCCACGCGAACCACGACCCTGCTGCTGCTGGTCGGGAGCCGCCTGGCCGGCGTCCTGCGCCTCGACCGGTGCTTCGGTCGTGTTGATTTCATCGGCCATCGTTAGAACTCCAATCCGCTCTCACGCGCGGCATCCGCCAGCGCCTTGACGCGACCATGGTAGAGGAAGCCACCGCGGTCGAAGACGACCTGGGTGATGCCGGCGGCCTTGGCTGCCTCGGCAACGCGCTTGCCCACTTCCTGTGCCGCGGCGATCGTGGCGCCGGTCTGGCCACGCACGTCCTTCTCGAGCGTGGAAGCCGAGGCGACGGTGCGACCCGCAGCGTCGTCGATCACCTGGGCATAGATGTGCTTGCCCGAGCGATGGATCGACAGACGAGGACGGCCACCAGCCCGCGCACGCAGCGCGGTACGGTTGCGGCGACGACGCTTTTCGAAAAGCGAAAGACCCTTGGTGCTGATCACTTCTTCTTCCCTTCCTTGCGGAAGATGAATTCGCCATCGTACTTGATGCCCTTGCCCTTATAGGGCTCCGGCTTGCGCCAACGGCGGATTTCCGCGGCCACCTGGCCGACCTTCTGCTTGTCGATGCCCGAGATCTCGACCGTGGTCTGATCCGGCGTCTTGATCTCGATCCCTTCCGGGATGTCGAAGTTGACGTCGTGCGAATAGCCGAGCTGCAGCTTCAGGACCTTGCCCTGCGAAGCAGCGCGGTAGCCCACGCCGGTGATCAGCAGCTTCTTGGAGAAGCCGGTGGTCACGCCGGTGACGAGGTTCTGCACCAGGGTACGCTGCATGCCCCAGAAGGCACGCGCGCGCTTGGTCTCGTTCGCCGGCTGCACCGAAATGCCGCCATCGGTCACTTCGTACTTGATGTCGTCGGCCAGCGGCATGGTGAGGGTGCCCTTGGGCCCCTTCACCGAGATCTGACCGGCTTCGACGGTCGCCGTCACGCCCGCAGGGACGGGAACCGGCTTCTTACCGATGCGGCTCATCAGAACACCTCCGCGAGCACTTCGCCGCCGACATTCTGTTCGCGCGCTTCGGCGTCGGACAGAACGCCGCGAGGCGTCGAGACGATCGTGATGCCGAGGCCGTTACGGACGCGCGGAAGCTCCTGCGAACCCGAATAGACACGGCGGCCCGGCTTCGAGATGCGCGCGACGTGCTTGATCGCCGGCTGACCCTCGAAATACTTCAGCTCGATGCGGATGCCGGCCGCGGGGCCCATCTGCTCTTCGCTGTAACCACGGATATAGCCCTCGCGCTGAAGCACGTCGAGGACACGGACACGCAACTTCGACGCCGGCGTCAGGACAGAGTCCTTGCGCGCGCGCTGACCGTTGCGGATGCGGGTGAGCATGTCACCCAGGGGATCGGTCACTGCCATCTTGCGTGTCCTTTACCAGCTCGACTTCGTGACACCCGGGATCAGGCCCTTGTTGGCCAGATCGCGCAGCATGACACGTGCGAGACGGAACTTGCGGTAATAAGCGCGGGGACGACCCGTCAGCTCACACCGGTTGCGAATGCGGGTCGGGTTCCCGTTGCGGGGAATCTCGGCCATCTTGAGCCGTGCGATGAGACGCTCGGTCTCATCCAGGCTTTCGTCGTTCGCAATCGCCTTGAGCTTCGCGTACTTGCCGGCGTACTTCTTCACCAGCTGCTTGCGACGCTCGTTCTTGTTGATCGAACTCAGTTTCGCCATGACTTAAGTTCTTCCTTCCTTACGCCGCCTGCTTCGTTTCGCCGTCCGCAAGCGGGAACGGGAAACCGAAGAGACGGAGAAGCTCGCGAGCCTCGTCATCCGTCTTGGCAGTGGTGGTAACGATCACGTCCATGCCGCGGATCTTGTCGATCCGGTCATAGCTGATTTCGGGGAACACGAGCTGTTCCTTCAGGCCGCAGGCATAGTTGCCACGACCATCGAACGACTTCGGGTTCAGGCCGCGGAAGTCGCGGACGCGGGGGAGCGCGATCGTGATGAAACGATCGAGGAACTCATACATGCGCTCACGGCGAAGGGTAACCTTCGCACCGATCGGCATGCCCTCACGCAGCTTGAACTGCGCGATCGACTTCTTCGCCTTCGTCACGACGGGCTTCTGGCCGGCGATCAGTTCCATTTCAGAAGCGGCCTGCTCGACCTTCTTCTTGTCCTGGGTTGCTTCGCCAACGCCCATGTTCAGCACGATCTTGTCGATGCGCGGAACTTCCATGACGTTCTTGTAACCGAACTTCTCGGTCATCGCCTTGGCGATCTGCTCGTCATAGAGCTTACGCAGGCGGGGCGTGTAGGTATCAGCCATTGATGACCTCCCCGGTCTTGACGGCGACGCGAACCTTCTTGCCGTCGCGGGTTTCGAAGCGAACGCGCGTCGCTTTGCCGTCGGCGGTCACGTGCGCGACCTTCGAGACATGCAGCGGCGCTTCGATGCGCACCAGGCCACCCTGGGGGTCGCCCTGGGTCGGCTTCTTGTGGCGAACGGCGATGTTCACGCCGGAAACGACGACCTTGTCGTCCTTCGGCAGCGACTTGACGACTTCACCGGTCTTGCCCTTGTCCTTGCCGGACAGGATTACGACCTTGTCGCCCTTCTTGATCTTGGCAGCAGCCATCACAGCACCTCGGGGGCGAGCGAAATGATCTTCATGAAGCCCTTCGAGCGGAGCTCGCGGACCACCGGGCCAAAGATACGGGTGCCGATCGGCTCCTCGTTCTTGTTGACCAGCACGGCGGCGTTACCGTCGAAACGGATCACCGAGCCGTCGGTGCGGCGAATGTCCTTCGCCGTGCGGACGATAACCGCGCGGTGGACGTCGCCCTTCTTAACCTTGCCGCGGGGGGCGGCTTCCTTGATGCTGACGACGATGACGTCGCCCACGCCGGCGAAGCGACGCTTCGACCCGCCCAGCACCTTGATGCACTGCACCCGCTTCGCGCCGCTGTTGTCAGCGACGTCGAGATTGGACTGCATCTGGATCATCGATCCGGTTCCTTCTCGTTTGGCCTGCCGGGACGCGCCCGGTGGTTCCGTTTCTAATGCGTCACCCCGGCCTTCCGGCCGGGGCACCAAAGCGGCGGCCTATGACCGCAACTTGAGTTCTCCGCAAGAGCGGAGATGACGATTATGCGTCGACCGTGTTCGGCGTCGCGTGGGTATCGACCCGCCCGATCACCTTCCAGGTCTTCAGCTTGGAGATCGGCGCAGTCTCTTCGATGCGCACGGTCTCGCCGGCCTTGTACTCATTCGCCTCGTCATGGGCGTGGTACTTCTTCGAGCGGCGGATGATCTTCCCGTAGAGCGGGTGCTTCACCTTACGCTCCACCAGAACCACCACGGTCTTGTCGCCCTTATCCGAGACGACATTTCCGGTCAGCACGCGCTTCGGCATGGTCTCGGTCCTCTTACTTGGCAGTCGAGCGCGAGCGCTCGTTCTGCAGCGTCTTGATACGGGCGATGTCGCGACGCACTTCCCGCACGCGGGTCGGCTTCTCGAGCTGGCTCGTGGCGGCCTGGAAGCGCAGGTTGAACTGCTCGCGCTTCAGGTTGCCCAGCTGCTCGGAGAGCTGGTCGTCGGTGTTGGCCCGAAAGTCGGTTGCCTTGGTCATTTCTCTCAGCCCTCCAGGTGCGTCGTGTCGCCGAGGCGGGCGACGACCTTGGTCTTGATCGGCAGCTTCATCGCAGCGCGCTCGAACGCTTCCGCCGCGAGCGGGCCGGGAACGCCGTCCAGCTCGAACAGGATGCGGCCGGGCTTGACGCGGGCGACCCAGAACTCCGGCGAACCCTTGCCCGAGCCCATGCGGACTTCAGCAGGCTTCGACGAGACGGGAACGTCCGGGAAGATGCGGATCCAGAGACGACCCTGACGCTTGATGTGACGCGTGATCGCGCGGCGAGCCGCCTCGATCTGGCGCGCGGTGATCCGCTCGGGCTCCATCGCCTTCAGGCCATAGGAGCCGAAGTTGAGCGCCGTGCCACCCTTGGCTTCGCCATGGATGCGGCCCTTGAAGGCCTTACGGAACTTGGTGCGCTTCGGTTGCAGCATTGTTCTGTCCTAGTCCTTAGCGGCGATGATCGTCGCGCGACGGACGTACGCCCGAGGTCTGTGCCTCGAGGTTCAGCCGGTCCTGCGCCATCGGATCGTGACCGAGGATTTCGCCCTTGAAGATCCAGACCTTCACGCCGCACACGCCATAGGCGGTGTGGGCTTCGGCCTCGGCATAGTCGACGTTCGCGCGCAGCGTGTGCAGCGGAACGCGGCCTTCACGGTACCATTCGGTGCGAGCGATTTCCGCGCCGCCCAGACGGCCGGCGCAGGTGATACGAATGCCCTCGGCGCCGAGGCGGAGTGCAGACTGCACCGCGCGCTTCATCGCACGACGGAACGCGATACGGCGCTCCAGCTGGTCCGCCACGCCCTGCGCGACGAGCTTCGCATCGACTTCCGGCTTGCGGATCTCGACGATGTTGAGCGAGACGTCGGACGAGGTCATCTCGCCCAGCTTCTTGCGAAGCTTCTCGATGTCCGCGCCCTTCTTGCCGATGATCACGCCGGGGCGTGCCGCGAAGATCGAGATGCGGCACAGCTTGGCCGGACGCTCGATGACCACCTTCGAGATCGCGGCCTGCGGCAGCGTCTTGACGATGAACTTGCGGATCTTGAGGTCCTCGAGAAGGAGCCGACCGTAATCGGCGCCTTCCGCGAACCAGCGGCTGTCCCAGGTGCGGTTGATCTGCAGGCGCAGACCGATGGGATTGCTCTTCTGACCCATTATGCTTCTTCCTGCTCGCGCACGACGATGCGCAGACGGCTGAACGGCTTCAGGATGCGGGTGGACTTGCCACGGCCGCGCGTCGCGAAGCGCTTCATCGTGATCGACTTGCCGACCGAAGCCTCGTGGACGACGAGCGCGTCGACATCGAGGTTATGGTTGTTCTCGGCATTGGCGATGGCCGAAGCCAGCACCTTGCGCGCATCGACCGCCATCGCCTTCTTCGAGAAGGCGAGGATGTTCATCGCTTCAGCCGCAGTGCGGCCGCGGATGAGACCGGCGACCAGGTTCAGCTTCTGGGCCGAACCACGGATCTGCGTGGCGACGGCAAGGGCTTCCTTGTCGCCGACCTTGCGGGGGGCTGCCTGCTTGCTCATTAGCGCTTACCCTTCTTGTCCGCGGCGTGGCCGGGGAAGAAGCGGGTCGGCGCGAACTCGCCGAGCTTCATGCCGACCATGTCCTCGTTGACCGACACCGGCACGAACTTGCGGCCGTTGTAGACGTTGAACGTCAGACCGACGAACTGCGGCAGGATCGTCGAGCGACGCGACCAGGTCTTGATCGGACCCGAACGAGTACCCGCTTCCTGAGCGGTTTCTGCCTTCTTGAGAAGGTGCAGGTCCACGAACGGACCCTTCCATACGGAGCGAGCCATCTATCAGCCCTTCTTCTTCGCGTGACGCGAACGGATGATCATCTTGTCCGTCGCCTTGTTGTGGCGGGTGCGCGCACCCTTGGTCGGCTTGCCCCACGGGGTAACCGGGTGACGGCCGCCCGAGGTGCGGCCTTCACCACCGCCGTGCGGGTGGTCGACCGGGTTCTTCGCGACACCGCGGGTAAGCGGACGCGAACCCTGCCAGCGGCTACGACCGGCCTTGCCGAAGTTCTGGTTCTGGTTGTCGGGGTTCGACACCGCACCCACCGTCGCCATGCAGGCGGCGTGGATGTAGCGCTGCTCACCCGAACCCAGACGCACGATCACCATGCCGCGGTCACGACCGACGACCTGGACATAGGCGCCAGCCGAACGGGCGATCTGACCGCCCTTGCCCGGCTTCATCTCCACATTGTGGACGATGGTGCCGACCGGGATCTGGCCCAGCTCCATGGCGTTGCCCGGCTTCACGTCGGTCTTCTTGCCCGCGATCACCTTGTCCCCGACAGCGAGACGCTGCGGCGCGATGATGTAGGCAATCCGATCCTTGCCGGCTTCGTCGGCGCCGTAGTTGATCAGCGCGATGAAGGCGGTGCGGTTCGGGTCATACTCGATCCGCTCGACAGTGCCTTCGACGTCCCACAGGCGACGCTTGAAATCGACGATGCGATAGCGCTGCTTGTGACCGCCGCCGATGCCACGCGAGGTGACATGGCCCTTGTTGTTACGGCCGCCGGTCTTGGTCTTGCCTTCGGTCAGCGCCTTGACGGGGCGACCCTTGAAGAGCTGCGAGCGGTCGATCAGGATCAGCCCGCGGACGCCCGGCGACGTCGGATTATAGTTCTTAAGCGCCATGGTCTCAGATCCCCGTGGTCACGTCGATCTGTTCGCCCTGGGCGAGCGTCACGACCGCTTTCTTAAAGTCCGAACGGCGGTAGGGCGCGCCCTTCCACTTCTTGGTCTTGCCCTTCTGGACGAGGGTGTTCACGCCGGTGACCTTGACGTTGAACAGCGCCTCGACGGCAGCCTTGATCTCCGGCTTGGTCGCGTCGTTGGCGACCTTGAAGACCACGGCGTTCGCCTCGGAGACGAGCGTCGACTTTTCGGTGATGTGCGGGGCGAGCACCACGTCGTAGTGACGGATGTCGACCGGCTTGGACTGCTTAGCCATTGAAGCGCGCCTCCAGCTTCTCGACGGCAGCGCGGGTCAGGACCAGCGTGTCGCTCTTCAGGATGTCGTAGACGTTGGCGCCGATCGCCGGCAGCACGTTGACCTGGTGCAGGTTGCCTGCCGCCAGTGCGAACGTGGTCTCGACGGTATCGCCATCGATCACCAGCGCCTTCTTGCCGAAGCCCAGCTTTTCCAGGTTGCCCACGAGCACCTTGGTCTTGCCGTTCTCGACGACCAGGCTGTCCATGACGATCAGCGAACCAGCCTTGGCGTGGCTCGACAGCGCCATCTTCAGACCCAGCGTGCGGATCTTCTTGTTCAGCGACGGATTGAAGTCGCGGACACGGGCGCCGTGCGCCTTACCGCCGCCGATGAACACCGGGGCGCGGCGATCGCCGTGACGCGCCGTGCCGCCGCCCTTCTGGCGACCCCACTTCTTGCCCGTGCGTGCAACGTCCGAACGCTCGCGGGTGCCACGGGCGGTGCCGCGACGCTTCTCGAGCTGCCAGGTGACGACGCGGTGCAGGATGTCGGCACGCGGATCGAGACCGAAGATCTCGTCGTTGAGCTCGATATCGCCCTTCTCGGCGGCGTCGAGGGTTTGAACCTTGACCTTCACTTAGCCCTCCTGGCCTTCGGTGGCTTCCGGAGCCGCCACTGCGGGCGCTTCGGCGGGAGCCTCGTTGCTGTTCGCGACGGTCTTCAGACCGGCGGGGTACGGCGCTTCAGCGTGACGGTCGACCTTGACGGCATCCTTCACGATCAGCCAGCCGCCCTTCGAGCCCGGAACCGAACCCTTGACGAAGATCAGGCCGCGCTCGGCATCGGTGCCGACCACTTCCAGATTCTGCTGGGTGCGATTGCGGTCGCCCATGTGGCCGGCCATCTTCTTGTTCTTGAAGACGCGACCCGGATCCTGGCGGTTACCGGTCGAACCGTGCGAACGGTGCGAGACGGAAACGCCGTGGGTAGCGCGCAGACCGCCGAAGCCCCAACGCTTCATGGCGCCGGCGAAACCCTTACCCTGGGTACGGCCCGACACGTCGACCAGCTGGCCTGCGACGAAATGGTCGGCCGAAATCTCGGCGCCCACGTCCAACAGACCATCTTCCTCGACGCGGAATTCGCAGAGGATGGCCTTCGGCTCGACTTCGGCCTTGCCGAAGTGGCCGCGCTGCGGCTTGGCGACGTTCTTGACCTTCGCCGTGCCGGCGCCGACCTGAACGGCCACATAGCCATCCTTTTCGGTGGTGCGCTGTGCCACCACCTGGACGCCTTCCAGTGCCAGAACGGTCACCGGCACGTGCCGGCCGTCGTCCTGGAACAGGCGGGTCATCCCCATCTTCTTCGCGATAACGCCAGTGCGCATCGGCCTGTTGCTCCTATTACAGAGGCACCCCCGGGACCATTCCCGCGGGTGCGTGTCCAACCCTGGATGTTTTACTGCGAAGCCCCCGTCCGGGCTGAACCTCCACCTTGCGGCAGAAGAGACGGGGGACGCAGGCCCGGCCACTCGAAAGCCGCCGGCGGTATCCCTTGTCGCTGCGAGCCGGTTCCGGCCCGCCACTCCTTGCGTTGGATCGGGGAACGATCCGGTCGAGGAGGATGGCGACTCCAATGACGGAGCCGCGAATCTCGAGGAAGCGGCGCCTTTACGTCAGCTACGCTTCCATGTCCACCGCATTAAAGGGTGAACGCCAAAAGCCCCCGCGAAGCGCGGGGGCGGCAGCCGGCTCAGGCCAGCTTGATCTCGACGTCGACGCCAGCGGCCAGGTCGAGCTTCATGAGCGCGTCCACGGTCTGCGGGGTCGGCTGCACGATGTCGAGCATGCGCTTGTAGGTGCGGGTCTCGAACTGCTCGCGCGACTTCTTATCGATGTGCGGGCCACGGTTGACCGTGAACTTGTCGATGTGAGTCGGGAGCGGGATGGGGCCACGGATGAGTGCGCCGGTACGGCGGGCGGTGTCGGCAATGTCGCCGGCAGCCTGATCGAGCACGCGGTGATCGAACGCCTTGAGGCGAATGCGGATATTCTGCGTTTCCATGGTCCTACCGATGCGAAAGAGCGGGGCTGCGCACCCAATGCCACTCCGGGGAAAGCCCCGGCCCCCTGCCCTGCCCGCTGAAGCAGCGGATCGGGAGGCGCCGGTTGGTCCGGAACGGCGGCTGGATGGCCGCCTCTTGCTGTTGAACTCTAAAACCGAAGGGCGCGCCTTTAACGGCCCTTCCATAAAAAGGCAACCGCCCGACACTCAATTTCGAGTGCCGGGCGGCTGCTTTTTTTCGTCACCTGCCGGCCGGAGCCGGCAAATGCTTACTTGTCGATCGAGGCAACCACGCCCGCGCCGACGGTACGACCGCCCTCACGGATGGTGAAGCGCTGGCCGACGTCCATAGCGATCGGTGCGATCAGCTTGATGCCGAGGGCGATGTTGTCGCCCGGCATCACCATTTCGGTGCCCTCGGGCAGCTCGACGGTGCCGGTCACGTCCGTGGTACGGAAGTAGAACTGCGGACGATAGTTCGCGAAGAACGGCGTGTGACGGCCACCCTCGTCCTTCGACAGGACGTACACTTCCGACTTGAACTCGGTGTGCGGCTTGATCGAGCCCGGCTTCGCCAGAACCTGACCACGCTCCACCTCGTCGCGAGCGACGCCGCGCAGCAGCGCACCGACGTTGTCGCCGGCCTGGCCCTGGTCGAGCAGCTTGCGGAACATTTCCACGCCGGTCACGACGGTCTTGCGGGTGTCGTGGATGCCGACGATCTCGACTTCCTCACCAACCTTGATGATGCCGGTTTCGACACGGCCGGTCACCACGGTGCCGCGACCCGAGATCGAGAACACGTCTTCGATCGGCATCATGAACGGCTTGTCGAGCGGACGCTCCGGCTGCGGAATCGACTCGTCGACCGCTGCCATGAGGGCCAGGATCGCTTCCTTGCCGAGCTTGTCGTCCGAACCCGAGAGGGCGGCGGTTGCCGAACCACGGATGATCGGAATGTTGTCGCCGTCGAACTCACGACGCGACAGCTCTTCGCGGATTTCCATCTCGACGAGCTCGAGGATTTCCTCGTCGTCGACCAGGTCGACCTTGTTGAGGAACACGACCATGGTCGGCACGCCGACCTGACGGGCGAGCAGGATGTGCTCCTTGGTCTGCGGCATCGGACCGTCGGTCGCGGCCACCACCAGGATCGCGCCGTCCATCTGCGCCGCGCCGGTGATCATGTTCTTCACATAGTCGGCGTGACCCGGGCAATCGACGTGCGCGTAGTGGCGGCTGTTGGTCTCATACTCGACGTGCGCGGTCGAGATGGTGATACCGCGCTCGCGCTCTTCCGGCGCCTTGTCGATGTTCGCGAAATCGACCGCAGCGTTACCCGCAACGTTTTCCGCGAGGATCTTCGTGATCGCAGCCGTCAGCGACGTCTTGCCATGGTCGACGTGACCGATGGTGCCGATGTTGAGGTGCGGTTTGCTCCGATCGAACTTTGCCTTCGCCATTGTCTTCCTACCTTCTGATTCAATTTCCCGTGCCACCATGGGGACTCGCGAGAACGCGGCCCCATAGCGGCTGTTTTCCGATTACGCCAGCTTTGCCTTCACTTCGTCGGCGACGTTGGCGGGCACTTCGTCGTAGTGCGAGAACTGCATCGTGTACTGCGCACGGCCCTGGGTGAACGAGCGCAACGCGTTCACATAGCCAAACATGTTCGCCAGCGGCACCATGGCAGTGACGGCCTGCGCGTTACCGCGGGTGTCCGTGCCCTGGATCTGGCCACGACGGCTGTTCATGTCGCCGATGACGTCGCCCAGATAGTCCTCCGGGGTGACGACTTCGACCTTCATGATCGGCTCCAGCAGCTTGATGCCGGACTTCTGGGCCGCTTCACGCATCGCTGCGCGGGCGGTGATTTCGAAGGCCAGCGCCGACGAGTCGACGTCGTGGTACGCACCGTCGTACAGCAGCACTTCGAAGTCGATGATCGGGAAGCCGACCAGCGAACCCGTAGCGGCCGTCTCGCGGAAGCCCTTTTCGATCGCGGGGATATATTCCTTCGGAATGTTACCGCCCTTGATCTCGTCCTTGAAGACGAAGCCCGAACCACGCTCGCCCGGCGTCAGCTTGACCTTGACGCGACCGAACTGGCCGGTGCCGCCCGACTGCTTCTTGTGCGTGTAGTCGATATCGACCGGCTTCGCGAGATATTCGCGATACGCCACCTGCGGCGCGCCGACATTGGCCTCGACCTTGAACTCGCGACGCATGCGGTCGACCAGGATCTCGAGATGGAGCTCGCCCATGCCCTTGATGATGGTCTGGCCGCTCTCGGAATCCGAGGTGACGCGGAACGAGGGGTCCTCGCGGGCAAGACGATTGAGCGCGACGCCCATCTTTTCCTGGTCCGCCTTGGTCTTCGGCTCCACCGACAGCTCGATCACGGGCTCGGGGAATTCCATCCGCTCGAGGATGATCGGAGCATTCTGCGCGCAGAGCGTGTCACCGGTCGTGGTATCCTTCAGGCCCGCCAGCGCGACGATGTCGCCCGCGAACGCTTCTTGGATGTCCTCGCGGCTGTTCGCATGCATCAGCAGCATGCGGCCAACCTTTTCCTTCTTGTCCTTCACCGAGTTCATCACGGTGGTGGCCGCTTCGAGCTTGCCCGAATAGATGCGCGCGAAGGTCAGCGTGCCGACGAAGGGATCGTTCATGATCTTGAACGCCAGCGCCGAGAACGGAATCTCGTCCGACGACGGACGCTCGTCCGGCGTCACGCCGTCGAGCTTCAGACCCTGAATCGCGGGAACGTCGAGCGGCGACGGCAGATAGTCGACCACGGCGTCGAGCAGGGGCTGCACGCCCTTGTTCTTGAACGCCGAACCGCACACGACCGGGACGAACGCCATCTCGAGCGTACCCTTGCGGATCAGCTTCTTGAGGTCGGCGACGCTCGGCTCGTTGCCCTCGAGATACGCTTCCATCAGCGCATCGTCGAGCTCGACGGCCATCTCGATCAGGTCGCTGCGATACTTCGCTGCCTTCTCGACCAGATCCTCGGGGATCGGCTGATATTCGAACTTCGCGCCCAGGCTCTCTTCGAGCCAGATGATCGCGCGGTTCTCGACCAGGTCGACGAGACCCTTGAAGCCGCCCTCGATGCCGATCGGCAGATACAGCACCGCCGGACGCGCGCCGAGGCGATCGATGATCGAGTTGACGCAGAAATAGAAGTCGGCGCCTGTGCGATCCAGCTTGTTGACGAAGCACATGCGCGGCACGCCGTACTTGTCGGCCTGGCGCCACACGGTTTCCGACTGCGGCTCAACGCCGGCCACGCCGTCGAAGCAAGCGACCGCACCGTCGAGCACGCGCAGCGAACGCTCGACTTCGATCGTGAAGTCGACGTGCCCGGGGGTGTCGATGATGTTGATCAGGTGCTCTTCGCCCTTGCCCTCTGCAGCGCGCCACTTGCACGTGGTTGCAGCGGAGGTGATCGTGATGCCGCGCTCCTGCTCCTGCTCCATCCAGTCCATCGTCGCGGTGCCTTCGTGCACTTCGCCGATCTTGTAGGACTTGCCGGTGTAGTAGAGGATACGTTCGGTCGTCGTGGTCTTGCCGGCATCGATGTGCGCCATGATGCCGATATTGCGGTAGCGTTCGAGCGGATGGCTGCGCGCCATGATACTTCAACCCCTATACAAGTTAAAAAAATGGCGCGCCTCTCATGGTGAGAAGACGCCCGTTGCAGTTCCCTTTTCCCCTGAACGCGGGCGGGGATGGCCCCGCCCGATCCAGTTCTTATTCCACCGGCTCCGCCGGCTGCCGACCACCGCCCCGAACCTTGGACAGGCCACGGCGGAGAATGGGGGGCAGGAAGTCGTCGAGCAGTTCGTTCCGGCGCACCGCCCAGTCCACCTTGTCCTCGGTACCCGGGCGGGCCCGGAACTGGGTGGTGTGGCCGCGCTTATCGCCCGTCCAGGTCGCGGTGTAGTAATACAGCGCGATCGACTTCCGGGTGATCCCGGCCGGGTGATTGACCGGCTGCGGGTTGCCATGATTGCTGAACGACGTCGTGTTGAACATGACGCAGCGGTTGATCATGGGGACGATCGACTGGACACAGCCCTTCATATCGTTGTCCCACAACTCCAGCTGGCCGCCATATTCCGGCTTCCAGTCCTCGTTGAGGTAGATAAGCACGTTTACCCGCCGTTCAACGTCCATCAGCTTGTGATGGTTGAAGTCGGCATGGATCGACAGATGGCCGCCGTTCGAAATCTCGTGGAAGCCACCACCCATGAAATAGGGGTCTGGAATCAGGCCTTTGATACCCGTGATATTCTCGATCACGCGAATGAACGGGCGCGAATTGAAGCTGTAGAACAGCGTTCGCGCCAACGGGGTCATCTCGTCCGGGCGGAATTCCCGCTTCAGACGCTCCTGCTCGCGGTTGTAGACGGTCTGGCCGTCGTGCCGCGAACTTTCGAATTCCGTAACGCACATGCGGATGATGTCTTCCGGGAGGAAATCATCGATCATGATGTGCGGAAACGGATCCCCGGCCGCATAGGTTTCGTGCAGCTCGGCGCCCTTGTCGCGCGCCGCCTCTGCATCCACGAAACCCGTCTTGGCATCCATTTCAGTCAAATAAGCCATCACCAAACCCCCAATTGCGCAGGCCATGTTGCAGCGCAATTATCGCATTCACTGGCCTGCGTCCATGAGTAGGTGCCGGTAGAGGCAGCGATTACCAGCGGTAGTGGCTGAAGGCGCGGTTCGCTTCTGCCATACGGTGGGTGTCTTCGCGCTTCTTCACCGCGTTGCCGCGGTTGTTCGCCGCATCCATCAGCTCACCCGAGAGACGGGCGGCCATGGTGTGCTCGCTGCGGTTGCGGGCCGAGGTGATCAGCCAGCGGATCGCAAGCGCCTGCGCACGCTCCGGACGAACTTCGACCGGAACCTGGTAGGTCGCACCGCCGACGCGGCGGCTGCGGACTTCGATGCCGGGCTTCACGTTGTTCAGCGCGTCATGGAACACGCCGATCGGCTCGCGCTTGGCGCGCTGCTCGACGGTCTGGAGGGCGCCATAGACGATCGCTTCCGCGACTGCCTTCTTACCATCCAGCATGACCGAGTTCATGAACTTCGACAGAACCTGATCACCATAGACGGGATCGGGCAGGATTTCCCGCTTTTCGGGACGACGACGACGTGCCATCTCACATAATTCCTTCTGATCTTCAGCCGATCCGGAACACGTCCGGGGCTTACTATGGCCTGATTACTTCGGACGCTTCGCGCCGTACTTCGAACGGCTCTGCTTACGATCCTTGACGCCCTGCGTATCGAGCACGCCGCGAAGGACGTGGTAGCGGACGCCGGGAAGATCGCGCACACGGCCGCCGCGGATGAGCACAACCGAGTGCTCCTGCAGGTTGTGGCCTTCACCCGGAATGTAGCTGATGACTTCGCGGCTGTTGGTCAGGCGAACCTTCGCAACCTTGCGGAGTGCCGAGTTCGGCTTCTTCGGGGTCGTCGTGTACACGCGGGTGCAGACACCGCGCTTCTGCGGGTTCTGTTCCATCGCAGGGACCTTGGACTTGGCCTTCTGCGGTTCGCGGCCCTTGCGGACCAGCTGGTTAATCGTCGGCATGAAGCCCTTCACCTTTCAGATGGTTACTTTGCTGGAGCCCTGTTGGACAGAATACGAAAAAGCCCCGGCGGCGTTCAGCCCCCCGGGCGATTGCGTCTCCAGCAACGTTCAGCTCTTGTACCCAGGGCAGGAATCGCCCTACCCGGAACCGGGCGGCCTATATCGATGCGCGGCCTTCCGGTCAACTCCGCCGGCCGCGAGACGCGGGGGCTGCCGCGCGGGCCAAGCTGTGCTAGCCGATCCTTTCGGAATCGACCAGCATCAGGGGTGGGGCGGGCATGTTCAACGGCAACCGGAATCGCGAGGAACGCAGCACGTCGAACGGGAGCGAGCGCCAGGCGAGCGCCCGGCGCGGGCAGTTCTCCGTGCTCGGCGCGGATATCGTGATCACCGGCAACGTCACGGCGACCTCGGACCTGCACATCGACGGCCGCATCGAGGGGGACGTGCGCGGCGGCAATCTCGTCCAGGGCGCGGAAAGCCAGATCTTCGGCCGAGTCGAGGCTGATGAGGCGCGGTTGGCGGGCGCGATCGAAGGATCGGTGCGCGCACGCCAGCTCACGGTCGAGCGGACCGCGCGGATTACCGGCGACGTGGAATATGAAACCATCATGGTCGAGCAGGGCGGCCATATCGACGGCCGCCTGAAGCATCTGGGCAGCGGCACAGGAGTCGTGCCGGTGCTGATCGAGGCAAGCGGGGAAGCGGCCTAGGCCACTCCCCCGGGGACTCACATTCCCTTGATCTGGTCGTAGTGCTTCGAGACCATGTCCTGCGCATCGCGGGCAAGGTCGCGCAGCGGCGGCACGTCGCCGGCGCCGGCATAGGCGCGCAGAGCGGCCAGTGCCTTCTCGTGCGCGGTCACCTGCTGGCTCGTATAGGCGGAATCGAAATCGGTGCCGGTGGCGGACTGCAGCGTCTTCAGGTTGGCGGTCTGCTCGTCGGTCATGGTCGCCACCGGGGTGATCGCGGGGCTTGCCTTGGCGGCGGCCGTTTTGAGCTTGTCGGTCGACTTGGTGTGGTCGTCCACCATTTCCTTGCCGAAGTCCTTTAGCCCCTTGGTCGTCGCCTTTTGCTGGGCGAGCTGGCCGGCGGCGATCTCGTAGGTGTCGCTGGCGGCCAGGGTGTCGGCAAAGGCCTGGCCCGACATCGGCGCGGCGGCCATGGCATTGTCTGCCATCCCGTTCATCGCGCCCATATTATCGCCCATCGCCTCGCCGGACGGGAGGTTGGTGACGCTGCTGCCGTTATCCATGACGCTCGCGCTGTCGTTGCCGCCGCCGCCACAGGCGGCGAGAGTGAGCATGGGAGTAACGCCCAGGATTAACAGGTGCTTCTTCATCATACGAATCTCCTCGTTCCTGGAGTCGACGAACG
>JAIYAA010000142.1 GCA_027489295.1 Sphingomonadales bacterium | reverse complement strand
CGATAGGTCGAGTCGTTGTAGCTGTACGAGCCGAACAGACCGAAGCCCATCGGCAGGCGCACGTCGCCGGTTGCCTCGAAGCCGACCGAGCGGACGTCGCCGACATTCTGCAGGATTGCGGGGTTGCCGACGATGCCGGCGCTGGTCGTCACCGCCAGCAGGCGGTTGCGGAAGTTGACGTAATATCCCGCGAGCGAGCCGGTGAAGATGCCCGAGCGGAACCGGCCGCCCACCTCATAGGTGTCCGACGCTTCCGGCTTCAGCTTCGTCGAACCGCCGTTGAGCGCGTTGAAGCCGGCCTGGGTCGTCGCGAACGGGCCGCTGGTCGCCGCGGAGACGAAGGCGCGGGTGACTTGGGTGAAGCCGGCGAACAGCTCGGCATTCTGGGTCACGCGATAGTTCAGGCCGGCATGCGGCTGGAACCAGTCGGTCACCTTGATCTTGCCGCCGGCCAGACCACCGCCGACGATCGGCGTCGCGCGGTTGGTGACCGCGAAGCCCTTCCAGCCCAGATTGGCGGTCAGCGCGCCGAGGTCGATCTTGTCCTGCACATAATATTGGACGGTGTCGGTCTGATAGCGCCAGTACCACTGGGTGAAGAACGGGTTGCTCTGGAAGTCCAGGCTGTCGCGGCCCGGATCGGTGCGGCTGGACAGCGCATAGAAGCGGCGCGCCTGGCGGAAATTGTTCCGCTCGTACCAGCCACCCACGGTGATGTCGTTGCTGCCGATCTTGGTGCCGACATTGCCGAACACGCCGCCGCGGCGGATGTCATATTCGGTGGTGCGCAGCGACATCGGCACGCCGTTGGGCGAGGCGACATAGGGCGTATACCACAGGCCTTGGCCGTGATTGTTGTGGAAATATCCCTTCAGCACGCCATGCACCGCCGAGCCGCCGGTCGTCTCGATCCCCGCCGAGGCCAGATAGTCGCGGCGCAGGCCGGCGGCGTTGTAATAGGCGTCGTCCGGATTGGCGAAGGGCGCGGGATAGACCTTGCCGGCGCCGGGGTTGGTCGGCGTCAGGCCGGTATAGCCGTTGTTCGCGCCAATATCCGAAACCAGGATCGCCTTGGCGTAATCGTTCGAGATATTGTCCCAGTTGTAGCCCAGACGCTTGATCATATCGAGCGACATGTCCTGATAGTCGTTCTCGCGACGATCGGAGAAGTCGAACGTGCCCACCGCGCGCAGGTCCGGGCTCAGCGGGGTGACGATCTTGCCGTTGACCTGGTTGACGCGCTGCGCGCCCCAGCCCTTCCACTTGTCGGTATCGGAGTGGAGGTACGACAAATAGGCGCGGGTGCCGCCCGGGGTCAGCTCGCCGAAGTCGAGCCGGCCGAACACGCGCCAGAAGCTGTTGCTGCCGCCGGTGGCGTTCACGTCGATGCCCAGCTTCTCCTTGGGATCGCTCGACAGGAATTCGAGCGTGCCGCCGAGGTTGTTGGTCGCCTGGGTGTCGATCGAGCCCGACCCCTGCGAGACGCGCGTCTCGGCGATGTTCTCGCTGATGATCGCACGGCTGATGTGCAGGCCGTTGACGTTGCCGTAGCTGGCATCGCCGAGCGGGATGCCGTCCAGCGTATAGCCGAGCTGGTTCTGGTTGAAGCTGCGGATCGAGATACGGCCGGCCCATTCATAGGAACCGAACGGGTCCGCACCCTGGAAATTCACGCCCGGCAGCTTTTCGATCGCCTTGAGCGGGCTGGTGCCCGGGGCGAGCAGCGCGATGTCGCTCTGGGTGAGGGTCTGGATCTGGCGGGTTTCGCCCTTGCCGATCACCACGATCTCGTCGCCGCCGCTCTGCGGGGCGGTGTCGTCGACCAGGGCGGCGGCGGGTGCGGTTTGCGCGAAGGCGGCGCCGGCGGTGAAGAGCGACGTGCCGGCGAGCAGGCCGGCGGCAAGCATACGGATGCGCATGCGCATGAATCCCCTTGGGAAAGCACCGGACCCCTCGCCCCGTGCTTTGCGGCCGCTACGCGCGCTGCGTTGCAACATCGGGCTGTTCCGATTGCAGAATGGGGGCGCTTGCGCGACATTTCGGTGACGCCGCGGTTAAAGCTCGGAAAACTCCGCATTTCCGGTATTCCTTCGCGGGTGCAGGGATCGCAAGGCACGCAAGAGCCCCCTCTTGTGTTGCTGATTTGCAACACTATCTGCTGGTCACATTCGAACAGGGATCAGGCATGAACCTCGAGAAATTCACCGACCGCGCCAAGGGCTTCCTGCAATCGGCGCAGACCGTGGCGATCCGTATGAACCATCAACGGATCAGCCCCGAACATCTCCTCAAGGCGCTGCTCGAGGACGAGCAGGGCATGGCGAGCGGCCTGATCCAGGCGGCGGGCGGCGACGCCAAGCGCGCGCTGAGCGAGACCGACCTGGCGCTGTCGAAGATCCCGTCCGTCAGCGGCTCGGGCGCGCAGCATACCCCCGGGCTCGACAACGACCTGGTCCGCGTACTCGACCAGGCCGAGACGATCGCGCAGAAGTCCGGCGACAGCTATGTCACCGTCGAGCGGCTGCTGGTGGCGCTCGCGCTGAGCCTCAACACCGCTGCCGGCAAGGCGCTGCAGGCCGCGAACGCAAAGCCCGAGGCGCTCAACACCGCGATCAACGGCATGCGCGGCGGCCGTACCGCCGACACCTCCTCGGCCGAGGACCGCTATGACGCGCTCAAGAAGTTCGCTCGCGACCTGACCGAGGCGGCGCGTGCGGGCAAACTCGATCCGGTGATCGGCCGCGACGAGGAAATCCGCCGCACCATCCAGATTCTCGCCCGCCGCACCAAGAACAATCCGGTGCTGATCGGCGAACCCGGCGTCGGCAAGACCGCGATCGCGGAGGGCCTCGCGCTGCGCATCGCCAATGGCGACGTGCCCGATACGCTGAAGGACCGAACGCTGATGGCCCTCGACATGGGGTCGCTGATCGCCGGCGCGAAGTATCGCGGCGAGTTCGAGGAGCGGTTGAAGGGTGTGCTCGACGAGGTGAAGGCAGCCGAGGGCCATGTCGTGCTATTCATCGACGAGATGCACACGCTGATCGGCGCGGGCAAGGCCGAGGGCGCGATGGACGCCGGCAACCTGCTCAAGCCCGCGCTCGCCCGCGGCGAGCTGCACTGCATCGGCGCGACCACGCTCGACGAGTATCAGAAGCATGTCGAGAAGGACCCCGCGCTCCAGCGGCGGTTCCAGCCGGTGTTCGTCGGCGAGCCGACGGTCGAGGACACGATCTCGATCCTGCGCGGGCTCAAGGAAAAGTATGAGCTGCACCACGGCGTGCGGATCACCGATGCGGCGATCGTCGCCGCGGCGACGCTCTCCAACCGCTACATCGCCGACCGCTTCCTGCCCGACAAGGCGATCGACCTGATGGACGAGGCCGCGAGCCGGATCCGCATGGAGGTGGAGAGCAAGCCCGAGGAGATCGAGTCGCTCGACCGGCGGATCATCCAGCTCAAGATCGAGCGCGAGGCGCTGAAGCGCGAGACCGACGCGGCCTCGCGCGATCGGCTCGCCACGCTGGAGGAAGACCTCGCCAATCTCGAGCAGCAATCGGCCGAGCTGACCACCCGCTGGCAGGCGGAGAAGGACAAGATCAACGCCGAGGCGGTGCTCAAGGGCCAGCTCGACCAGGCGCGGCTGGAGCTGGAACAGGCGCAGCGTGGCGGCGACCTCGCGCGCGCCGGCGAGCTTTCCTATGGCGTGATCCCGCAGCTCACCCGCCAGCTCGACGAGGCGCAGAGCGTCACCAAGGGCGCGATGCTGCGCGAGGAAGTGACCGCCGACGACATCGCCGGGGTGGTCGCGCGCTGGACCGGCATCCCGATGGAGCGGATGCTGGAAGGCGAGCGCGAGAAGCTGCTCCAGATGGAACAGCAGCTTGGGCGCCGCGTGATCGGCCAGGCCGATGCGGTGAAGGCGGTCTCGACCGCCGTCCGCCGCAGCCGCGCGGGGCTGCAGGATCCGAACCGGCCTTTGGGCTCGTTCCTCTTCCTCGGCCCGACGGGTGTCGGCAAGACCGAGCTGACCAAGGCGCTCGCCGAGTTCCTCTTCGACGATCCCAACGCGATGGTGCGCATCGACATGAGCGAGTTCATGGAGAAGCACGCGGTCGCGCGGCTGATCGGCGCGCCTCCGGGCTATGTCGGTTACGAGGAAGGCGGCGTGCTCACCGAAGCGGTTCGCCGGCGCCCCTATCAGGTGGTGCTGTTCGACGAGGTGGAGAAGGCGCATGGCGACGTGTTCAACATCCTCCTCCAGGTGCTGGACGACGGTCGCCTGACCGACGGCCAGGGCCGCACGGTCGACTTCTCGAACACGATCGTGATCCTGACGTCGAACCTGGGCAGCCAGTTCCTCACCAACCTGGCCGATGGCCAGCCGGTGGAAGAGGTCGAGCCGCAGGTGATGGATGTGGTGCGAGCGCATTTCCGCCCCGAATTCCTCAACCGACTGGACGAGATCATCCTGTTCCACCGGCTGGGCGCGGACCATATGGCGCCGATCGTCGACATCCAGGTCGGCCGGGTGGGCAAGCTGCTCAAGGACCGCAAGGTGACGATCGACCTCACCCCGGCGGCGCGCGAGTGGCTAGGCCGGGTGGGCTATGATCCGGTCTATGGCGCGCGGCCGCTCAAGCGGGCGGTGCAGAAGTACCTGCAGGATCCGCTGGCGGACCTGATCCTGCGCGGGGAAGTGAAGGACGGATCGACCGTCCATGTCGACGAAGGCGACGGCGCGCTGGCGCTCAGCGTGGGTTGAAAAAAGAGAGGCGGGGCATGCCCCGCCTCTCTCCTTTTTCGAACTACGTTTGGATCAGAACGCGATGTCGAGGCCCAGGCGCACGTAGCGCGGCGACTGGTACGACGTCGGCAGCCCGTAGCTCGGGTTCTTGATGTAGCTGGTCGGCAGGCCCGTCGTATCGTCGGTCACCACATCGAGATCGCCGATCTCGTTGCGCTTCTGGATCGCCTGCGAGTTCAGCAGGTTGAACACGTCGCCACGCAGGGTGACGGTGCGTTCGCCGAACTTGACGTTGTATCGCAGCGACAGATCGATGCTCTGGTTCCATTGGCCCTTCTGCGCCGACCCGCGGGGGCTCGGCTGGCCGTTGCAATAGTGCGAGGCTGCACCATAGCCGTCGGCGAACAGATCGGTCGGGTGGTAGCCGAAGCAGCTCAGCGAACGCGGCGACTGCACAGTGATGTTCGAACCGACCGAGAAGGCGTCCGAAAGCGCGACGCTGCCCCACACCTTGAACCGGTGACGAACGTCGTTCGGCAGATTGCCATAGGCATACTGGGTGAAGCCTGGCTGGTCGAAGTCCTGCGTGATGCCGGCGTCGCTCTGGCCAAAGTCGGACTGCACAAAGCCTTCCGAGTTACCCAGGCTCTTCGACCAGGTGTAGCTGCCGCCCACCGAGTAGTTGCCGTCCCACTTGCGACGGAAGGTCAGGTCCACCGCGTCGTAGGTACGCTTTGCCTTCGGATAACCGAGCTGCGCCGCGGTGAGGGTCACCTGGCGCTTGTCCAGACCCGCCAGGTTGACGGTCAGGTCCGAGCCCGGGTTCATGATCACATACTGGCGATACCCGGTCCAGATCTTGGCGCAGCCCGAAATGCCGTTCGCGGTGCAGTAGGCGTTCACGGCGGCGTCGATCGCGACGTCCTCGGCGGTGTTGTTGAGGGTGCGGTGGGTATAGGAAAGGCCCACGCTCCAACGGCCGAGCTGCTGCTCATAGCCGAGGATCCATTCGGTTTCCTTGGTCGCCTTGAGGTTCGCCGCAATGCCTGCCGTGGTATCCAGCACTTCACCCGTGCCCGTGACGGCACAGTTCTGGCCGCTCGACTTCGGGGTGAGCTTGAACGGGCACGCCGTCGCGTACGTACCCTGATTGGTGACTTGGGTGGTCAGGATCGGCAGACCCTTCGAGTCGACGCCGCTGAAATGCCAACGCTCGCGGAAGTAATATTCGCGGCCACCCTGGCGGAACGCCGTATTGCTGGCGAACGGCAGGAAGTAGGTGCCAAACGAGCCGTAGATCTTGCCGGACTTGTCGCCCCACAGATTGTACGTCGCGCCGACACGCGGCGAATAGTTTCCGCTGAGATTGCCGAACGGCGAGCCGTCGGGCTTGTTGACGCGGAAGTCGTCCCGACGCGCACCGAAATTGATCGTCAGACGATCGTTCACCTTCCACTCGTCCTGGATGTAGAACGCGCGGTTGCGTGCCTTGAAGACGCCGCCGGTGTTGTAATAGTTCAGCTCGACGATCGGGCCCTGCGCATCGGCTGCACGTGCGATCAGCTGAAGACCTGCGTTGCCCGTGTTGGCGTTGAAGGCATCCGGCGTGATGAACCCGGCAGCATTCAGCACACTGCCACCGCTGCGCACCGTGGTATGCGCCAGGGTGTTGTTTTCCTGGTCATAGCCGAAGCGGACATGGTGATCGCCGAGGATGCTGAACAGCAGGTCGGCGTCAGCGCGATAGAACAGGCGCTGGGTGTTGTACGGCGTGACGATCGAGGCGTTGCGCTGGCCGGTAAAGTAGCCGCCATTGGCGACGCCGTAGGTCGTAGCACCCGACGAGTTGATGAACACCGGCGAGGTCGTATCGCCCGCGGTCGCAATCGAGTCGCCGCGGTCGCGCACACGACCATAGGCAGCCGACAGCGTCAGCCAGTCGGTGAACTGGCCGGTATACTTGCCGACATAGTTCAGGCCGCCGCCATAGGTATCCGTCACCGTGGACGCGCCGCCATAGACCGCCTGGCCGCTGGCGTTCGAATAGGCGAGATCGGCGCGCGACTGGGTGTTGCGCGTGTCGAAGATCGTGAATTCGAGATGGTGGTTGTCGATCGGATAGGCGTCGATCTTTGCGCCCCAGAACGGATCGTCATTCTTGTAGGAATAGGCGACGTTGCTGATCGGCGCGTTGCTCAGGCTGGTGCTGCGCTGGAACTGCACCAGGCCATAGACGAACAGGCGATCCTTGATGATCGGGCCGCCGGCCTCGAGCGCGGCAATATAGGTATCCGCCTTGTCGTCGGCGCGGCTGGTGCTCTTGACGTACTTGCTGCCGTCCCACGACAGCAGGTCCTTACCGCGCGAACGCAGGAAGTTCGGCGACCAGTCGATGTGCACGGCGGCGGTGAACTCGTTCGAGCCCGACTTGGTTACCGCGTTGACGATGCCGCCGGTCGCACGGCCGAACTCAGCCGGATAGCCGCCAGCCTTCACTTCGACGTTACGATAGAAATAGAACGGCACCGAAGCCGAACCCAGATAGTTGTCAAAGTTCGTGGTGTTCAGGCCGTTGATATAATAGGCGTTTTCCGCCACCGACGAACCGCCGATGGACGCGAGGTTGCCAAAGGCCGAGTCACCGCGCGACGTGCCCGGCGCCAGCAGGATGACAGAGGTGAGGTCGCGGCCGAGCGGGTTGGTCTTGATGAAGTCGGCAACGTCGACGTTGATGCCGGTCGTCGTACCCGTGAAGGCGCGGGTTGCGGCGGAGCCGGTAACGACAATCTCTTCGGTCGACGACAGCGCGATATTCAGCGCCACGGTCTGCGACGCAAGGATGCTGACACCGTCTGCGCGCCAACCCGGCTTGCCGTCGACTTCGACGACGACGTTGTAGGTACCTACCGGCAGGTTGTTGATGCGAACCGAACCCGAACTGCTCGTGGTCGCGGTACGTACCGAGCCCTGGGCGGTGGACGTCACGGTAACGGTCGCACCCGAAACGGGCGCCCCGCTCTGATCCGTCACCGTCCCCTGGATGGCGCCCGACGTATAATCCTGCGCGTGCGCTGGCGTGGTCGCGGAGAGCATTGCGGCGCTGGCGCCAACGAGCGCGAGCGCGTGCAGGGCTACGCCCGCGCGCAACTTCCTTTGCGTCTTATTCATCGATTTCCCTCGGTTAACCGCGGCTTGGT